>JAPLOE010000150.1 GCA_026692705.1 Planctomycetota bacterium
TCGGCACCTTCTTGCACAGCAGCTGGGCGACGACGCCGGCGAGGCAGCCGGCGAGCATGACGCGCACCTGGTTCTGCTCCTCGGCCGGGACGGTGTTGATGATGCGGTCGACCGTCTTGGGCGCGTTGTTGGTGTGCAGCGTGCCGAAGACGAGCATGCCCATCGAGGCGCAGGAGAGCGCCAGCTTGATCGTCTCCATCTCGCGCATCTCGCCGAGGAGGAGGATGTCGGGGTCGTGGCGCATGGCGCCCTTGAGCGCGGCGCCGAAGGTCTCGGTGTGCTCGCCGACCTCGCGGTGGACGATCGTGCACTTCTTGCAGGGGTGGACGAACTCGATCGGGTCCTCGATCGTGATGATGTGGTCCGTGCGCGTCTTGTTGATGTGGTCGATCATCGCCGCGAGCGTGGTCGACTTGCCGCTGCCAGTCGGGCCCGTGACGACGACGAGGCCCTTGGAGAGCATGCACAGGTCGAGGCAGGCCTTCGGCAGGTTGAGCTGCTGCGCCGTCAGGACCTCGCTCGGGATCTGGCGGAACACGGCGCCCGGACCGTTGCGGTCCATGAACAGGTTGGCGCGGAAGCGCGCGAGCCCGGGGACGTCGTAGGCGAAGTCCGTGTCGCTGCACTCCTCGAACTCGAGCCGGTTGCGCTCGGGCGTGATGTCGTAGAGCACCTGCCGCAGCTGCTCCGCGGAGAGCTCCGGACAGCCGTCGATCGGCGACACGTCGCCGGAGGCGCGGAAGTACGGCCGCAGGCCGCTGGTCATGTGGAGGTCGGAGGCGCCAGCCGCCACCATCTGCTGGAACAGCGAGTCGATCCAGGCCATTCGGGGTGCTCTGCTCGTGGGAAACGGGAGACGGGGCGCCCCAGCGGGTTGCCCCAGGAATCTGCCCGTTCTCGAACGGCGCGGGGGCGCGGCTTGAGTGACGCAGAATTTTCCTGCGCCCTTGGACCCGGCCTGACAGGTCCGGCGAGGGGGGCTAGGCTGCGCGGCATGAAGCTCTCCACTGCCGGTCTCCTGCTCGCGCTGCTGCCTGCCTGCGCGTCCCAGCCCTCCGAGGAAACGAATGCCGTCCGTGCCGAGGCGCGCGCCTTCCTTGAGCGCTACAGCGCGACGTACGTGAAGCTCTACACGGCCTCGAGCGAGGCGCAGTGGTCGTCGCAGACGCACATCGTCGAGGGCGACTCGACCAACGCCGAACGCACGCAGGCGGCCGAGGAGGCGACCGCGGCCTTCACCGGCAGCGTCGCGAACATCGAGACCGCGCGCAGGCTGCTCGAGCGCCGCGAGCTGCTCGAGCCGATCCAGGCGAAGCAGCTCGAGGCCGTGCTGTTCAAGGCCGCCGCGAGCCCGCAGACGCAGCCGGAACTCGTGAAGGAGCGCATCAAGGCCGAGACCGCGCAGGTGGAGAAGCTCTACGGCTTCGCGTTCCGGCTCGACGGCAAGGAGCTGAGCGCGAACGACATCGACAACGGCCTCAAGAGCGAGCGCGACCTCACGCGCCGCCGCGCGATCTGGGAGAGCTCGAAGGAAGTCGGAATCGGGCTGCGGCCGGGGCTCGTCGAGCTGCGGCGGCTGCGCAACGAGGTCGTGCGCGGACTGGGCTACCGCGACTACTTCTCCTACATGGTCAGCGAATACGGCATGACCACCGAGGAGATGGCGAGCACGATCGAGCAGATCAACCGCGACCTGCGGCCGCTGTACCGCGAGCTGCACACGTGGGCGCGCCATCGCCTCGCCGAGCGCTACGGCCGGCCCGTTCCCGAGCAGATTCCCGCGCACTGGCTGCCGAATCGCTGGGGGCAGGACTGGTCGAACCTGGTCGATGTGCAGGGCTTCGATCTCGACGCGGCGCTCGCTCAGAAGTCGCCGGAATGGCTGGTGCAGCAGGCGGAGCGCTTCTACACGAGCCTCGGCTTCGAGTCGCTGCCGCAGGTCTTCTGGGAGCGCTCGTCGCTCTACCCGCTGCCGCAGGGCGCGGCGTGGAAGAAGAACACGCACGCGTCCGCATGGCACATGGACCTCGACCACGACGTGCGCTCGCTGATGAGCGTCGAGTCGAACGCCGAGTGGTACGAGACCACGCACCACGAGCTCGGCCACATCTACTACTACCTGAGCTACACCAACCCGCGCGTGCCGCCGCTGCTGCGCGAAGGCGCCAACCGCGCCTACCACGAGGCGGTCGGCTCGCTGATGGGGCTCGCGGCGATGCAGCCGCGCTTCGTGCGCTCGATCGGCGTTGAAACAGGTGGGCAGGCGGCCGATCCGATGCAGCTCCTGCTGCGCGAGGCGCTCAACTACGTCGTGTTCATCCCGTGGTCGACCGGCACGATGTTCTCGTTCGAGAAGGAGCTCTACCACGGCGAGCTCGCACCCGAGCGCTGGAACGCGCGCTGGTGGGAACTGGCGGCGCGTTATCAGGGCATCGCGCCGCCGACGCCGCGCGGCGAGGAGTTCTGCGACGCCGCGACGAAGACGCACATCAACGACGACCCGGCGGGCTACTACGACTACGCGCTCAGCTTCGTGCTGCTGTTCCAGCTGCACCAGCACATCGCGACCGAGATCCTGCACCAGGATCCGCGCGACACGAACTACTACGGCTCGCGCGAGGTCGGCGAGTTCCTGAAGGGGCTGCTCGAGCCCGGCGCGAGCGGCGACTGGCGCGTGATGCTGCGCGAGGCGACGGGCTCCGACCTGTCGGCCAAGGCGATGGTGGAGTACTTCCAGCCGTTGCTCGAGTGGCTGCGCGAGCAGAACCGCGGACGCACCTGCACGCTGTCGGAGCTCTAGGGCCTGCTGGGGCCGTCGCGGCGCGAAAACCATCCGGCGGCCCGGGGACTTCGCTCGATCCGGCCGCTCTCGCGCCTGCGCTGACGTCGGACACCGTTCCGTCGCGGGCCCCATCCATCGACCACACCAACGACTGCGCCTCAGCCAAGCGCGAGCTCGCCGCGCTGCAGTGAGCTCTAGCGCGCTGGCGCGTCGTCCGGCTTGGGCGGGTTGCGCGGCAGCGGCTCGGGCAAGTTCGCCACCACGTGCAGCAGGCCCGCGATGGCTCCGGCGCCGAGCGCGAGCTCGCGCGGGTGCACGGCATCGAGCGTGTCGCGCTCGCAGTGGTGGTGATCGAAGTAGCGCTCGTCATCGGGCCGGAAGCCGACCAGCGGCACGCCCGCGCGGGCCATCGGCCCGATGTCGACGCCGCCGTGCCCGGGTTTCACCGTCGCAGCGCCGGCGTTCTCGAGCAGCGCCGCGATCTCGCGCAGCAGCTCGAGTCCATCGGGCGGCGCGTCGGTGGAGAAGCCCCGCGGCGTGAAGCCACCGGCGTCGGACTCGACCGCGAGAACGTGGCGCGCGAGCTCCGCCTCGTGCGCCTTGTAGTAGGCGTCCGCTCCGCGCGCGCCGTTCTCCTCGTTCATGAAGAACACGACCCGCAGCGTGCGCGCGTGGGGGAGCCCGAGCGCGTGGATCAGGCGCACCGCCTCGAGCGCGTGCACGCAGCCCGCGCCGTCGTCGTGCGCGCCCTGACCGACGTCCCACGCGTCGAGATGGCCGCCGACGACGATGATCTCGCTTGGATTCGTGCCGGCGAGCTCGCCGACGACGTTGTGCGAGAGCACGTCGGGCAACGTGCGGCAGGAAAGCTGCAGGTTGAGGCGCACGCGCTCGCCCTTGGCGATGCGTGCCGCGAGCGCGTCGGCCGCGCGCGTGCTGATCGCGGCCGCCGGAATCGGCTCGACGCCGTTCTCGTAACGCATTGCGCCGGTGTGCGGATGGTCGTCGAGCGCCATCGTCATCGAGCGCACGAGCACCGCGCGCGCTCCGGCCTTCGCCGCCTCGCTCGCGCCGCGCCCGCGCTGGTCGACGGCACCGCCGTAGGCCGCGAAGCAGTCGTGCTGGCCGGGATCCATCGGCCGGTTGAGCAGCACGATCTTCCCGCGCGCTTCCGCGGCGCGCGTGCGCAGCTCGTCGAAGCTCGTCACGCTGATCACTTCGGCGCTGACTCCGCCAGGCGAGGTCGCGACGCTTCCGCCGAGCGCGAGAATCGGGAACGAGCCCCGCGGCGCACCTTCCGCGTCGAGTTCGAGCAGGCTCTCGAGCTCACCCCGCTCCCAGCGCGGCACCATCACCGGCTCGAGCCGCACCTCGAGGCCCGCGTCGCGCATCGCCTGCGCCGCCCACTGCACGGCCTTCTCGGCGCCCACGCTGCCCGACAGGCGCTTGGGAGCCGTCGTGCACAGCCCGCTGAGCAGCTGCCAGGACTGGCCGCGTGCGAGCGCCTCCGCGAGCAACCGGTCCACGTCAGGCCGGAAACGCTCGAGGTCGATGCGCTGCGCCGGCGGTTGCGCGGGTGCCGGTTCCGCCGCGAGTTTCGGCGCTTTGGCGGTGCGAACTTCCGCCGTGTGGCAGGCGGCGACGGCGAGCGCGAGGACCATTCCAGCCAAAGTGCGTGCGGAGAGCATGGCGCGAGATCCTACAATCCGCGCCCGAAACGCCGCCGATGAGCCTCCCCGTCCTGATCCTGTTCGAAGACCCGCACCTGCTGGTCGTGCACAAGCCCTCCGGCCTGCTGTCGGTGCCGACGCCGGGCGCCGAAGGTCCGACCGTGCTCGACGCCATGCGTGAACAGGGCCGCGAGGTCTTGCCGGTGCACCGCCTCGACCGCGAGGTGTCGGGCGTGATGCTGCTCGCGCGCGACGCCACGACGCTTTCGGCGCTCGAGGTTCTGTTCCGGGAGCGCGCGCTGCGCAAGCTCTACTGGGCGCTCGCGCTGAACGGTCCCGACCGCGACGAAGGCGCAATCACGTTCCCGATCCTCGAAGAGGGCGCGCACGCGCGCGTCTCGGCGCTCGGCAAGCCGTCGCGCACGCTCTACCGCGTCAACGCGCGCGGGCCCGACGTGGCCGAGGTCGAGGTCGAGCTCGTCACCGGCCGCTACAACCAGATTCGCCTGCACTTCGCGCACTCGGGCTGGCCGCTGGTCGGCGACCGCAAGTACGGCAAGTTCCGCGAGGATCCGTTCCGTTTCCAGCGTGTGGCGCTGCACGCGCATGCGCTCGAGTTGCCGCACCCGATCACGGGCGAGCCGCTCGTCGTCGAAGCGCCCTTGCCGCCGGATCTCGTGGAGCTGCGCGAGGTCGCGCTCGCGCGCGGCCGGCGCACGCGCCGCGCGGATCCCGACCGTCGCAACTCGCAGCGCCGCCCGCCGCGCCGCGACTGAACTTTCAGCGCCCCGCGGCCGTCGGCTCGACCGGCTCCGGACCCGCCACGCGCCACTTCGAGGCGTCGTCGCAGGTCATGTCGAAGCCGCGCGCGCCCTTCACGACACGCCCGCGCACCCACAGGTAGTTCTGCACGAACTCCTCGTCGTCGCGCTTGTCGAGGCCGAGCTTCTCGGCGATCCCGATGTGCTCGCGCGCGAACTTCGCGCGGAAGGCCGGCTGCTTGTCGCCGGTGCGGAACAGCACCGTCAGCGTGCCGTCATCCTCGTGGAAGATGCGCTGGATCGTGCCGAAGATCTCGACGTCCTCGCCCTTGGAGGAACTCTCCAGCGCGCGCTCGAGCTCGTGCGGCATGTCCGCCGCCGCCACGTGCGCCGCATCCTTCTTCGCCGCCGCGCGGAAACCGTCGATGGCGAGCGCCCGCGCCTCCCACCACGGCAGCAGCTGCTCGTAGGGCCGGCGCGCGCTCGGCGCACCCTCGGTCTTGGGCACGTTGGTCTTGGGATCCCAGATGCCCTTCTGCGCCTTGCGCGCGCGCGCCTGCGCGTCGACGAACGCCTGATGGCAGACGAGGTCGTTGCCGTACTTGTTGAAGTAGGGGCTCTTGCCGAGCTCGACGAGCAGCAGGTTGAAGTTGCGGCCGTCCGGCAGGATCAGGTGGCACAGGAGCCGTCCGTAGACGTCGCGCTCCTCCATGCCGTTCGCGAACAGGAGGCCGACCTTCGACTTCTGGCCCGGCTCGGCCAGATCCGCGAAGAACTTCGCCGCCCACTGGGCGCAGTCCTCGCCGAAGGTCGTCGAGGGCTTCGTCGGGTCGTTCGAGTTCGTCGCCATCTTCTCCTCGGTGTCGACGCAGTTCAGGCGCAGCTTCTCGAGCTTGCCCCCGCGCAGGATGTGCACCGTGTCGCCGTCGACGACCTTCTCGACCTCGTAGAGCTCGCTCGGCGGGGCCAGTTTCCAGCCCGGCTGCTCGAGCGCGGCTTTCGCCGGCGCTGCGGGGGCCGCCTGGGGAGCGGCGCTGGCGACCGACAGGGGGAACAGCAGGCTGGCCGCGGCCAGCAGCGGGAGGAACAGGGACGAACGGGCCGAGATGGGGAGGTTTCGCATGGCAGGAATCCGGGCGCCCATCTTGGCCGCGGAGGGCCTGCGCGTCTCGCGCCCTTTATCGAAAACGCGCCGGCCGTACGATCTCCGAACCATGACCGAGCCCGTGCCCCCCGATTTCCCCCTCGAGGCTGGTCCCGAGCGCCCTGCCGGCGGCGTCATCCTGCGCGGCACCCCCGTCGCGCCTGGCCTCGCGGTGGGACCGATCCACCGCAAGGACTACGAGCTCGACAACGCCTCGCTCGACCGCATCCCGCGCGAGGCGGTCGAGGGCGAGCTCAACCGCTTCCACAAGGCGCTGGTCGACGCGCGCGCGCAGCTCGCGGACCTGAAGGAGAAGCTCGCGGGCAAGGTGCCGGTCGACGACGCGCGCATCCTCGACGTGCACGTCGCGTACCTGAAGGACTCGGTGTTCCACTCCGACGTCGAGAACCTGATCCTCAACGAGCGCCTGTGCCTCGAGGCCGCGATCGCCAAGGTGATCGGCGACTTCGACCGCATCTTCAAGCTGGTGCAGAACGAGACGCTGCGCGAGCGCGCGGTCGACCTGCGCGACGTCGGCATCCGCGTGCTGCGGCACCTCGAGAAGAATCGCTCGGCGAGCCCCGAACGTCCCGAACGGCCGAAGGACTACATCCTCGCCGCGAAGGAACTGTCGATCGTCGACATGTTCAACCTCGCGGGTGAGCACGTGCTCGGCATCCTGACCGAGGCCGGTTCGCTGACGAGCCACGCGGCGATCCTCGCGCGTTCGATGCGCATCCCGACGCTGACGGCGGTGCCCGGGCTGCTCGCCGCGGTGAACGAGGGCGACTTCGTGATCCTCGACGCGAGCGAGGGCCTCGCGCGCATCAACCCCGACGAGGTCGTGCGCGCGCAGTACCGCGAGCCCGCGGCGGAAGCGCCCGCGCCCGAGGCCGGCGACGGCTGGTCGGCGAGCGAGGCGCGCACGGAGGACGGCGTCGAGATCCGCCTGTACGCCTCCTGCGGAAACCTGCCCGAGGTCCAGGCGGCGCGTGCGCAAGGTGTCGAGGCGATCGGCGTCTACCGCACGGAACTGCTGTTCCTCGTCGACCGCGAGCCGCCGACGGCGGACGCGCTCCACCAGCACTACCTCGCGGTCGTCAACGCGGCCGGGGTGCCCGTGACGTTCCGCCTGCTGCACGCCGATTCCGGCATGGGCCTCACGTACCTGCACGAGTCGCGCGAGCCGAACCCGGCGCTCGGTCGCTCGGGGATGCGCGCGCTGCTGTCGCGCGAGCTCGTGCTGCGGCGCCAGCTCGCCGCGATCCTGCGCGCGGGCGCGGCGGGGCCGGTGCGCATCGCATTGCCGTTCGTGACCGACGCGGGCGAGCTGCGCCGCGCGAAGGAACTCGTGTTCGAGGAGCGCCTCGAGTTGCGCAAGCGGCGCGAGCCGCACGCGGAGAAGCCGCAGGTCGGCGTGATCGTCGAGACCGCGGCGGCGCTGCTCGGCGCGCGCGACCTTGCGCGCGAGTCGGACTTCATGCTCGTCAACCTCGACGCGCTCACGCAGCACCTGCTCGGTGCCGACCGCGACAACCTTGAGCTCAAGGGCTGGTTCGAGGCGCTGCATCCGTGCGTGATGCGCGCGCTGCGCACGCTCGTCGAGGTGTGTGGCGAGCTCGGCAAGCCGCTCGGCGCCTTCGGCGTCACCGCCACCGCGCGCCAGAACCTGCCGTTCCTGGTCGGCGTCGGCCTGCGCGAGTTCGCGGCCGAGCCGAGCGACCTGCGCTCGATCGGCAACTCGCTCGACCGCATCCCGACGCGCACCGCGCAGCGTGCGGCGAACGCGCTCGCCGCCAGCTCGTGCCAGGCCGAGACGCTCTCGCTGGTCGAAGGCTGGAAGCACGGCTACGTGCGTTCCTGAGCCTTTTTCAGCGCAAAACGCGCAGTTCCACGCCGCTCGCGGGCCGCACGACGTGCGCGCTCGCGGGCGGCGATGCTTGGCCGAGCCCGCGCTTCATGGCCGCCGCGACCGCGTGCACGTGCGCCTCGTCGCTGATCGCAAACAGCGCCGAGCCGCTGCCGGAGATCGTCGCGAGCCACGCTCCCGCCTCGTTCGCCGCCTGAAGCGCGCGCGCGCCGCCGGGAATGTGAGGCAGGCGATGGGGGACGTGCAGGCGATCTTCGCCGCCGAGCTCGAGCAGGTCGCGGTCTCCGCTGCGCAGGCCTTCGAGCAGCAGCGCGAGCCGACGCGGGTTCTCGATCGCATCGCCGAGCGCGACGGTGCGCGGCAACAGCGAGCGCGCGAAGCTCGTCTCGAGCGTCGCATCCGGCCACGCGATCGCGAAACGCAGCGACTCGTGCAGCGCCTGCCGCACCACGCGCGTGCGCTCGCCCGCGACCGGCAGCGACAGCACGCAACCGCCGAACAGCGCCGCGGTGACGTTGTCGGGATGACCCTCGAGCGCGAGTGCGAGCTCGAGCAGTTCCTCGCGGCTCACGCTGCGCGGTCCGGCGCTCGCGCCCAGCACCAGGCCCGCGACGATCGCCGCGCCCGAGCTGCCCAGCCCGCGGCGGGTCGGGATCGCGCTCGCCACGTCGAGTTCGAATGCGATTTCCTTGGGCGCCCCGGAGGCCTCGAGCCCGCGTGCGAGTCCGCGCAGCAGCAGATTCTCCGGCCCGCGCGGCCACTGGCGTTCCTCGCCGGAGCCCAGATTCAGGCGACTCTCGGCCGCACCGGGCGCGACTCTCGCCCGCACTTCGAGGAACAGTTCGAGCGCCAGTCCGGCGCAATCGAATCCGGGCCCGAGATTGGAGGTGGAGCAGGGCACCAGGAGCCGCGCGGAGGCGCCGGGATGGAGGGTCTGGGTTTCCCACATGATCGGGGCGCGAGCATCGGCCTCGCGCGCTCGACCCGCAAGGGGCCGGAGCACCGTGGGGCCTTTGTGGAAAATTCGTGGAATATCCCACGGCTGGCGGTTGATCCTTGTCTCAACACTAGATAGTGTGCGCCCCGCGTGCGGGGGCCTCTCCCAAGGGTGGTCCAAAAACCGGACGCAGACGTTCCGAACCGCTGCCGTCCCGCGAGGGGACACGAGGCCGCGACCGTGATCGACGAGAAGGACAGATTCTATTCCCGGCTCTCCACGATCCCCGGGATCCACCCGATGCCTTCGATCGGCGACTGGATCCTCCTGCGGGTCGAGCGCCCCAATGACGTGGCTCGCAAGGTCGCCCGGAGGTTGATTCCGGGGATCGTCAGCGTGCCGCGCCACATCGACGGGGCCGTCCGGGTGGTCGTCAGTGACCCCAAGACCAACGAGCGCGTCCTGCGCGCCCTGAAGGAAGCCGTCGCCTAGGAACTCGGGCGCCGGCACTGGCGCTGCGATTGGGACCCGCGTGGCCCAAATCGCACTCGCTGGCGACATCGCCGCCCACTTTTCCGACGCTGGCCGTCCGGGCTCGCTCCCGGGGCGTTCCCCGCCCCGCAGGAGGAGTTTGAACTCCCGCTCCTTTCGCTCCGGGCGCGCCCCGCGAGTGGAACCGAGTCGGCCCGCCAATCCGCGACCGCGTGTCGCGAGATTTCGGCCGGCTCCAAGAGTTCGGAGCTGCCTCCAGTTCGCCGAAACTCTCCTCCCCAAGCGAGGTCTCTGCGGTGCGAGTCGCGCCGTCGTGGCTTCGTTTTCACTCCACTCTCCGCACGATGGCCCGCCGCGCCCGCTCCCGCCGCTCCAAGCACCGTTTCACGGCCTCGACCGCCGACAAGCACCTGCTCTACCAGAAGGCCGTGCAGTCGCCGGAGGTCGATCTCGCGCTGATCCAGCGCATCTTCCAGCGCGAGCGCGGCCGCCCGGCCCGCCACCTGCGCGAGGACTTCTGCGGCACCGCGCTGCTCTCGGCCACGTGGGTGAAGCTGCACCGCGAGCACAGCGCGGAAGGTTTCGACATCGATCCCGAGCCGGTCGCCTGGGGCCTCGCGCACAACTGCGACGGCGTCGATCCGGCGCGCCTCCACCTGCACCTGAAGGACGTCCGCGAGCCCGGCCGCCGCGCTCCCGACGTCCGCATCGCGTTCAACTTCTCCTACTGGGTCTTCCATACGCGGACGGAGCTCGTCGAGTACTTCCGCCGCGCGCGCGCCTCGCTCGCCCCCGACGGCCTGTTCCTGATCGACCTCTTCGGCGGCCCCGAGGCGACCAACGAGCTCGAGGAACGCCGCCGCTGCGGTGGCTTCACCTACGTCTGGGACCAGCACCGCTACTGGCCGGGCACGGGCGACTACACGTGCTTCATCCGCTTCGAGTTTCCCGACGGCACCGAGATGAAGGCCTTCCGGTACGACTGGCGCTTCTGGCATCTCGGGGAGCTGCGCGACGCGCTCGTCGAAGCCGGGTTTGCGCGCGTCGACACCTACTTCGAGGGCGCGGGCCCGAAGGGCGATGGCGACGGTGTGTTCCGCAAGGGGCTGCGCGGGGAGAACTGCGCGTCGTGGTTGGCGTACCTGGTCGCCGTGAAGTGACCTCGCCCCGTCCGGCCTCCGCCGCTCGCCGGACTACTCGGTCGCCAGCGCCTTCGCCGACACCACCACCCCGCCCTCGACGACCAGCTCCCAAGGCGGCGTGATGTGCCAGATGACATCCCCCGGCAGATCCACGAGCTCACCAGGCGGCAGGACATCCACCACCCGGCGCTCTTCATCGCCCGTCTCGCGCATGGCGACGAGCACGTAGACCTTGGGATCGTCGAGGAAACTGCGCTCGAGCGCGCGCAACGCCTCGCGGCAGTGGTCGCAGTCGACGCGGTAGAGGACGAAGTGCGCGTCGCCCGGCAGCGACGGCACGTCGAGCCAGCGCGCGAGGACCGAATCGGCGAGCGGCTTGCCGATCCAGCTCGGGGGATCGAGCACGACGTAGCGCGGGCGCTCCGGCGTGGTGTGGTCGGGAGAAGTCGAGACCTCGGCGCGCGGAATGAGCAGGAAGGGAGCTGCGGCGCCGAGCAACGTCGTGAGCGCGAGGACCACCAGCGGCGGGCGGCGCTCGAAGGCACCCTTCCAGGCGCGCGAGGCGAGCAAGCCGATCAGCAGCGGGCCGTCGATCGCGAGCATCAGTGCCGGCGGGAATTTCAGCGCGCCGCCGAAGCAGCCGCAGGATTCCGCGCCTTGGCCGAGCAGCACGATCAGCACACCGACGAACAGCGTGTAGAGCGCCGCCAGCGGCAGCACCATCACGCGCGGTGCGACCAGCGCACCGAGGCCGAGCACGAGCTCGACCACGATCGAAAGTCGAAAGTTGAGGTCGGGCCCGAACCAGCCTTCGGCGAAGAAGGGCGGCAGGCTCGCGGGCGTGCCCTTGAAGAGCTTGATCGAGCTCACCCCAAGGAGCCACAGCGCCGCGAGGCGCACGATCCACGGGGCGAAACGCGGGTTCACGCTGCGCTCACTCGTCGCCGTGCGCGGTCGCGCTGCGCACGATGCCACCCTCGAGCACGAGCTCCCACGGCGGCAACTGCGGGCTGACGACCCAGCTCGTTTCCTTGGGCAGCGCGGCCTGCTCGCCCGGCGGCTTGATGTGGACGACCTGCTCGACCTCGTCCTTGTCCGTCGACAGGCGCACGAACACGTACACCTTCGGGTCGTTAGCGAAGTTGGCCTCGAGCTGCTTCAGGTATTCGGCGCAGTGCGAGCAGGTCTCGAGGTAGAGGATCCACGTCGCGTCCTCGGGGTACGCACGCGTGTCCATCCACACCGCGAGCTGCGTCTCGTGGATCGACTTGCCGACCCACTCGGGCGGACGCAGGTGCACGTACTGCGGGAATTTCTCGGGCAGGCGCCACGCACCGACGGCGACCGCGGGCGGAGGCGTGCCGGCGTTGTTCGCGTCGGGCTGTTGCGAGCCCGCTCCGGCGCCGTTCGTCGTGTCGTTCGAGGCCGGTGCGCTGGCCGCGGGCGTCGGCGGAACCTGCACGGGCGCGGGGACCTCGATTTGCTCGTTTTCCACGAGAATCCAAGGCGCGGCGGCGCCGAGGCCCGCGAGCAGCGCGACCACGAGCCAGTTCGTCGGGCCCTTGGGGATCGCGCGCCACGGACGCGTCGCGAGCATCAGCGCGAGGAACGAGCCGTCGATCGCCATCATGCTCGCCGGCGAGAGCGAGACGGCGCCGCCGAAGCAGCCGCAGCTCGCCGCCCCCGTCGCGATCAGGTGCGTGAGAACGCCGAGGAAAACCGCGTACAGCGCGCTCATCAGCATCCAGCCCCAGCGCGGGAACACGAGCGCCACGAGCGCGAACGACAGCTCGACCATGATCGCGCCGAAGAACGCCATGTCGGGGCCGAGGAAGCTCGTGCGCAGGAATTCCGGGATGTCGTTGGGCGAGCCCCCGAACATCTTGATCGAGGCGACGCCGAGCACCCACAGGGCGGGCAGGCGCACGCTCAGGGGGCTCAGCAGGGCGAAGGGAGTGGGGGCGGTCATGGGGGAGGAGAGGGTGCGGCTCGACCGCGAGGGGATCAAGGGCGGCGGAGGATCCGCCGGGAGCGGCCTACGCGCGCGCGGGCCGAGCGTTGGGGCGAGCTCGCACGATAGGATGCCCCGACGATGCCCTCCGAGCGTGACTTCGACCGCGAATCCGACCTGCCCGGCGAGGTCCTGCCCCACGAGAACTGGACCCGCACGCGCGTCGGGCTCGGCGATCCCGGCCAGCTCTTCGACTGGGACGCGGCCTTCGGGCGGCGCGCGAAGCGCATGGTGGATCTGGGCTGCGGCAACGGTCGCTACCTGCTCATTTCGGGCTTCGCGCGGCCGGAATTCGACCACCTCGGGGTCGAGCTCGTGCCGCCGGCGGTGCGCCTGGGCAGCCTGCGCGCCGGGCAGCGCGGCCTGACGAACGTGAAGTTCGCCTGGGGCGACGCGAGCGAGTTCATCACGACCCGCGCGAGCCCCGGCTCGATCGACGAGGTGCACCTCTACCACCCGCAGCCCTACTACGACCGCGACAAGGTGCCGCGCCGCCAGCTCACGCCGCGCACGATCCTCGCGATCTGGCGCGCGCTCGTCCCCGGTGGCCTGTTCGTGTTCCAGACCGACAACCCCGAATACCTGCACTACGCGCACGAGAACGTGGCGCAGCTCTTCCAGTGGACGCCGCACAAGGGTCCGTGGGCGGACGCGGCCGACGGGCGCACGCTGCGCGAGCGGGTGGCGCGCGCGCAGGGGCTCGAGATCTTCCGCGTCGAGGCGCGGCGGATCGAGCTCGACGGGGCCGAGGCCGAGCGGCGCTCGCGCGGGATGATGGAGCCCGATTTCGACGCCAACAAGGAAGGCTTCGACAACAAGAGCGCCGACCCCAGCCGCGGCTCGTGGAAGCGCGGGCGCGGCGGCAAGCGGCCGGGGGGCAAGGGCAAGTCCGCGCGGGGCGGCTAGCGCGCGTGGGGGCTTGAACTGCGGCGCCTTTGCGGGGAAAGTGCGCGGCCGCCGCGCTCCCGCGCGCCCCCAACCATGGTCGACTGCAAGGATTGCAAGTGGTTCCGCTGCCAACCCGGCGGCACCGTCTGGAAGCGCCGTACGGGCTGCTACCACCCCGAGAACATGGAGCAGAAGCTCTCCGAGCGCGTGCACCAGGCGCAGGAGATCCCCGGCGACCACGAGAAGCTCAACCTCAACGGCGACTGCGTCCGTTACGAGGCGGCGCCGCGGCGGGGCTCGATGATCTCGCGCCTGCTGTCGGCGATGAAGGACTGAGCAAAGGCTCGACGCAGGAGCGCGGGCGCGTGAGTCAGGGCTGCGAGGCGAGCTCTTCGAGCCTCGCGAGCAAGTGAGCGCCGTCCTTCTCGCGCAGCCACTCGAGCCGATGCTCGGCGTTCTCGACGAGCCCACCGGCCGTCCAGTAGCGCAGGAGCTGCTTCAGGCGCGCGGCGATGCCGCCACCCGGCCACTGGTGGCGCTCCTTCATGAGCTGCGCGTACTCCACGAGGAAACGTGCGGCCTCGCCGCGGCTCACGCTTCGTCCGGAAAAGATCCACGGGTCCGCGAGAGCGCCGCGGCCGACCATCGCCAGGCGCGCGCCGGTCTCGCGGCGCAGGCGCTCGAAGTCCGCGTGCGTATCGATGCCGCCGTTGCCGCAGACCGGGATCGAGACCGACGACGCGGCGCGGGCGATGCGCGTCCAGTCGACCTCGGGGCAGTAGGCCTCGGCGCGCGTGCGGCAGTGCACGGTGAGCATCGACGCGCCGCCGAGCTCGGCTGCGCGCGCGAGCTCCTCGACGCGGCTCGCATCGTCGTAACCGGCGCGGATCTTGGCGGTGACGGGCACATCGACGGCGCTCGCGACCGCCCGCACGACGCGCTCGACCGCGGCGGGATCGCGCAGCAGCGCCGAACCCGCGCAACCGGCGATCGCGCCCTTCGCGGGGCAGCCGAAGTTGAGGTCGACGAGCACAGCTCCAGCCGCGACGGCGTTGCGGGCCGTCTGCGCGAGGCGCTCGAGGTCGTTGCCCATGAGCTGCACGCCCACGGGCTGCGGAAAGCTCGACGGCCCGAGGTGGCGGCGCACGACCGCGCGCGGGATCGGCATCGAGCTCACGCGCACGAACTCGGTGAACGTGCCACCGAGCGCGTCGGGACCGTTGCGCGTGAGCACGAGGTCGCGAAAACACGGTTCGGTCACGCCCTCCATAGGGGCGAGCAGCCACGGCGCCGTGAAGGGCAGCGTGCGGGCGGTGGGGAGCGGAAGCGGGCTCATCGGGGCGGATTTTGGGCTCCAGTTGTACCCTCCCCGGCCTGCGGCGTTCCCCGTAGAGTTGGCGCCGTGGCCACGCGCATCCTCGGCATCCTGAACGTCACGCCCGATTCCTACTCGGACGGCGGGCGCTTTCTCGACGCGGACCGAGCGCTCGAGCACGGCCTGAAGATGGTCGCGGACGGTGCGGCGATGGTCGACGTCGGCGCGCAGTCGAGCCACCCCGACGCGGCCGACGTGCCGACGAAGACGCAGATCGAGCGGCTCGAGCCCGTGATTTCCGGCCTCGCCGCGAAGGGCGTGCGCGTGTCTGTCGACACGCACCAGCCCGAGGTCGCGCGCGCGGCACTCGAGTTCGGCGCCTGCGCGATCAACGACATCACCGGCGCACGCACGCCGGGCATGCTCGGGCTGCTCGCCGGCTCGGGCTGTGGGCTGATCCTGATGCACTCGACCTCGCGCGAGGCGCGTGCGGAGAAATCGGTCGAGCGCCCGTACACGCTCGATTGGATCGAGCGGCTCACGCTGTTCTTCCGCGAGCGACTCGAGGCCTGCGAGCGCGCGGGAGTCGAACGCGAGCGCATCGCGCTCGATCCGGGCATGGGCTTCTTCCTGTCCGGCGAGCCGGGCCCGAGCTTCGAGGTGCTGCGGCGCCTGCGCGAGCTGCAGAGCTTCGGATTGCCGCTGTGCGTCGGGCTCTCGCGCAAGTCGTTCCTCGGGGCCGCGCTGGGACGCGAAGTCGCCGAGCGTGGCGCCGCGACGCTGTCAGCGGAACTGTGGTGTGCCGAGCAAGGCGTCGAGTGGATCCGCACGCACGACGTGCGCACGCTCTCCGACGCGCTGCGCACGCGCGAGTCGATTCGCGGCGAAGGCTGAGCTGCGGGAACCGCGGCCCGCGCTCGCTCTCCGCTAGATGTGCGGGCGGGTCAGGTTGCGGTGGCCCGAGGCCGTGACGAGCACGTTGTCCTCGATGCGCACGCCGCCGAATTCGGACAGCTCGTCGATCAGCTTCCAGTCGAAGCAGTCGGCCTTGCCGCCGGTGCGGTGCGGGCGCAGCAGCATCTCGATGAAGTAGCAACCGGGCTCGATCGTGAAGACCTGATGCTCCTCGATCTTGCGCGTCGTCCGCAGGAACGGGGACTTCGGCGGAGGCGGCACGATGCCACCGGTCGGGTCCTTCTGGCGGCCGCCGACGTCGTGCACCTGGATCCCGAGGAAGTGGCCGAGGCCGTGCGGGAAGAACGGGCTCGTCAGGCCTTCGTCGAAGGCCTCGTCACCGGCGACCTTCAGCACGCCGAGCTCGTGCAGCAGGTTGCCGATCATCACGTGCGCCGCGGCGTGCAGGTCGGGGTAGGGGAGGCCGGGGACGACGCGCTCGCACAGTTTGAGCTGCAGCGCATCCATGCCCTTCACGAGCGCGCGGAAGCGCGAATCGCACTCCTTGCGCGTCCACGTGCGCGTGATGTCCGAGCAGTAGCCCAGGTGCCGCGCGCCCGCGTCGATCAGGAGCACGCGCCCGTTGCGCTGCGAGCGCTTGCCCGTGTAGTGCAGGATCGCGCCCTTCTCGTCGTGCCCGATGATCGTCGGGTACGGCAGCTCCGCTTCCGTGCAGCGGACGGCCGCGAGGTACGCGTGGTGGATCTCGAGCTCGCTGGCGCCGTGGTCGAAGGCCGAGAGCGCCGCCCGGTGTCCCCAGGCCGCGACCGTCTCGGCCTCGTCCATGCACGCCACTTCGTACTCGGACTTGTAGGCGCGTTCCCAGTCGAGGCGCGCGACGAGTGCCGCCGGGTTGTGGTGCACGGCCGCGATGCCCGCCGCCAGCGCACGCGCCGTCTCGTCGCCGATGTAAGCGACGCGCTTGCCCTCGAGCCCGAGCTTCCAGGCCGCGTCGGTCGTGCCGACTTCCTGCAAGTCAAAGTCATCGGCCCAGAACGGGCTGCCGAGCGGAGCCTGCTCGTACCAGTAATCCTCCGGCGCCACGCGCACCAGCCGCGGCTTCGTGCCCGGCCGCACCACGAGCACGTGGTGCGGCCCACGCAGCGGAACCCAGTGCGCGAAGTGCCCGTTCTCGTGGAACGGCGGTTCCTGGTCGTCGGCGAAGTAGGTGAACGGCGCGCCGCTGGAGAGCACGAGCGCGTCGTACCCGCACTCCGCCAGCGCCGCCTCCGTCGTCCGTTGCCGAGCCGCGACGTGCTCGGCGTACAACGATCGTCCCTGCGGGCTCATGGGATCACTTGACGCCGTGCATCCAGCGGTTGATCAGGCCCGACAGCACGATGACGCCGACGCCGACACCGATGCCGACGTACACCATCAGCGTGAAGACCTCGCCGTAGGCTTGCACCTTGCCGAGTGCGTCGACCGCGGCGCCAGCCTTCTTCGCGGCCATCGTCGACACCTCGCCGGCGAGGAAGTTGCCCGTCGCGATCGAGATGAACCACGCGCCCATCACCATGCCGGTCATGCGCCCCGGCGCGAGCTTCGTCACCATCGAGAGACCGACCGGCGAGAGGCACAGCTCACCCAGCGTGTGCACGATGTAGAGGCCGAGCAGGAAGTACCAGGCCACGAGACCCGCCGACGTCGCGGCACCGATGCCCTGGTTGATCACGAGGAAGCCCAGGCCCATGCCGAGGAATCCGAGGCCGAACTTGGCCGGGATCGACGGGTTCTTGCCCTTGCGGTCGAGCGCGACCCACAGCCACGAGAACACGGGTCCAAACAGGACGATCAGCACCGCGTTGACTGACTGCCACCATTCCGGCGGCATGGTCCACGTGCCGACCGAAAGCGGGTCGAGCTGCTTCTTGGCGAAGAAGTTGAGCGAGTTGCCGGCCTGCTCGAAGCCCATCCAGAACACGCAGTTGAGGATCAGCATCAGCACGAGCGCGAACAGCCGCTCCTTCTGCTCGCGTTCCTCGCGCATCCCGACCGAGATCAGGAACGCGATGATCACCGCGAAGCTGGCGTACAGGATGTAGCCCACGACGTTGTCGCGCAGCGCGAGCAGCATGAACACGCCCGGGGCGACGATCAGGCCGCCCAGCGCGACCATCACGACCGGTCCGAGGCCCTGCTTGCCTTCGGGGGCGGTTCCCTTGTCGCCGAGCAGCTTCGTGAACGCGCTGAAACACACCAAACCGAGCAACATGCCCGCGCCAGCGAGCGCAAAGCCGTAGCGGTAGTCGGACTCGGCGGGCACGTAACCCGGCTCACCCTTCACGCCGATCTCGGGCGTTCCCATCGCCGCCGCGACCATCTGGCACAACACGGGCGCGATTGCGGCACCGATGTTGATGCCCATGTAGAAGATCGTGAAGCCGCCGTCGCGCCGCGGGTCGCCCTGCTTGTAGAGCTTGCCGACCAGGCTCGAGATGTTCGGCTTGAACAGGCCATTGCCGACGATCAGGAGCGACAGGCCGAAGAAGAACACCTGCTTCTGGTCGAAGCCCATGTAGCTGCCTTGCGGCACCATCAACATGAACTCGCCCGCGGCCATGAACAGGCCGCCCATCACGATCGAACGGCGGTAGCCGAGCACCCGGTCGGCGATCGAGCCGCCGAAGATTCCGAGCGCATAGACCAGCGCGGTGAAGCCACCGTAGCTCGCGGAGGCCTGCGCCTGCGCGTCATCGCCGTTCAGGTGCGAGAAGAACTGCTGCGCGATGTACAACGCGAGCAGCGCGCGCATGCCGTAGTAGCAGAAGCGCTCCCACAGCTCGGCGAAGAACAAGACGAAGAGGCCAGCGGGGTGGCCAAGGATGGTCTTTTCGCTCGCGTCGGTCGATTGGCTCATGGGGAGTTGGGGTCTCCGGTGAGGACGGCGGGGAGAGGTCGGGGGCCCGCGGCGTCGGGGTGGGACAGGGGGCTAGAGGTTAGCGCGGAGGAAGGCCGCCATCGTCAGGTACTTGTGCCGGTTCTGCACGGGATCGACGATCCCGTGGCGGTTGCCGGGATAGAGCATCAGGTCGAACGGCTGGCCCGCGCGTTGCAGGCGCTCGGCGAACTGCAGCGTGTTCTGCAGGTGGACGTTCTCGTCGATGACCCCGTGGATCAGGAGCGCACGCCCCGACAGGTTCGCCGCGGATTCCAGCACCGAACTGCTCCGGTACCCGGCCTCGTTCTCCGTCGGCAGGCCCATGTAGCGCTCGGTGTAGATCGAGTCGTACAGGCGCCAGTCCGTGACCGGCGCCCCGACGATGCCGCAGCGGAACTTCTTCGAGTGCGTGAGCGCGAACGCGGTCTGGTACCCGCCGTAGCTCCAGCCCCACAGACCGACCCGACCCGGGTCCGCGATGCCCTGGGCCACCAGCCAGTCGACCGCGTCCTCGAGGTCCGCGAGCTCGCCCTCTCCCAGCCGTTGCCAGATGGCTTTCGTGGCCTCGAGCCCGCGCCCACTCGCCGAACGGTTGTCGACGGCGAGCACCACGTAACCCTCCTGCGCCAGCATCGTGTGGAACAGGCCGTCGGTCGTGAGCGGTCGGTCGAGCACCCGCGGCGCGTGCGGGCCTGCGTAAATCGAGAGCAGCGTCGGGTACCTGCGTCCCTTCGAGAAACCCGGCGGCAGAATCAGCGCACCTTCGAGCTCGGCGCCGTCGCGCGTGCGCAGCTTCACGAACTTGGCCGGTTTCACGCCCTTCGCCGCGGCGGGCGCGCCGTCGACGCGTTCGAGCTCGCGGACGACGCTCCCGTCCGCCGCACACAGCCGCAACTGCGGCCACTCGCTCGCCGACGAGAACGTGTCGACGAAATGGCGTCCGTCCGGCGCCATCTGCACGACGTGCGTGCCGTCCTCGCGGGTCACGCGCACCGGCTCGCTGCCGTCGAGCTTGCAGCGGAAGAGCTGCGCGCCCTTCACGTCGTCGCGGTCGCCCAGGAACCACGCTTCGCCGCTCGTCTCGTCGAAACGCACGAACGAATCGACCTCCCAGGGCCCGCGCGTGACTCGCCGTTCGAGCTTTCCGTCGCGCGAGTACAGGTACAGATGAGCGAAGCCGTCGCGCTCCGAAAGCCACAGGAAACGCCGGCCATTCTCGATCCACCACGGCCCGTCGTTGGGCTCGATCCAGGCCGCGGTCGAGTCGCGCAGCAGCGTCTTCGTCGTCCCCGTCGCCGGATCGGCCTCGACCAGATCGAGCCACGTCTGCACGCGATTCTGGATCTGGAACAGCACGCGCGTCGCGTCCGGCGTCCAACCGACGCGCACGATCAGCGGCTCGTCCTTCGACCACGGCCCCAGCTCGATCGGCGTGCTCTTGCCGCTGCCGAGCTCGACCACGTGCAACGTCGCGACCGGATTGGGATCACCCGCCTTCGGATAGCGCCAGGCCTCGTTGACCGGATGCACTTGCCGGTGGTCGGTGACGACGTAGGTCGGCACGCGGCTCTCGTCGATCACGAGGTAGGCGAGTCGCGTCGAGTCCGGCGACCACCAGAACGCGCCGAAATTGCCGCGACCGTAGACCTCCTCCTGATAGACCCAGTCGAGCCGCCCGTGCAGCAGGTTTTCGTTGCCCGCGGTCGTCAGCGCGCGCGGCGGCGAGCTGCCATCGGTCGGCGCGACCCACAGGTTCCAGTCGGCGACGAAAGCGACATGCTTGCCGTCGGGAGCGAGCGTCTCGCCGACTTCCTCGCGCGGGTCGTTGGTGAGCCGCACCGCGCGCTCGCTTTCGAGCGACAGGAAGAACAGGTCCTTCGACTCGTTGAGCAGCACGCCGTCACGCGCTGCCGTCCAGTCGAAGCGCGTGCGCGCGGCGAAGCGCTCTGCCGTCGCCTTGTCGACACCCGGCGCGGCTGCGAAGGCCTTGGTGAGCGCCTGTGCGTCGGCAAACGGCTTTTCGGCGCCACTCGCGACGTCGATGCGCGCGATGCGGCGCGCACCCGAAGCCGGATCGCGGCGCAGGCACAGGAAGCTCGTGCTGTCGGGGCTCCAGCCCGCGAAGGCCGATTCCAGCCGCAGTTTCGGAGGGAGCTCGATCAGGTCGTCGAGCGTGAGGCGGCCGGACGAACCGGGGCCGGGGACCACGGCACAGCCCGCGAGAGCGAGCGCGCCCACGAGCGGAAGGAGGCGAAGCTGCATCGCCCGAGAAACTACCGGGAGGTTCCGGAGGCCGCCACAGCGCTATTCTTCGCGCGATGAAGCTGCTCACCACCCTCGCCGTCCTCGCCTTCAGTGCCGCAGGTTGCGCTTCGACGCCCGTCGCCGCCGAGCTTTCGGCCCTCGAGCGCTTCCAGTCGCAGTTCACGGGAGCGACGCTGCGCTTCGACTACCACCACACGGGCGACGCGAAGTCCGAGCACCTCGCGCCCGTCGGCCTGCGCCTCGAGGGCGAGTGGGCCGGGAGCCGCACCCAGCTCGTCGACCCGTCGAACTTCGGGCTTTACCTGTTCGAGGTCGTCGACCCCGCGAGCGGCAACGTGCTGTTTTCGCGCGGTTTCTGCTCGATCTTCGGCGAGTGGGAGACGACCGGCGAGGCGAAGCAGGTCTGGCGTGCCTTCGAGGAGAGCCAGCGGTTCCCCGAGCCGCGCGCGGAGGTCGAGTTGCGGCTTCGCAAGCGCGCCGCCGACGGCACCTTCGCCGCGCCGTTCTTCGCGCAGAAGTTCGACCCGACCTCGCGTTTCGTCGATCGTGCGCCGCTGCGTGCGGGCGCACGCGTCGTGCCGATCCACGAGAGCGGCCCCGCCGCCGAGCGCCTCGACCTGCTTGTGCTCGCCGAGGGGTACACCAAGGCCGAGGAACTGAAGTTCGAGGCCGACGCCAAGCGCCTCACGCGCGCGCTGCTCGACACGCCGCCCTTCTCGACGCGTTCGGCGGACCTCAACGTGCGCGGCCTGTTCGTCGCCTCGCCGCAGTCGGGCATCCGCGACCCGCGCCGCGAGCAATGGAGCGAGAGCGCCTTCGGGGCCTCCTACAACGCCTTCGACAGCGACCGCTACGTGCTGACCTACCGCGACCGCGAGCTGCGCGAGTTCGCCGCCGCCGCGCCCTACGACTTCCTCGTGATCCTGTTCAACGGCCGCAAGTACGGCGGCGGTGGCATCTACAACCTGTGGTCGACCTGCGCCTCCGACACGTCCGTCGCCGAGTACGTGTTCGTGCACGAGCTTGGCCACTCGCTCGGCGGCCTCGCCGACGAGTACTACAGCTCGCAGGTCAGCTACGAGGAGTTCACGCCGCCGGGCACCGAACCCTGGGAACCCAACGTCACCGCGCTGCGCGAACCGTGGAACCTCAAGTGGCGCGATCTGATCGAGCCCGGCACGCCGCTCCCGACGCCCTGGGAAAAAGCCAACTACGACGCCGTCGACCTGAAGTTCCAGTCGCGCCGGGCGGAGCTCGCCAAGGGCCGCGACGACGCTGCCAACGAGGCGTTGTTCGCCGAGATCAAGGCCGTCACGACGCCCTTGCTTCAGGGAGAGAAGTTTGCGGGGCGCGTCGGTGCGTTCGAGGGCGCGGCTTACGAGGCTCGCGGGCTCTACCGGTCGTCGGTGGACTGCATCATGTTCACGCGCAATCCAAAGACGTTCTGTGCGGTGTGTGAGCGGGCGATCGATCGGGTCATTTCGATGTACGCCAAGTGAGAGAGGAAGAGAGAAGAAGGAACCCGTTGGGGAGCGGATCGAGGAGAGAGGGAGCGAACCGGAGGGAGAGCGGAAGGGGGAGCGCGGGGCGCCGAGGCGAGCTGCACGTTCGTTCGTTGGCGCCGGCCGAGCCGAGCCGCCCAGCCGCCGTTGCGCTCTGTTCGCCAGCTCCTTTTCTCCCTCCGGTTTGCTCCCTCTCTCCTCCTTCTTCTCCCCCAGTGGTCCTTCTCTTTCCCGGGGCCGCGAGCCCGCCGCCTGCGGTACGCAGGTTCGGGGGCTGGCGGGCCGATGGGGGGGGAGCCAGACTGGTCGGCCCCCAAAACTTGCCCCATGAGCACCCAAAACACGTTCCTCAAGGAGCTCGACGAGCGCAGCTCCGACAACCTCTTCACGCTGCAGTCCCACATCCTCGCGGAGCAGTCGAAGCATCCGGGGTCGACGGGCACGTTCTCGTGGATTCTGTCGGCGATGAGCCTGTCGGCCAAGGTGATCGCGTCGAAGCTGCGGCGCGCGCGGCTCGATGACGTGCTCGGCGCGCTCGGCACCGAGAACGTGCAGGGCGAGCGCCAGCAGAAACTCGACGTGATCGCGAACGAGACGCTGCTCCGCTGCCTCGGGCGTCGCAAGGGCGTGGCGATCGTGGCCTCGGAAGAGAACGAGGAGCCGATCCTGCTGCGCGACAACGCCGAGGCCGAAGGTGGCTACTGCGTGCTGTTCGACCCGCTCGACGGCTCGTCGAACCTCGACGTCTGCGGCGGCGTCGGCACGATCTTCTCGATCCTCCAGCACCCGTCCCCGGCGGCGACCGCCGACGAGGCCATGCTGCAGCCCGGCTCGCGCCAGCTCGCGGCCGGTTACATCCTGTTCGGCTCGTCGACCGTGTTCGTGCTCACGACCGGCAACGGCGTGTCGATGTTCGTGCTCGACCCGATGATCGGCGCCTTCCTGCGCGTCGAGGACAACCTGCGCATCCCGACCAAGGGCAAGATCTACTCGCTCAACGAAGGCAACCGGCCGACGTTCCCCGAGGGTTACCAGCGCTACCTCGACTGGGCGCAGCACAACGGCTACTCGAGCCGCTACGCCGGCGCGATGGTCGCCGACGTGCACCGCACGCTCCTCAAGGGCGGCGTTTTCCTCTATCCGCCGACCGCCAAGGCACCCAACGGCAAGCTGCGCCTGATGTACGAGGCGAACCCGATGGCGTTCCTCGTCGAGCAGGCCGGTGGCAAGGCCTACGCGGGCAAGGAGCGCTTGCTCGACGTGCAGCCCAAGACGCTGCACCAGCGCACGACGGTCATCCTCGGAAGCTCCGAGGAAGTCGACCACGTGCTGCGGCACCTGTAGGGCAGCCGGGGAAGCTTCTGGCGGCGTAGCATGCCGCCATGACGAGCCTCGCTGCCCTCGCGTTCGCGTTCCTGTCGACGGTCCAGTCCGGTGAGTTGCGGCCGGAGTGGAAAGAGCAGAAGCTCTTCCACGGTGACCCGGTGCGTTACCTCGTCGTGCGCAATCCCGCACCCGAGGGCGCCAAGCTTCGACCGGTGCTCTGTTTGCCGACCGCCGGGGCGGAATCGGCACTCGAAGCTGCGGCCGTCCTCGTGGCGCGAGCGGCGGGACCGGCCACGCTCGTCGTGGTTCCGGCCGTCCTGGACACCGCCCACCGCTGCGCTGTCTACGCGGTTGACGACGAGGTCAAGTCCGGAACGGTCGACGCGCGGCAGCGTTCGCTGATCGTTGCGGAAGGGGCTGGCGCGGAACGAGCGCTGGCATGTCTGGCGTGGGAACCCGACATGTTCGCCGGAGCATTGCTGCTTGCGCCGCCGGTCCTCTCGCCCAGCGAACTCGACAGCTTCTCTGAGGCGACCGCCGCTCCCCTTTCCATCGTGCGAGGTCGGCAGGACGACAACGCGGGCTGCCTCGCGCTGCTCGAACAACGTCTGGAGCAGGGCGCCGAGACGCAGCTCGACTTCGCCTCGACCTGCGAGCACGCCTCGATCGCCTGCAACGAGGGCTACCTCGGGCGGCGGCTGGGTGCGTTCCTGGCGGCCGAAGAGCGCCGTTCCGCGGCCGAAACCGCCATCCGGGCCGTGCTCGAGCGTTTCCACGGCGCCGCGGCGAAAGCCGACGGGAAGGAGTACTTCGCCTGCCTCGCGCCGGACGCGATCTTCATCGGCACCGACGCGAGCGAGCGCTGGACCGTGCCGCAGTTCCGCGCCTTCTGCGAACCGTACTTCTCCAAGGGCAAGGGCTGGACCTACACCGCCTCCGAGCGCCACGTCTACCTCGCTCCCGACCTGCGCACGGCCTGGTTCGACGAGCGCCTCGACAACGAAAGCTACGGAAAAGTGCGGGGTTCCGGCGTGTTGCGGCTGGACGGCGAGCGCTGGCGGATCACGCAGTACGTGCTGTCGATCCCGGTGCCCAACGAGCTCGCCAAGGACCTCGTCCAGCGCATCCGCGAGCGTCGCTGAGCCTCGCGCGGGCTTCCCCAGGGCCGGTTTCCTCGGGTTTTTTCGACCTGGCCGGAGCGCACTCCGGTCGTGAGCGCGAAAAACATCGGGTTTTTCGCATTTTTCTGGAGAGCAACCTCTGGAAGTGGGGGTGCGCTTTCTCTACAAGCAAGGCCATCGCGGTTCTCACGCCGCAAAAACCCCTGGAAACGTAGGAGAATTCGATGGCTGCCAAGACTCCCGCCGCTAAGCCGGCCAAGATCACCCCCGCCAGCAAGGTCCGCACGAAGGGCGAGATCTACAACGCGATCGCCGGAGCTTCGCTCCTGTCGCGCAAGCAGGTCGTCAGCGTGTTCAACGCCTTCTCGGAACTGATCGCCGCCGACCTGGGCAAGAAGGGCCCCGGCGTCACGCAGGTCCCCGGCCTCATGAAGGTCACCGTCGTCCGCAAGCCGGCGACCAAGGCGCGCAAGGGCATCAACCCCTTCACCGGCCAGGAAACGATGTTCAAGGCGAAGCCGGCGCGCAACGTCGTCAAGGTTCGCGCCATGAAGAACCTCAAGTCGATGGTCTGATTCGAGTCCTCGGTCGCTTCGGCCAGCGAGCGGATCCGTTCCGCCGCGCGGCCTGCGGCTCGATTCGTTCGACCCCACGGTGGAGCGCACGCGCGGTCCATCGTGGGGTTGTCGTTTGGCGAGCGGGGCGTTTTCCCCGTGAATCCCCGGCGTTTCCCGCGACTCAGGCGCGCGTCGACGGGCTCGCATTCGGCTTGGAGGTCGGCGTCGTGGCGATCAGCGCGCTGACCGCGAGCGTCCACGTCGGGAACATGCCGAGCACCGGCACGGCCTCGACGACGAGCACCGGCAGCAGCGCCCAGCGCCAGCCCATCACCGCGAACAGCGCGAACGCCGTCAGCCCGTCGACGGTCCACTGGATCGGCGGCGCGAGCTCGGCCGGGATCGAGATCACGTCGGACAGCGCGGCGATCGCGAAGGCGAGGATCTTGCGGCGGCGCGAGATTCCATTCGTGGCGAGCTCCGTCGTCGCGTTCGTCGTGGCGAGGCGCACGAGCTGCTGCGAGCCCGTCCCGGATCCGGAATCGGGCACCGCAGAAGTCGACGTGGTCCGCGGAGTTCGCTCGTCCATCGGTGGGGCTAGCATAGGCCGCGCCCCCGACGCTCCCTACCCCTCGAGCTCCCTGCCGCCAGCCCAGCGATGAAGAACACCCTCGACGACGTCGGTTCGGTCTTCCCCTCCGTCTATTGCGACGACGCCACGGCGGCGATCGAGTTCCTCGTGCGCGCCTTCGGCTTCCGGCGCCGCCTCGTCGTTCCCGGCGATAACGGCACTGTGCGCCACTCCGAGCTCACGTTCGGCCGCGCCGTCGTGATGGTTGCCGACGCGCACCCCGAGTTCGGCGGCCGCGGCCCGAAGTCGCTCGGTGGCACGAGCGGGGGCCTGAGCCTCTACCTCGCCGGAGCCGAGATCGACGCCCACTGCGCTCGCGCCCGTGCCGCCGGCGCCGAGATCCTGCGCGAGCCCCAGGACGAGCCCTACGGCGGCCGCGGCTACATGGCCCGCGATCCCGCCGGCCATGCGTGGTACTTCGGCAGCTACATCCCCGGCGAGCACTGGACAGAGTGACGGTCGGCCGCTGACCTCCGCGCCGACCCGTTCAGGGCAGGAACGCCTTGCGGTTCTCCAGCTTGCGCGGGAGATACTCCTCGATCACGAAGTTGAGGCCCCACTTGGCGAGGGCCTGCTGCTCGGCGCGCACGCCCATCTTGAGCAGCGACTCGATGGCCTTGATCCACGGCTTGTGGGCCATGAAGAACGGGTCGTTCTTGAGCGCGTCCTTGGCGCGATTGATGTCGACCTCCTGCAGCTTGTGAGTCGCGTCCTGCAGCTTGAAGTCGATGATGTCCTGCGGCGTGACGCCGAGGAACTGCGCCTGCGGCACGCAGAAGAAGCGGTTGATGTGCGCGGCGTTGCCCGAGCCCACCTTCAGCGTGCGGTAGATGTTGGCGATGCCGTAGGGGTCGCAGTCGACGAAGGCGTAGACGGGGATCTTCTTGTCGTCGGCGAGGCGGCGAACGAAGCGGCGCGTGGCGCGCGTCGGGACGCCGGCGGTCTCGACCAGGATGCAGTTCTCGGTCTTCCAGAACTTGTGGTTGTTCAGGCGCTGGAACATGCCGCCCGTCTCGATCGCGAGGATGAACTTCGCCTTGGTCTCGAACTTGAGGTGCTCGACCGAGTGGGGGATCGAGTAGGAGCCCGAGCCGAAGTTCGTGCAGTCGATCTCGATCGGCCGGCCGGTCTCGCTGTCGATGTCGATGACGGTCAGCGTGCCCGCGACCGAGCCGCCGTGCTCTTCGGGGTAGTAGCGCAGCTGCTCGCGCGCGAGCCCGTCGAGCGACGCGAGCGCCTCGATGTCGTCGAGCACCGTGTCGGACTCGGGCTGGTCGTTGAACTTGGCCTCGCCCCAGTTCTTCGAGACGTAATAGGCCTCACGCTTGGTGGCGAAGTCGTTGTTCTCGACCATCTCCTTGCTGATCGCCATCAGCCGCAGCGTCTGCGCGAAGGTCTTGACGGTGTTGACCGTCAGCGCGCGCGCCTTGCGGTTCTTGCCGAGCTCGAAGTAGCCGATCTTGGTGTCGTACTTGACGTTGCCCAGGCTGCGCTCGGGGAAGCGCAGCTCGGGCAGCACGCGCTTGTCGATCGAGTTCCGCACGCGCTCGGCGGTGTCGAGGATCAGCTTGAGGGTCTTCTTGTCGAGCTCATCGAGCTCGCGCGGCGCGCGCGCGGTCGGCTTCTTGGGCTTCTTCTCGTCGGCCATGACCCGCTTCTACCAAGCGCGAAGGCCCGAATCCACGCGGGATTTCGGGCCTTCCGGCGATCCGCGCCGCGGCGCTCACTTCTTGCGGGCGTACTCGAACTCGAGCACCTTGGTGTTCGACTCGCCGATCATCATGTCGTGCACCTCGAGCGTGAACTTGTCCTGCCCGAAGCCGCGGTAGATGTAGCGCACCTGCTTGTCCTGCTCGGGCGTCATCGGCTCGTCGATCGTGCCCCACAGGATCAGGTTGTCGCCGGACTGGTCGAAGTGCCCGGAGGCGCTGGCGATCGAGGT
Organism: Planctomycetota bacterium; assembly: GCA_026692705.1. Lineage (GTDB taxonomy): Bacteria > Planctomycetota > UBA1135 > UBA1135 > F1-120-MAGs118. The sequence continues at coordinate 28,192 of JAPLOE010000150.1, forward strand.
CTGAAGGCTGTCGATGCGGGTCGAGACGTAGCGCTCCTTGAAGTTGTCGTAGCCGAGCATCGCCTGCCCCTTGGTCGGGATCCCCATCATCGGGATCGACCTGTTCTCCTGCAGCCACTTGCCTTCGGCGAACCACGTCACCTCGGACGTGCCCTTGGACTCCATCGGCGGCTGGCCGGGCGCCATCCACATGCGCATCGTCAGCTCCCAGGAACCGAGGAACTCCTTCAGGCGCTCGTGCGCCGGACCGGGTTTCATCGTCGCCATCCAGCGCGCCATGCCGCCGTCGGGATCCTTCGAGACGGGGTGGGTGAAGCGCTTGCCGTTCTGGGTGAGCGCGGCTCCGGTGGCGACGGCGGCGAGGGCGAGCGTGGCGAGCAGAGCGGGAGTCTTCATGGGGTTCCTTCGTGGGGTAGGGGGTCGGCGGAGAGCACGAGGGCCGCCGCCTGGAGGTGGAAGCAGCTCAGCGGGGCGCCCTCGCGAGCGTCGGCGAGCGTGGCGAGCGCGTGTTCCCGGTCGAGGCCGCGGGGAGTCGCCATCGGGAGCGCGACGGCGGCGCAGGCGAGCGCCAGCGCGAGGGCGACGCGGCGAGCGAGCGGCGACGGCGCCGGGCGTTCGAGCGCGTCGAGCCGGCGCAGGAGCAGCGGGCGGCTCGAGAGGAAGGCGCGGGCCGGCAGGGCGGCGGTGGGAGCAGGGGACAAGGCCGCACGGACGAGCGTTGCGCGGTAGGCGCTCGTGCGGCCCAGTCGAGTGGCCACATCGGCGTCGCAGGCGAGCTCGCTCAACTCGTGAAGGCGTACGGCGGCGAGCCAGACGAGCGGCTGAAACCAGAACACGCAGCGCAGCAGCGCCACGGCCTCGTCGAGCAGCAGGTCGCGGCGGCGCAGGTGGGTGAGCTCGTGCAGCAGCGCGTGCGTGTCGTCGCGGTTCGGTGCGCGCTCGAGCGCACTTGCGGGAAGCAGCAGTTTCGGACGCCACAGGCCGGTGACGGCGGGGCTGGTGAGCTCGACGGCGTGCACGCTGGGCAGGCGGCGCAGTCCGGCGAGCTTCGCTGCGTTGGCGAGCGCGTCGGACCAATCGGGCGCGAGTTGCACAGGCGCTCCCAAGCTCGAATGCAGGCGGAAACGTTGCACGATTCGCAGCGTGAGCAACGCCACCGCCCCGACGAGCCACGCTCCGAAGAGCCATTCCGGCGCGTCGCCGAGCGTGCGCGCCGCTGCGCGCGAGCTCGCGCCGAGGCCCGCGGTCACGCTCGCGGGCGACGCGAGTTCGTTCGGCAACACCAGCCGCAGCAACGCCACGAACCACACGAGCGTCAGCACCTGCGGCGCGACGCGACGGCGCACGGCGCGGTCGACGAGCCAGGCGCCGGCGAGCAGCGCTCCCGCCAAGAGGGCGTTCGTCGCGAGGCCGGCCAGCGTCGTCACTCGCCGTCCTCCGACTCGAGCTCATTCAGATTGGCCTCCAGCGCCTTGCGTTCGGCGCTCGAGAGCTGCTTGTCGCCGACCAGATGCGCGATCAGCGGCCCCGAGGCGCCCTGGAAGACCCGCTCGACCAGCGTCGCGAGCGCATCCCGCTGCGCGTTGCGCCGTTCGATCGCCGGCTGGTAGAGCGCGACGTTGCCGCGCCGGGTCTCGCGCACGAGCCCCTTCTGCTCCATGCGCGTCAGCATGGTCTTGAGCGTCGTGTAGGCCCAACCCTCGGCGCTCAGGTCGTCGAGCAGCTCGCGCGCGGAGGCCTTGCGGCGCTCCCACAGCGCGTGGAGCACCTTCCACTCGGCATCACTGGGCTGCGGCGTCTCGCGGCTCATGGGCGGGATCCTACTACAGATGTAGTAGCTGTCCATGGGGTTCCTGAAATCCGCCGTAACGCCCGCTCCGGACCGCGGATGTTGGAGACAGGCCCCCCAACCGGAACGACCCATGCACCCCCTCCGCCACCTGCTCGCCGCCGCCTCCGCCCTCACCCTGTCCGCGCTCTCCTTCGCCCAAGGGCGCATCGTCGTCGCCCACGACGAATGGACCCTGTCGAACAACGGCTTTCAGCAGGGCCCCGACGCGGCGCAATTCGCCCGCAACGTGGCGGGCTGGTTCACCGGCGGTCAGCCGGGACATTTCCGCGTCTGGTCGGATGACTTCGGTCTCATCGGAAGCGCGTTGAGCCAGACGATGACGGCTGCCGGTCACACGTGGACCATCTCGACGTTCGGCACCTTCCAGCTTTCGACGCTCCAGCAGTACGACGCCGTGTTCATCGGCAACTACTTCACCGGAATCAACGCGGCGGTGCTGACCCAGTACGTGCAGGCTGGCGGCTGCGTCTACGTCTGCGCCGGAAACGTCAGCGACGCCCTTGCCGCGAACGCCTTCAATCCCTTCCTTGCGAACTTCGGGCTCGCGTACGGGAGCGTCTTCAACAACATCGCCGGCCTGCGACCGATCAGCTCGACGCACCCGATCTTCGCCGGGGTCGGCGCGCTCTTCGAGAACAACGGCAACTCGATCCTGCCCGGCAGCGTGCCCAACGCCAACGCGCAGATCCTCGTGTCGACGGGGGCGAGCGGGCTCTACGCGGTGTACGACGGTCGGCCGGCGGCGCCCTCGAGCTACTGCACCGCCAAGGTGAACAGCCAGGGCTGCACCCCCGCGATCTCGTCGAGCGGGTCTCCGAGCGTCTCGAGCGCGAACCCGTTCGACATCCGCGCGACGAGCGTGCTCAACCAGAAGCAGGGGCTGCTGTTCTACGGGTACGCGGCGACCGCAGCGCCGTTCCAGGGGGGCACGCTGTGTGTGCAGCCGCCGTCCCGTCGCACTCCGCTCCAGGGCTCGGGTGGCACGGCCGCTCCCGCCAACGACTGCTCGGGTTCGTACTCGTTCGACTTCAACGCCTGGGTCCAGTCCGGTGCGGATCCGCTCGCCGTCGCGGGGCAGGCGATCTTCGCCCAGTACTGGTCGCGCGACCCTGCCACCGTCAGCACCACTGGACTCACCGACGCGCTCACGTTCGTGATCGGAAACTAGGCGCTTGTGCCGGACGGTGCGAGCCGTTCCCATCACGGGGGCTGGGAGGCCCCGATGATCCGCGATCTCGTCAGTCTTGAACGTCGCCTGCGCGCCTTCGTGCAGACGCTGCCCGGTGCCTGGGAAGACCATCCCTGGGGCGAGACCGTCGCCAAGGTTGGCACGAAGGTGTTCGTGTTCAACCTCGCGCGCGGCGGAGGCAAGGAAACGCACGGGCCGCCGGGCATCGCCATCAAGCTCGACGACTCGCACGCGGCGGTCGCGAAGCGCCCGTTCGCGTCGCCGACGGGTTACGGCCTGGGCAAGAGCGGCTGGCTCACGCTGCGCTTCGACCTCGACGAATCCCCGACCGTCGCCGAGCTCGAAACCTGGATCGAGGAGAGCTACCGCCTCATCGCGCCGAAGAAACTGCTCGCGCAGCTCGACTCCCGCGCGCCGACGCCTCCCGCCGCGAAGCGTGCCCCCAAGCTCGCGAAGCCGCGCGCCAGGCGCGCGCCACCCAAGAAGTAGCGCGTCGACAGCGCTGACGCGGCGCTCGTCGTCGAGGGTCAGCGGATGCGCGAGGAATACCACTCGCGCGCGGCGTTCACGTGCTTCATCCAGAACTCGAGCTCGACGTACTTGTCCTTGCTCTTGAGTGCGCTCACCTGTCGCGCGAGGTCGTAGAAGCCCTTGCCGGGAGTCCGCTCCTCGCGGCTGACGACGAGTGCGCTGACGAAGAAGCCGCCGTCGCGGTAGCTGTCGACGACCAGCCGGCCGAGGAAGTCGCCGATGAGCGCGCGGTCGAGCTCGTCCCAGGCGCCGATGCGATGCGGTGTTCCGCCGTTGACGTTGGCGAGCCGGAACTCGATGCCGTCGACTAGCTCGGTGTAGGTCAGGAACTTCTCGGGCGCGCCGCCGATGGCGTCGATGCGCTGGCGCAGCTCGCGCAAGGCCGCAAGGTCGCCCTCGGCGTAGCGCCAGCGGGTGCGTTCGAGCTCGCGCAGGATTCGCGGATCGGGGTTGGCCAAGGGCTCTAGAACTTGCGCGACTTCTGCAGGCAGTCGTCGAGGGTGCCGACGGTGCCGTCGCGTTCCTTGTCGGAGAGGTCGAGGATCTCCTGCAGGGCGATGCCGATGTGCGGGATGTACTTCTCGATGTAGGAGCGCTTGTCGAACTCCGAGCGCAGGCGCTGGCCCTTCTTGATGTAGGTGCCCATCTTGCGGCCGCATTCCTGCAGGCCGAGCTTGATCTCCTTCAGGATCTCCTCGTAGGCGGCGAGCGCTTCCTTGGATTCCGAGGTGAAGGGCACCCAGACGCTCGCGATGTGCACGAGCACCGCGGCGGGGCCGATCGGCAGCGCGCCCTTGGGCTGCTGCAGGCCGTAGGAGCGCCAGTTGGTCTGGATCACGGCCTTGGTGACGGCGCAGGCCGACTGCTGGTGCAGGAGCGGCACGCGGTTGGCGAAGCGCAGCACGCGGATCGGCTCGTCCGCGGCGCCGACGAGCTCCTCGCTCACCGTGATGGACTTGCGCTTCTGGATGCGGCCTTCGTCGGTGAGCTCGAGGCCGACGCCACCGGGCTTGCCGTAGGCGATGCCGACCTCGATCACGAACGGGTTGCCGCGGTAGACCGACGGCGGGCGCGAGACGGCGGCGTAGAAGTCGGCCTCGATCTCCTTCTTCAGGCCCTGCAGAACGAGCTCCTCGCCGATCGGCGAGATGCAGTTCGTCGGCGGCGCGGAGATCTTCGTCTTCTGGATCGAGGCGTGGAGCGCGGCGGCTTCCTCGCGCGCGATGCGCGACGGGTAGGCCTTCTCCGAGACCTTGGCCGTGTCGCAGATCTCCTCGGCGACCTTCGGGCCGACGCGGACGAACTCCTCCTGCAGGAAGCCCGAGAGCGTGCGCGCGCTCGTCTCCTTGAGCATCAGGATCAGGACGCCGAGCTCGACGCCGTGCGGGTGCGGCTTGATCTCGACCGCCTCGGGCGGGAGCTCCTTCGTGCCGCGTTCGTAGACGACGCGCTCGCCACCCGGATCGACGTATGTGAGCTGCACGTGCGGGTTGGCGATCGCGGTCTGCTTCAGGTACATGTCGACCGAGCGCAGGCCCTTCTGGTAGCGTGCCTCCATCTCGATCTCGACGCGCGTGCCGTGCTCGCGCGTCCAGTCGGTCAGCGTCTTCTCGTCGTGCAGGTCGGCCTTGTTGCGCGCCGTGTCGATCGAGAGCTGCACCTCGTAGGCCGGGGCGCGCTTGCCGGTGCGCGAGACGATGCGCGAGGACTTGCCCGTCGTCAGTTGGCCGTACATGACCGCCGCCGAGATGCCGATGCCCTGCTGGCCGCGGGTCTGGCTGAGCTTGTGGAACTTGGAGCCGTAGAGCAGCTTGCCGAAGACCTTCGGGATCTGCTCCTTCACGATGCCGGGGCCGTTGTCCTCGACCGAGACTCGGAAGCGGTCCTCGCCGGTCGGCGTGATCTCGACCACGACCTCGGGCAGGATGCCGGCCTCCTCGCAGGCGTCGAGCGAGTTGTCGACGGCCTCCTTGACGGCCGTGAGCAGCGCCTTGAGCGGGGAGTCGAAGCCCAGCAGGTGGCGGTTCTTGGTGAAGAACTCGGAGACGGAGATCTCGCGCTGGCGCTCCGCGAGTTCCTGCGCGGTCTTGCGGCGCGGGGCCTCCTCGTCGCCGGACTTTTCGGCCTTGGCCGGCTTCTCGGCCTTCGCGGCGGGCGCGGCGGCACCCTTGGGGCCCTCGGCCTTCGCGCCGTCGGCCTGCTCTTCGTCGAACAAAGTCGCTCCACCCTTCTCCGTCGTCACGTTGCGCCTCGCTCAGGGAATGCTGGACCGCCCGTTTCTAGCGAAACGCGCGCTCGAATCAACCTGGGGGTGCCAGTGGCCCCTTTTCGCGCTGGCCTCGATGGGCGAGAATCTCCGCCCTTCATTCCCTTCCCCACAGGAACGTTTCGATGGCAGCCAAGGACACGATCACCGTCTTCGACCAGCAGGGACAGCCGCGCGAGCTCCCGAGGCAGGAGTTCCTCGACAAGGTGCTGCCCAAGCTCCTCGAGGCGGCCTGGGGCAATGCGGACCAGCTCTACCAGCAGATCGTGTTCGCGCTGGAGAACGGGCTGCACGACGGCGTCCTCAAGGCGGCCGAGCGGCTCGACGAGCTCGACGGCGGTGCCGAGCGCGGCAAGGTGCTCTTGTCGGCGACGCAGTTCCAGACCGGCCAGCACGACGCGGCCGAGGCGACCCTGCGCGCGAGCCTCGAGAAGAACGGCGAAAGCTCCATCGCGGTCGTCAACCTCGCGCGCATGCGCCAGGCGCGCGGCGACGTCGACGGCGCGCAGACGCTGCTCTCGCGCGCGCTCGAGCTCGACGCGAACCAGGAGAACGCGCTCGGCTGGTCCTGCCAGCTGATGCAGGAGGCCGGTGGCGAGGAGGCCGTGGTCGAATTCCTCGAGGACCTCTCCAAGGGCCCGGGCAACTGGCGCGCGACGCTGTGGCTCGCACAGCAGAAGCTGCGCTCGCAGGACGCCGATCGGGGCATCGAGCTGCTGCGCGGCGTGATGGACCTCGTGGCGCGCGATCCGGGCGCGCTGATGGGCGCGAGCGCGGACCTCGGCAAGGCCGGCAAGCTCAACGAGCTGATCGAGCTCGTCGGGCCGCGCTTCGACGAGCGCCGCCACCGTCCGGAGACCGGCTTCAACCTGATGCAGGCCTACGCGCAGCTCGGCCGCGCCGATGAGGCGCGCCAGGTGCACGCGCGCCTCTCGGCGCTCAACCTGCCGCCGCTCGCCAACGCGCTCGCGCAGTTCGGCCAGCGCCTCGGCATCAAGCCGCCCGCCGGCGCTCCCGCCGCGGCGCAACCCGCCGCCCCCGGCCAGCCGGCCGGCCAGCAGCAGCTCGAGCTGCGCCTCTTCGTCGTGCAGGGCCCGCTGTGGATGCAGGGGCTCGGCGCGCCGTGGCTCGCGCCCGAGAAGGACCCCAAGGCGCCGCTCGTCACGTTCGCCGGCTTCTCCGACGAAGGGCTCGCGTCGCAGCCCAAGGGCCAGCAGACGCGCGTCGACGACGACATCGCCCGCATGGCGCGCGCACTGCCGCTGTACCTGTCGGAGTCGGTCTACCTGCGCACGGCCGCGCGTTCGGACATGGTCGTGCCGATCCTCCCCGGCGGGATGTTCGTCGTGATGGGCCAGCTGTGGCCGATCGAGGCGCTCCACAAGGGCCGCCCGCCGGAAGCCAAGCCCGACTACATCGTGCAGGGCCTGCTCGCGCGCGACGACGGCGGCTTCCGCGTCGAGCTCGTGATCTTCGACGGCAAGGACTCGAAGGAAGTGCACCGCATCCGCGCGATCGGGCTGCGCAAGCTCGAGGAGCACGCGCTGCGGCTCGAGGACGAGCTGCTCGACTGGCTCGAGACGAAGGGCATCGCGCGCACCGTGCCGAAGACGGGTTTCGTCGGCAAGCTGCTCGGGGGCAAGCCGCACTCCGGGCCTCAGACGGTGTCGCGGCCTTCGGTCGACGGCCAGGTGCTGCACCTGACCGGCATCTCGAACCTGCTCGCGATGGCGGTGCCGGCGATCGGGCTGGGCTCGCGCGAGATCCTCGCCAACGAGGCCGAGCTGCTCTCGGGCTGCATCGAGGACGCGCGCAAGAACCCCGACTGCGGCGCCGCGCAGGCGCTGGCGGCCTGCGGGATGATGTTCGCGGTGCGCTACGGCTCGACGGCCGTCGCCAAGTCGAAGGGCGAGCTGCTCGAGCTCGTCGACAAGGACCGCGACGCCAAGGGCGTGCTGCGCCTGCTCTCGCCGGGCATCTACATGCGCCTGGGCGAGAAGGAGCGCTCGGAGGCCGCCAAGGTGCAGCTCAAGGGCGCCGCGGGCGAGACCTACGACAAGTGGCTCGAGAGCATCAAGCCGTGAAGGTTTCCGCGAGCCGCTGGAGCAGCCACCAGGCTCCGGCGGCCGCGAGCACCAGCTTGGGTGCGCTCGAGAGGCACCCGACCCTCAGGTAACGCTGCTGCAGCGACCCGCCGCAGCCCGGGCACATCCGGGGCGGCGGCGTCGGCAGCGCCACGTCGCAGTGCGGGCAGCGGCGGCCTTCGATCAGCTTCGGCATCGGGGTTCTCCGGCGCGGATCGCGCGGGGCGTGAGGTCGGCCGCGCACAGGCCGAGGCGGGCGGATTCGTCGCGGAAACGCAGCAGGGCGGGCTCGAGCTGCTCGCCGGGATCGTAGAGGCACTCCTTGGCGAGGTACTCGAGGCAGGGCTCGAGCGGCAGCGCCCAGTCGCGGGCGGCCTCGCGGGCGAGCGCCTCGAGCGAGGCCCGGCCACGCTCGCGCGCGCGCTCGAAGCAGGCGAGCTGCTCCGCCGACAGGTCGACGCCGGGGCGCACGATCCACAGCGCGAACACGAACGGCAGGCCCGTGTCCTTGGCCCACAGCTCGCTCGGATTGAGCGTCGGCGGCGCGCCGGGCGAGAGCGCCTCCACCAGCGAGCGGTCGCCGATGCGCAGCCAGCCGCCGTCGTCGCCGCTCTCCGCCTCCGCGCGCGGGTCGCGGCCGGTGGGGGCCTCGCGGAAGCGTAGCCCAAGCTCGCGGCGGGCGAGCACGATCTGCGTGAGGGCCTGAGAGGTGCGGCTCGCGGGGTCGAGCACGACCGAACGCAGCTCGCCCAGCTTGCGGCGCAGGAACACCTGCACGCTGGCGACGTAGCCGCGCCCCGCGATCGCCGGACCGACGATGTAGCCGTAGCCGGGCGCGCGGAAGAGCTCGATCGAGCTCACCAGCGCGACGTCGATCGTGCCCGCGCGCAGGCGCTCGACCAGCCGCGACGGCACCTCGCGCGCGACCTCGAGACCCGGCTCGGATTCGAGGCCGAGGTTGATCGGGCGAGCGACGAGGTAGGGGACCGTGCCTACGCGAAGGCGCATCCGTCCACGGTAGAGCGTCCGCGGGGCGTGGACAATGGGGAGGGGCGACCGCGAAGATCAGCGCCCTTGAAGCCGCGTCTCTTCGCCCCGCCGCCGTTCCCCGACTACGAGCTCGTCGATTCCGGCGCGGCGGAGAAGCTCGAGCGCTTTGGCGCCGTCACGTTGCGCCGTCCCGACCCGCAGGCGCTGTGGCCGCGGCGCGCCGACGAGCGCGAGTGGGCGCGCGCCGACCTCGCCTTCGAGCGCGATCCGGACTCCGGCGGCAAGCGCGGGCGCTGGGTCGCGGGCCCGCGCGCGCGGCCGGAGCTCGCGCGTGCCGAGCCCGAGTGGACGATCCGCTGGCGCGACGCGAGCTGCATCGTGCGGCCGACGCCGTTCAAGCACGTGGGCCTGTTCCCCGAGCAGGCCGCGAACTGGCAGTACGTCGCGGACGCGCGCGAGCGGATCGTCGGCCCCGGTGAGCGACCGCGACTGCTCAACCTGTTCGGCTACACCGGCATCGCGAGCATCGTCGCCGTGCAGGCGGGCTACGACGTCACGCACGTCGACGCGTCCAAGACGTCGCTCGCCTGGCTCAAGGAGAACGCGGCGGCGTCGGGGCTCGCGGACAATGCGCTGCGAGTGCTGCTCGACGATGCGCTGGCCTTCGCGCGCCGCGAGGTGCGCCGCGGCTCGCGTTACCACGCGATCCTCGTCGACCCGCCGCACTTCGGGCGTGGCCCCAAGGGCGAAACGTGGCAGTTCGAGGACCACACGGCGCCGCTCGTCGAGGCCCTGCGCGAACTCGCCGCTGAACGCGCGTTCCTCGTGCTCTCGACCTACGCCATCGGTTTCTCGCCGCTCTCGTTCCACAACCTGCTCGCGGCGCTCGGCCCCGGCCAGATCGACTCCGGCGAGCTCGCCCTGCCCGAACGCGAGCGCCCCGGCCTCTCCCGCCGCTTCCTGCCCTGCGGCTTCTGCGCCCGCTGGTCGCGCGGTTTCGAGCCGCCGGCCGTGGAAGAGCTCGAGGCGCCGTGACGCTCGAGGTGCTGCTCGTCGACAACCACTTGCTCGCCGTCGCCAAGCCCGCCGGCCTTCCGGTCGTGCCCGACTCGAGCGGCGACGAGAGCCTCTACGACCAGGCGCGCGAGTGGATCCGTCGCGAGTACGCCAAGCCCGGCGAAGTGTTCCTCGGCGTCGTGCACCGCCTCGACCGGCCCGTTTCCGGCGTCGTGCTCTTCGGGCGCACGAGCAAGGCCGCCTCGCGGCTTTCCGAGCAGTTTCGCTCGCACTCCGTCCGCAAGCTCTACTTCGGCGTCAGCGCCACCGCGCCGCGCGCCTCCGAGGGCGAGCTCGTCCAGTGGCTCACCAAGGACGAGGCGCGCAACGTCGTCAGTGCTTCGTCGACCGAGCGCAACGGCTCCCAACGTTCGGTCACGCGCTGGAGGCTTGCAGGGAACGACGCGCGCTTCTTTCATCTGGACCTCGAGCCTTCCACAGGCCGTCCGCACCAGCTCCGCGTCGCGGCGGCCTCGCTTGGCTGTCCCTTGCTCGGGGACCTGAAGTACGGCGCGGCGGTTCCGCTTCCCGATCAGAGTGTCGGTCTGCATGCGGCGCTTCTCGAAGTGGACCACCCGACGCTCAAGACGCGGGTCGTGGTCCGCGCGCCGGTGCCGGAGCGTGACTGGTGGAGCTGGCGTCGCTGACGCCTCCTCGCGAAGCGAAGCAGACTGCACAGGGAGAAGAGAGAGTCAGCGGAGGGCGGACACTAGGGCACCACGCCTTCTCCACTTCGCTCCACTCTCCGCACGCTCGGACGAGTCTTCGCTCAGTTTTCGAGCGCGAGCTCGAGCTGTTTCCAAGCGGGGCGCCAGGCCAGGCCGAGGTTGAGGATCTTCTGCACGAGCATCGGGTAGGGGACACCACCGGCCTTTGCGGAGTCGGCGAAGTCCTCGTCACGCGCGAGGTCCGGGTTGGCGTTGGCCTCGATGACCCACACCTTGCCCTCGGCGTCGAGGCGCAGGTCGATGCGGGCGTAGCCGGAAAGCGAGAGCGCGCGGTAGACGGCGGTGCACGTGCGCACGACGTCGCGCTCGACCTCGGGCGAGAGGTTCTCGGCCGGGCCGGTGCGGATGCCGCGCTTGCGCTGGTAGGCGGCGCTCCATTTCACGCGTTCGGTGGCGATGCGCGGCTGGTCCTCGGGCCAGTCGTTGAAGGTCATCTCCCAGATCGGGAAGTGCTCGACGCGCGCATTGCCGATCAGCCCGACGTAGAGCTCGCGGCCCTCGATGTACTCCTCGGCGAGCACGTCGGTCTCGTAGGTCTCGTGCATGTAGCGCACGCGCTCGAGCAGCTTGTCGGCCGAGTGCACGATGGAGGCCTGCGAGATGCCGAGCGAAGCGTCCTCGACCGCCGACTTCACGAGCAGCGGAAAGCGCGCGTTGCGCGGGCAGCGAACTGCCGCGCCGTAGGGAAACGTCGTGCCGCGCGGCGTGCGGATGCGGTGCCACGAGAGGATCTTCTTCGTCAGCACCTTGTCGTGCGCGAGCATCAGGCCCCGCGGGTTGCAGCCCGTGTACGCGCGCCGCATCAGCTCGATGAAGCTGATGACGGCTTGGCCGTAGAGCGCCACGCCGTGGAATTCCTCGAGCACGTTGAAGGTCACGTGCGGGTTGAACGCGTCGAAGGCCGTGCGCAGCACCTGCAGGTCGTCGTGCACGCCGACGGGGCGCGCCTCGTGGCCGAGTTCCTCGAGCGCCGCGAGGATGTCGTGCTCGGTGCGCCAGGGAACGATCGTCGGCCCGGAGCGCGGCGAGCGGTCCTCGGGCGGCACGAGGTCCTCGTGCATCAGCACCAGCACGCGCAACTTTCTCATCGTGCGAGTCGGTGGTACCCGGTGTGGAGGATGCGCATCGTGTGGACCGCGAGCAGCAGGGCTGCATCCAGTCTGGCCGCGACGGGGCGGGAGTCAACGACCAGGTGCAGCTCCCTCGCGCGCTGCGTCATGTCCTGCAGCACCTGCTCGACGGTGTAGGCCGGCGCTTCGCTCCAGCGCGAGAGCGCCGCGACGAGCTCGGGCCGCTGCGCACGCAGGAAGGCCGCCGCCGAGCGCCGCCGGTCGCCCGGTACGGCCCGCGCGAAGAGCCGCTTGAGGCCACGGTCGAAGGCGTAGGGCATCCGCGCGCGGTACCGCTCGCGCTTGGTCTCGTAGTGCTCACGCAGCGTCGTTTCGTTGCCTTCGAGCGGTTCCGTCCGCTCGCGCAGCCGCACGGGAGGCCGCCGGCCGCCGATGCGCCCGGCGAGCTCTTCCATGTACTCGAGCTTGAGCAGGGCGGGCCAGCCGCGGTAGCGCCAGCGCCAGACGTTCGGGGGCCCCAGCCACACCGCGAACGTCTCGGCGAAGTCCTCGGCCGGATGGCTCTGCGCGTACCAATGCGGCAAGTGCTGCACGAAGCTGCGGCTGTAGGGCTCGGGCCGGTAGTGGGGCTCGTAGGGAGCGCTCCACAGTCCGAACACCTCGCGCCAGCGCCGGGTGGTGTGCAGCCGATAGGCGTTGTCCACCGCGTGGCCGGCTTCGTGCCGCAGCAGTCGCCCGAAGCTCTTCGCGCTGCCGCCCTCGACGAAACCGAGCATGCTGCGCTCGAGCCGCTCGAGCCGTGGATGCGCGAGGTAGAAGGGGATCGCGACTCCCGGCACGCCGTCGGGCGAGAACCACTCCGTCGAGAGCCACGCGTGCGGCTCGAAGTGCCGCAGGCCACGTTCGTGCAGCTCGCCGTGGAAGCGCTCGATGCGCGCGGCGAGCGGGGTGCGTTCGAGCTCAAGCCCCAGGTCGCAGAAGCGCAGGTCGAGCAACCGCTCGTCGTCCCACTGCGTCCAGCGCAGGGGCTTCGCCCGGCCGCGGCGCTTCATCTCGTCGGGACTCGAACGACGATGTCGGCCTTGGGATCGCAGGTCAGGCGCGGCTGCGCGTTGTCGTCCTTGCGGTCCTCTCCGACCGACCAGAGCACGAGCGTGCCATCGGGCTCGAGCCGCGAGGCGAGTGGCTTTCCGCTGAACGGATCGAGGATGCTCGCCGCGGCTTGCTGCGCCGCCGCGGCGCCGTCGCGCGTCGCGATCCGCGCCAGCTGCACGAGTTCCTTCAGCGCCGCGAGCTCGCCCCAAGGGTGCTGCGACCCGAGCCCGGGTGGCGTGAGCTTGAAGCCGAACTGGTTCGAACTCAGCGCGCTCCGGACCATCGGCAGCGGACCGCCGGAGGAGTAGGGAGCGACCTCGGCGCGCGGCAGATCGGCGAGCCAGGTCCGGAGAGTGTCGGCGAGCTCCTGGTCCATCTGCAGCGACAGCATTGGACCCGCGCCGAAGTCATCTCGGGTGTCCATGCGCACACGGCTCGAGAGGCCGTTCTTGGCGCGCTCGAAATCCCGCTCGACCAGCCGCAGCTCGCCGGGGATCGCGGCGAGGTAACGCTCGCGCGGTTCCAGCGCCGCGACGTGCGCGTCGAACTCCGGAGGAAACCCCGTCGATTCGAGCAGGGCCATGCACAGGCAGGCGCGTTCGAGCACCTGGATCTCCGCCTCCGTCCAGGCGGCGAACCCCGTGATCCACTCGAGCCCACAGAGTGCATCGCAAGCCGCGAGCGCCTTGCTCAAGTGCTCGCGCGCCGTCTGCGTCTCGCCCTTCGCCGCGTGGTAGACCGCGCTGTCAGCTAGCCGACGCGCGGCGAGCACCGCACCACACAAGCTCGGCATCGGTGCCGGCAGCCCCTCGCGCTCGAGCATCTCGAACCACTGCGCCGACGGAGTGTGGACGAGCTGGTCGGCGTCGAAGGTCTCGGACGGAATCGTCTCCGTCAGGTCCTGCCAGCCGGCGACCACCGCATAACACGCCCGATTCGCACGCAGCTGCGTGGGCTTGTCCTCCAGCTCGGCCCGCCAATTGGCGAGCCGCATCTCGTCCCCGAGGATCTCCGGATCGACTTGCGAGCACTCGGGCGCCGCCTTCTGCGGTCCGCTCGAACTCGCGGAGGTGATTCCGTAGTGCGTCTGGGTGAGGAACACTTCGGAAGGCAGCGTCAGCGTGCGAGCGATGCCACCGGGAACACGCGGCGGCATCGTCTGGTGCCCTATGGCGCCCGGGATCGCACCGCCCATGCGCGCGATCCAGTCCATCGAAGACTGCGCACGCGCTGTGTCCTTCGGGACGCCAGCCTTTGCGACCGACGCGGGCTTCGGGAGCCGTGCGAGCGACTGCTCGAGATCCGCGCGCGCTTCCGCGAGGTTGCGGGAAACGACACCGGCGAACACCACGTACGCGGCCGCCATGGTCAGCAGCCAAACGCCCAAGGCGACGGCGATCCACAACCAGCGTCGATTGCGGCCGTACCAGTCGGTGCTTCGGGTCGGCGCGGCTTCCGGCATGCGGGGCGATTGTAGGAGCGCCACGCCTTCGCCGAGGCCATCGAAGGAGCGCGAAATCCGGGCGCGGGACGGGGTCCGCAGCCTGATTGCGAGCTTTCGTGCCGCAACGGCTCACTCCAGGTTGTCAACGAACGCCGCGGCGAGCGCGGGAAGGCAAGGTGCGAGCGGAGGCCGTTCGACCGGGACCTCGCGGGGAAGTTCGGGATCGCGACTTCCGGGCGCCCCCCAGGCGACGAATGCGAGTCGTCGAAGAGGGGCCTCCGCTCGCGCTGCGGCGAGCTCAGGAACTCGCAGCAGGTTCGAGGGGCGGCGTGGCTTCCGCCGGAGCGGTCGAAGCCTTGGCCGTCGGTTGCGGGGATTGCGTTGAAGCGTTCGCCTCGGGCTCGTCAGGGCCGTCCTGCGCACCTTCGGGGTCGTGCGAGCGCAGCTCCGCGGTCTTCAGGCAGGCGAGGATCGCCTCACCGTGGGTCGCGAGCGTCGCGGGGCCGAAGCCGCCAATCTCCGCGAGGGCGCCGAGCGTGTCCGGTCGCCGGCGCGCGACGGCCTCGAGCTGGCGGTTGGTGAGCACGCGGTAGGCCGGAACGTCGAGCTCGCGGCGGCGCGTGTTGCGCCAGGCGCGCAGGACTTCCGCGGCGCGCTGGCCGGGACCGTCGAGCGGCTCTTCCTCGGCGACGGGAGTGTCGCTCTGCAGATCGTCCGCCGGGACGTCGGGATTTGCACCATGGCGAGCGAGGCCATCGCGCTCGTCCGTGTCGCCGGACTCCGCGGTGCCGTTGGATTCGTGGCCATTCCGCCGGGACTTGCCGTTCGCCGGAGCGCGCTTGCCCTCACGCTGCAGGCGCTTGCGTTCGGAACGCTCGATCTGCGCGAGTTCGGCGGGACTCAGGCGCCGGATCTCGAGCGCCTCGAAGCCCGCCAGCCCGTGCTCTGCCCGCTCGCGCTCTTCCGCATCGAGTCGCTCGAGGAGCTCGTCGAGTTCCTCCTCGGTCGTACGGCTGGAGCGCGTTGCTCCCACAGGGCGGCGCCACTGGACGAAGCAGCCCAGGTGGGGCCGGTCCTCGAAATGGAAGAAGTACTCGCGCACCGCGGAAGCGGGGCGTTCCTCGAGGGCGCGGACGAGCGGCGTGTCGTCGAACGTGCCGCGGACGGGGTCGAACGGCAACTGGATCCAGCGTGCTTGCATCGGTCGAAATCTCCTTCTCTGGAGAGCACGACGCTCAGACCCCCTCGGCGGTAGCACCTCATCCCGGATTTTTTTGGCGCGTCCACGACCTCGCTTGCGCCGCCCGCCCACGCGCGCGATCTTCTCCGCCGTGACCGACCGCTCACCTCTCAGCAAACCGCAGCACGCCTTCCTCGCGCTCTACCTGATCGGCGCGGGCGGCATGGCCACGCTCGCGATCCAGCCCGAGCTCCTGCCCGACACCGCCCCGGCCTCGCACGATTCCTCGCTGCGTGGCCTGCTCGTCGGCGCCGCGATCCTGATGGCCTCGCTCTACGTCGGAGCCCTGCTGCGCAAGCGTTGGGTCCGCCCGCTGGCGCTCTTCCTGCACGGCCTCGTGGCGCTGATCGCGCTCGCCGGACTCGTCTCGCTGCTCCTCGGCTCGCCGCTCTTCGACGGCGACGCGGCGGAACTCGGCGGCAAGTTCGCCGTGCACGCGCTCATGACCGCCGCTTGGGCCTCCCGCTGGCTGCGCGCACCGTTCGCGCGCTGAACGGTCCCGTCAGCGCTTCTGCAAGCTCAGCACGGCATCCAGCTCGGGATGACCACCTTCATCGGTCGAGCCGAGACCGAGCGACCAAACCATCAGCGTTCGACCGTCGAACTGGGTGCGCAGGGGCTGGCCTCCGCACGGATCGGCGGTACTCGAAGCCCACTCGATGGCCGCCTCGGCGCCATCTCGACGCGCGAGGACGAACGCGCGAACCACGGGGAGCAGCGACTCAAGGTCCTCGGCCGTGTAGTGCAGGTTGAATGGATCGGGAGCCAGGCGGGACGAGAGCTCCTCCCAAGGACGAATGCTGTGATCGGGCCGGGGACGCCGAAGTTCGTGAGCACGCGCGCGTCCGAGAGTGTCCCTCAAGCTTTCGAGGAAGAGCGTCTCCTCGTGGTCGAGCCAGGCCTCGGTGCCCAGCCACAACGGCCCGGGTTCCCAGCTGCCCTCGAGCTCTCTCCGCCGCGACTGGATCTCCTGCAGCCCGGCGGTTCGATTCGACTGCCAGCAGCGCTCGACGTCGCGCCACGGCTCGAACTCGTCGGCGATCGCGTCGAGTTCGAGCATCGTCCGCTCGCCCGGCAGCTCCCGGGCCACGAGGCTCAAGGTGCGCAGCCAAGTCATCCGTCCCTCGAGAACGCTGGTCGCGGCGAACTCCGAGGAGCTCGTGTCGAAGGTCCGCAGGGCTCGTGCCGCCAGTCGCAGGTCGGCGAAGGCGCGCTCTCCGTCGCCGTCCGCTGCGGAAACCCACGCCGATTCGCACAGCACGCGCTGGCAGTCGAGGAAGCCGCGCGTCACGGGCGGGGTGACCTCGCCGGTGGCCCCATCAAACGTCGGCTCCGGGGGCGCGGCGCTGCGGGAGCCGTAGCCCGTCACTTGCCGAGCCAGCTCGAGCTGCGTGCGACAGAGCTCGAGGTCCGCTCGAAAGAACGTGAGCCCACATGCGCGCAGGTCGCCCGCGTCCTCGGGGCGGTCGATCCAGTGGGCGATGTGCCCCAGAAAGTCGAAGAATGTCCAGGCCGAACTCAGCTTGACGATCTCACAGCTCTCGGAAGTCACGCGAGCGCGTTCCGTCGGCGCTGCCAGTCCAATCTGCTCCAGCCACTCCGAAGGATCAGGTCCGTCGAGCGGGACGCGTGTAAGCGGCGCCACGCGATCGTTCGCCATCAGCTCACGTTCGCGCTCCACGCGCTCGCGCAGTTCGCGACGCGCGAAGAAGATCGTCGCGCCAGCGAGCACGGCGCCCCCCGCAAGCGTGATCCCCAGCCACCTCGACAGGCTCCGCACGCCTCGAGGCCTGGACTTGGCGAGCGATTCGAGCGCAGTCATCGCACGTGATCCTGGTACCGCCGCCACGACGCGTCAGCGCACCCGCAACGCCATCGAGATGTCCGCCTCGGAATCGCCGGCGTCGTCGGTGAGGTCGCGGCCGATGGACCACAGGAGCAGAATGTCGTCGGCGCGGCGCGAGCGCAGCGGGTGGCCGTCGAAGGGATCGACTTGCGCCGAGGCCCAGTCGATCGCGGCCTGCGGGCCGTCGCGGCGAGCGATCAGGAAGGCGTGGACGACCTTGCGCAGCGCGTCGAGCTCGAGCGCGCTCGAATGCAGCTTGTCGACGCTTTGCGTGAGCATCGCCGCGATCGTCTCCCAATCCCGTGGGCTCCGGTTGGGCGCGGGCCCGGGGTTGGTGTGCACGCGTGCGTGCGCGAGCGATTTCGCGATCACCTGCAGGAAGAGCGTTTCCTCATGGTCGAGCCACGCGTCGTTGCCGACCCACAGCGGCCCGGGCTCGAAACCGCCTTCGGTCTGCGCGCGCAGCCACTGGATCGCCTGCAGTCCGGTCGTGCGCTCGGCCTGCCACGCGGCCTCGACGTCGGGCCACGGGTTGAACTCGTCGGGGACGCTCTCGAACTCGGCGAGGCCGGCATCGCCCGGCAATTCGCGCGCGACGAGGCTCAGCGTGCGAAGCCACGTGCGCTCGCCCTCGAACACGCACAGCGCGACGTGGAAGGACGAGCGCGCGTCGAACGTGCGCAGCGTGCGCAACGCGAGGCGCAGGTGGGCGAGCGCGAGTTCGTGCTCGCCGCGCGCCGCTGCGAGCCAAGCCGACTCGCACAGCACGAGATAGGCCTGCATGTGGCCGTGCAGCGGAAGTGCGGCCGCCAGCGGCGGATCCGTGTCGGTTTCCGAACGCGGAAGCGCGAGGCGAAACGAGCCGTAGGCCGGGGCCTCCAGCGCGAGCGCGAGTTGCTCGCTGCGCAACGACTGGTCGGCCTGCAGGAGCGCGAGACCGCACTCGCGCAGTTCGATGCGCGCGTCGGCGCTCTCGTGCTCGTGGGCGACGGCGGCGAGCACCTCCTGGATCGGCCCCGAGCTCAATCCCGTGAAGTAGCAGGGCTCGTTCGGCGTGCGGGGCCTGTCTTGCGGCTCGGACTTGGCAATCTGCTCGATCCAGGCCGCCGGATCCTTGCCCTCGAAGCGTGCGCGCCCGGGCGGGGCCGGCGGATCGGTCGCGACGATCTCGCGCTCGCGCACGACACGTTCGTGCAGCACGGAGCGCGCGACGAACACCGCCGCGGTCGCGAGCACGGCGACGACCGCGAGCGCGATGCCAAGCCACTTCAACAGCACTTGCACACCGCGAGGTCCGGAGCTGGCGAGCGATTCGGGCTCAGTCATCGCGCCGGATCCTAGCGCCGTCGCGTCGACGCGTCAGGTTGGCGTCCCGGAGCGTCGCGTGGGCCTCGCGTGGGCTGCGGGCACAATTCCGGCGACGAACCGGCGTTCAGCGGACTCGAATTGATACTACGGCATCAGGCGGCAGCTCGTCGTTTCCGGCGGGCACGAACGATCCGTTGTCGTCGACACCATTGGGACCGATCGACCAGAGGAACAGCACGTCCCCGTCCCGGCGGAATCGCAGCGGACGGCCCGAATACGGATCCACCTGGAGCGCGGTCCACTCGACGGCGGCCTTCGGGCCATCGCGGCGGGCGATCAGGATGCCGAGGGTCAGTAGGCGAAACGCCTCACTTGCGAGGAGTGCGTCGTGGTTGTTCCGGGCGGGTGGTGCTGCCATGCAGAAGAGCCTGTTCCACGGCTGCTGGTTCACCTTCTCGTACCAAGGCGGGGCTCTGTGCGCGCGGGCCCCCTCCAACGCGGCGGAATACGCATCGAGAAGGAGCGTCTCCTCGTGGTCGAGCCAGGCCTGATGACCGAGCATCATCGGGCCCGGAGCGAAGTCGCTCGAGGCAGCCTGCCGGAGCGAGGAAATCCAGCCGAGGATGATGCGACGATCGGACAGCATCGAAGCTTCGAGAACTTGCCAGGGATCGGTGCCCTCGAACTCCGAGTGGAATTCGGACAGGTCGACCTCCGGTGGGAGCCACTGCGCAAGGCGCGTCAAGGCATTCACCCAGATTCCCCGTGTGAAGCGCACCGCCAACCAGACGATCGAGGAGTCGCGCTCGTCGAGGAGCCGGATTGCGCGCCGTGCGAGGCGTAGGTCCGCGAGGGCCCGCGAGGAGTCGCCGTCTGCGGCCGCGAGTGTCGCGGATTCGGAGAGGATTCGCACCAGCGCGATGGCCGTTGGCATCCCCGACGGGTGAAGTGGGGCGAACTCCTCTTGGGTCGTAGCGAGATCTGGCATTCGCAACGCTCCATATCGTCCCACCTGTCGCGCCAGTTCGAGCTGAGGCGCCGCGGACGCGACTTGAGCCCGCAGGATGGCGAGTTTGCAGCCGGAGATGGGGTCGGGTTCAGCGAGATTCCAAGCCGAGAAGCGCCTCGATTCGCCACTCAGCGCAATCCGCGCGTCTTCCTCGGCATCGGCGCATTCCTCCGGGACCTCGAGCTCCTCCTGCGGCTCCGCCTCGTCGATGGCGAGCAGCCAGGCCGTCGGATCCTCGCCCTCCAGCCGCGCGGGACCCGGCGCGGTCGGTGGTTCCGAGTTCATGCGCTCGCGCGCCAGCTCGACGCGCTCGCGAAGCACGCGCTGCCCGACGAGGATCGCCGCGCCAGCGATCACCGTCATCACCGCGAGCGTGATCGCCAGCCAGCGCAGGAAACGGGCACGCGCCGATGCAGCCATCTAGCTCGCGACGGGCGCCGGCTTGCCGACGGGGGCGAGCTCGGGCTCGGCGCTCCACACGACGTTGTAGAGCGTGTCGCGCTCGACCGGGATGCGGCCGGCGTCGCGGATCCACTGCACGAGCTCGGCGCGCTTGACGACCTCGGGCGTCGTCGCGCCGGCGTCGTGGTAGATGTGCTCCTCGACCACGGTCCCGTCGACATCGTCGGCTCCGTAGGAGAGCGCGAGCTGCGCGATCGGGATGTCCATCAGGATCCAGTAGGCCTTGATGTGCGGGATGTTGTCGAGCAACAGGCGCCCGAGCGCGATCTCGCGCAGCTCGTCGACGGCCGTCGGGCCCGGAACGTCGGCCATCTCGCTGTTTTCGGGGTGGAACGAGAGCGGGATGTAGGTCTGGAAGCCGCCGGTCTCGTCCTGCAGGCGCCGCAGGCGGTCGAGGTGGTCGACGCGCTCTTCCACGGTCTCGACGTGGCCGTGCAGCATCGTGCAGTTCGAGCGCAGCCCGGCCTTGTGGACCTTGCGCGCGATCGCGAGCCATTCGTCGCCGGAGATCTTGAGGTGGTAGGTCTCTTGGCGGATGCGCTCGCTGAACACTTCAGCGCCGCCACCGGGCACCGAGCCCAGGCCCGCGGCCTTCAGTTCCTCGAGCACCGCCTCGAGCGGCTTCTTCGCCGTCTTCGCGATCTGGTCGAGCTCGACCATCGTGAAGGCCTTGATGTGGATCTCCGGCCGCACCGACTTCACGGCGCGCAGGATGTCGAGGTAGTACGAGTAGGGGATCTTGGGCCACACGCCCGCGACCATGTGCACTTCGGTGACGGGCTCGCCGAGCTGCGCGCGAATCTTGTCGGCGACCTGCTCGGGCGTCATCTGGTAGGCGCCGGCCTGTCCGGGAAGGCGCTGGAACGCGCAGAACCGGCACAACTTGTTGCACAGGTTCGTGTAGTTGACGTGCTGGTTGACGTTGAAGTACGCGAGGTCGCCGTGCAGCCGCTCACGCACGTGATTGGCGAGCGCACCGACCGCGTGCAGGTGCGGATTGCGGTAGAGCGCGACGCCGTCGTCGTGAGTGAGGCGCTCGCGCGCGAGCACTTTTTCAGCGATGGCGCCGAGGCCGTGCGCGCTGGCGAGCCGGAGCAGGCGCTCGTCGCGCGGGCTGGTCGTGGCGAGGCTCACGCCTTCACCGCCTTCGCGGACTGCGCGAACACGCGCGGCCGGCATTCGGCGCCGGAGTTGGGCCCGTGCTGCAGCTCAGGGTGGCGCGGGTCGACGATGCCGTACCAGGAATTGCGCTGCAGAGGCGTGAAGCCGGCGCGCGCGATCACGTTCTCGAGTTTCTGGATCGGCGCGAGGTTGAAGCAGCCGGCGGCGCTGACGACGTTTTCCTCGAGCATCGTGCCGCCGAAGTCGTTGCAGCCGTAGGAGAGCGTCACCTGCGCCATCTTGAGGCCGGCGGTGACGTAGCTCGTCTGGATGTTGTCGAAGTTGTCGAGGTAGATGCGCGAGAGCGCCTGCATGCGCAGGTACACCGACGGCGTCTTGCGCGCGGGGTAGATGTGCTCCTCGGGCACGCCATCGGGCTGCATCAGCCAGCACGCGAAGGCCGTGAAGCCGCCCGTCTCGTCCTGCAGGTCGCGCAGGTGCGTCATGTGCTCGATGCACTCCGCGACGGTCTCGACGTGGCCGAACATCATCGTCGCCGACGAGCGCAGTCCCGCCTCGTGCACCTTGCGATGCACGTCGAGCCAGCGCTCGGTGGTCGTCTTCTTCGGCGCGATGATCTTGCGCACGCGCTCGACCAGGATCTCGGCGCCCGCGCCGGGAACGCTGCCGAGGCCCGCGGCCATCAGGTCGCGCAGCACCTCTTCGACCGGACGCTTGTCGAGCTTCGACAGGTGGTCGAGCTCCGGCGCGGACAGCGCGTGCAGGTTGATGTGCGGGAAGCGCGTGCGCAGGTCGCTGAAGAGCTCGCACCACCAGTCGCTCTTCAGGTAGGGGTGGTGACCACCCTGCATGAGCACTTGCCGACCGCCGAGGTCGGAGAGCTCCTGCATCTTCGCGACGATCTCCTCGCGCGGCAGGACGTAGGCGCCGTCGGCCTTCGGGCGGCGGTAGAACGCGCAGAAGCCGCAGTCGGTGATGCAGACGTTCGTCGGGTTGAGGTTGCGGTCGACGATGTACGTGACGTGCGGCTGCGGATGCTTGGCGCGGCGCACGTGGTCGGCGAGCAGCCCGAGCGTGATCAGGTCCGCGTTCTCGTGCAGGTACAGGCCTTCCTCGGGCGTGAGGCGCTGGGCCGAGCGCACCTTGTCGCCGATGCGCTCGAGCTCGCGGGCGACTTCGCCGGAGCGGGCGCGCGAGGCGAGGGGCGCATTCCAGAGGGGGTGGGAGGGCGCGTCAGAAGCGGCCGTGGCCTGCTGCATGGTGCGGGGAGTATAGGTCGTTCGAGCGCGATTTCCTTGGGGTGGACCGGCACCGGCGTGGCTAGCCTCTGGGCCCCCCCGCGCCATGTTTGCGCTGCTCGCCGCTTTTGCTTTCGCCGTGTCTCAAGACGCTTCCCGGCCTCCGGGAGTCGCGCTGGTGCTCTCCGGCGGCGGTGCGCGCACCGTGGCGGAGGCCGGCGTGCTGGAAGAGCTCGAACGCCTGCACATTCCGGTCGAGCTGATCGTCGGTTGCGAGGGCGGAGCGCTGGTCGGCGGCCTGTACGCCGCGGGCCGGACACCGGCCGAGATCGCCGAAGTCGTCGCGGGCGACGAATGGATCGACGCGATCGAGGGCCGCGAGTCGCGGCGCACGCTCAGCTGGCGCCGGCGCGTCGAGAGCCGCGATTTCCTGTTCGAGGTGCCGGTCACGCTGCGCGACGGAAGCGTCGCGTTGCCCAAGGGGCTGCTGCGCACGCGCCGGCTCAACCTGCTCGTCGACACGCAGAGCCTGATCGCGCTCGGAGCCGACGGATTCGACGCCTTGCCGATTCCGTTCCGCGCCGTGGCGACGGATCTCGCGACGGGTGAGGTCGTGGTGCTCGAGCGCGAGCTCGCGACCGCGCTGCTCGCGAGCCACGCGACGCCGCTGCTGCTGCCGCCGGTGGAGCTCGACGGTCGTTCTCTCGTGAGCGGCGTGTTGTCGAATCCGCTGCCGGTGTCCGTGGCGCTCGAGCGTGGCGCGCGCGTCGTGCTCGCCGTCGACTGCACGGCCGATGCGGGCGGGCGCAAGCCGGTCGAGGACGCTCTCGACGTCGCGGCGGCGCTGCTCGTGATGGAAGGCTCGCGGCGGCGGCGCGAGGAGCTGCTCGCGTTGCGCCCCGGCGACGTGCGCATCGAGCCGCAGCTCGGCAAGCTCTCGCCCTTCGACCACCGCGAGCCCGAAGCGGCGCTCGAGGTCGGGCGGCAGGCCGTGCGCGCCGTCGAAGCGCGGCTGCGCGAGCTCGCGCTCGACGACGCGGCGTGGGCGGAGCACCTCGCGGCCCGCGCGGCGCGGCGCGCGCAGTTGCCGCGCATCGAGCACCTGCGCTTCGACGAACGCGGCGTGATTTCCGAGCGTGTGCTCGAGGCCCAACTCGAGTCGCCGGCGCGTGGGGAACTGTCGCGCGAGACGCTCGCGGGCGACCTGCAGCGGCTCTACGGCCTCGACCTGCACCAGCGCATCGCGCTGAGCGCCCAGCCGCGCGTCGGTCCCGACGGAAACACGAAGGGCGAGGAGCTCGTTTTTCGCACCGAACCCGCGCCTTGGGCGCCCGTGCAGATGCGCACCGGCGGCGTGATCGAGGGCGACCTGCGCGGCGACGCGCGCTTTGCGCTCGGCCTCGCGCTCAACTGGCGCCCGTTCGATGCCTGGGGCGGCGAGTGGCGCAACCGCATCGAGTTCGGCAGCCGCTTCACGGTCGCGAGCGAGTTCTACCAGCCGCTCGACGCTCGCCAGCTGTGGTTCGCGGCGTTGGTCGCGGCCTGGAACCAGCGCAACACCAACATCAGCTCGGGCAGCGACACGCTCGCCGAGTACGAGATCGCGTGGATCGAGGGCGGGATCGACCTCGGGCGTGTGCTCTCCGACTGGGGCGAGCTGCGCGTCGGTGCGCGCGCGAACGACGCGCGGGCGACGCTCAAGACCGGCGACCCGGCGGTCTTCGGGCCGGCCGCGTTCCAGCAGGGCGGCATCCGCACGCTGTTCACGATCGACACGCTCGACTCCACGGGCCTGCCGCGCGAGGGCCACTTCCTGCGCACGGAGTGGAACGAGCCGGTCGACGCGCTCGGCGGCAACGACGAGGCGACGCTGCGCGTCGACTGGAGCTCGGCCTGGTCCGTCGGGGCGACGACGATCGCTCCCGGCGCGATCTTCGGCACTGCGCTCGACAACGGCGGCACGGTCTCGAACCTGTTCCCGCTCGGCGGATTCCTGCGGCTCTCCGGTTACCAGCGCGACGAGCTCTCCGGCCGGCACGTGGCGCTCGCGCGCGTGGTCGCCTGGCGCGAGCTCGGCCGCCGCGCGCACTCCGACGAGCTCCTGCGCTACCACCTCGGCGTCTCGGTCGAGGCCGGCAACGTGTACACCGACCGCGACGACATCACCGGCGATTCGCTGCTCTACTCGGGCTCGCTGTTCCTCGGCCTCTCGACCGTCTTCGGGCCGGCCTACGTCGGCTTCGGCAGCTCCGAGGGGGGCGACGTGTCCGCCTTCGTGGCGGTCGGCGGCCAGTTCTGAGCCCGAGCAGTTCCGGAACTTGGCCGGCCCCTGCGCCGTTCCTACACTCCTTGGCCTTCTCACCCGAACTGGAGCGCCCATGTCGAGCCCTGCCCCCACGCTGATGGACAAGATCGTCTCCCTGTGCAAGCGCAGGGGCTTCGTCTACCCCGCCTCCGAGATCTACGGCGGCATCGGCAACACGTACGACTACGGTCCGCTTGGCGTCGAGCTCAAGCGGCGCGTGAAGGATGCCTGGTGGACGCGCATGGTCACGATGCGCGACGACATCGTCGGTCTCGACAGCGCGATCATCCAGAATCCCAAGACCTGGGAGACCTCGGGCCACGTCTCGAACTTCACCGACCCGATGGTCGACTGCAAGAAGTGCAAGGCGCGCTTCCGCGCGGACAAGCTCGACGACGCGCGCTGCCCGGAACGGCCGTCGAAGAAGCCCGGCGAGTGCGGGGGCGAGCTCACCGAGGCGCGCGAGTTCAACCTGATGTTCAAGACCAACGTCGGGCCGGTCGAGGGCTCGGGTTCGGTCGCCTACCTGCGGCCCGAGACGGCGCAGGGCATCTTCCTCAACTTCAAGAACGTGCTCGAGAGCTCGCGCGTCAAGCCGCCGTTCGGAATCGCGCAGATCGGCAAGTCGTTCCGCAACGAGATCACGCCCGGCAACTTCGTGTTCCGCACGCGCGAGTTCGAGCAGGCCGAGATGGAGTTCTTCATCCCGCCCGACCAGAACGACCAGTGGTACGAGTACTGGGTCAACGAGCGCTTCAGCTGGTACACCGACTACGGCA
>JAPLOE010000151.1 GCA_026692705.1 Planctomycetota bacterium
GCGCCGGGCTCCCGGCCCGCACCGGACCGGCCCCATCCAGACCCAAGAGAACCTCCATGTTGGCCCTCCTCGGCAATTTGGGCGGCTCCGAGCTGCTCGTCATCCTGTTCATCGTCGTGCTGCTGTTCGGCGCGCGAAAGCTCCCCGAACTCGCGCACTCGATGGGTTCGAGCGTGCAGGCCTTCAAGAAGGGCATGCGCGACGGCACCGAGGACGCGAAGAAGACTCCGGCCGAAGAGCCGAAGTCCGACGCGGCCTCCCACAACCAGCACTAGCCGCCGCGTGCGGTACGAGCCTTCCCGCGACGGCGCGCCGCGCCGCTTCGAGGTGACGGCCGTGGTGCTGTGCGGTGGCGCCAGCCGGCGCATGGGCACGGACAAGGCGAAGCTGGAGCTCGACGGCCGCTGGCTGATCGAGCGCCCGCTGGCGGCGGCCCGCGAGGTCGCCGAGCGTGTCCTGCTCGCCTGCGGCAGCGAGCCGCGCTATCCGGAGCTCGGTCTGGAGTGCGTGCTCGACGGGTTCCGCGACGCGCAAGGCAGCGTGGGGCCCTTGGCGGGACTGCTCGCCGGCCTCGAGGCCGCCCGGACGCCTTGGGTGGTCGCACTGGCCTGCGACCTGCCGCTCGCCCGCGCGGACGTGCTCACGAGCCTGCTCGCCACGGCCCAGACGCACCGCCTCGACGCCTGCCTGCTCGAACTCGAACGTGGCACGCAACCCCTGCTCGCCGCCTACCGCCGCGAGAGCTGCTCCCAGGCCGTCCGCAGCGCCCTCGAACGCGGTGAACGGCGCATGGTGGGCTTCCACGAGGGCCTGGCAGTCGGTTCGGTCGCTGCCGAGCGCCTCGGACCCTCCGCGCTGGCCGCTGGCGTGAATCTCAACACCCCCGAAGAATGGCGCGCGCTGGAACGTTCCGGCCGCCTGGACGACAAACTGTTCCGCCCATGACTCCGAAGCCTTCCGAACTGGCCGCTTTGATCGCCCCCGTCGCCGACGGGCTCAAGCGCATGCGGGAGACCATCGCGCACGAGCTGCGCGAGGAATCGCCCGCCGTCCGCGAGATGGTCGAGCACGTCGGCCGCTTCCAAGGCAAGCAGCTGCGCGCGGCGCTGGTGCTGCTCTCGGGCGAGGCGACCTCGAACACCACCGACGAGCACGCCTCGATCGCCGCGGTGGTCGAGATGATCCACCTCGCGACGCTCGTGCACGACGACGTGCTCGACGGCGCCGAGGTTCGCCGCCGCGTGGCCTGCGTCAACCACCGCTGGGACAACCAGACGGCCGTGCTGCTCGGCGACTTCCTGTACGCGCGCGCCTTCGCGGTCTCGACCGACCTGTCGTCGCGCCTGTGCAGCCGCGTGCTCGCCGAGGCGACGCGCCGCATCTGCGTCGGCGAGATCGAGCAGGCCGCGGGCCGCTACGACTTCGACGCGAAGCAAGAGCGCTACGAGTGGGTCGCGGGGGCGAAGACCGCCACGCTGTACGCCGCGGCCTGCGAGCTCGGCGCGCGCTACCCCGGCGGCCGCGACGAGATGGGCTCGCGCATGCGCCAGTTCGGCTGGGATCTCGGCCTCGCGTTCCAGATCATCGACGACTGCCTCGACCTGACGGCGACGCAGGCGGAGATCGGCAAGTCGGTCGGCACCGACGTCGAGGACGGCAAAGTCACGCTGCCGGTGCTGTGGGTGTACGCGCGCGCGAGCGAGGCCGAAAAGGCCGCCATCCGCGACGCCTACACGCGACCGGGGCTCGTCGATCGCGTGGGCGAGCTGCGCCGCGTGTGCAAGCTCGACGCGGGCGTCGAATATGCGCGGCGACGCGCGGAGAACCTGATCCAGTCTGCGATCGCGAGCGTGCGCGAGCTGCCGGAGAGCCCGGCCCGTTCGTCGCTCGAGAACATCGCCGGTTTCGTGCTCGAGCGAAGCTGGTAGCGCCGCGGGCGCCGCGTGCGTCCGCTCGCTATCGTGGGCCGCAAGCGCCGGCACGACGGCCGGTGCGGGCTCCAGAGGCGACCTCGCGAGGGTCGCACGAAGAACGTGAACCCGATGACCGCATCCCGCGCCCGCCTGATCGATGGCAAGGCCTCGGCCCAGCTCGTGCGCACGCGCGTGCGCGAGCGTTGCGAGCTGCTGAAGGCGCGCGGCGTCACGCCCGGCCTCGTGGTCGTGCTGGTCGGCGACGATCCGGCGAGCCACGTGTACGTGCGCAACAAGGACAAGGCCGCGCAGGAAGCCGGTTTTGCGGTGCGCACGGAGCGCAGGCCTGCGACGACGACGCAGGCGGAGCTGCTCGCGCTCGTGGGCGAGCTCAACCACGATCCGAAGGTGCACGGCATCCTCGTGCAGCTGCCGCTGCCCAAGGGGCTCGACAGCGACGCCATCGTGCGTGCGCTCGATCCGGCGAAGGATGTCGACGGGCTGCATCCGCAGAACGTCGCGGCGCTCGTGACGGGGCAACCCGGGCTCGTGCCGTGCACGCCGGCGGGTTGCATCGAGCTGTGCGACCAGCTCGGGGTCTCGCTCGCGGGCAAGCGCGTGGTCGTGATCGGGCGCTCGATGCTGGTCGGCAAGCCGCTGGCGATGCTCGCGCTCGCGCGCGACGCGACGGTGACGGTGTGCCACAGCAAGACGCGCGATCTGCCGGGCGTTTGCCGGCAGGCGGACGTGCTGATCGCGGCCGTCGGGCGGCCGGAGATGGTCAAGGGCGACTGGATCCAGCCGGGCGCGGTCGTGCTCGACGTCGGCATCAACCGCAAGGCCGATGGCAAGCTCGCCGGCGACGTCGATTTCGAGTCCGCGGCGGCCGTGGCCGGGGCGATCACTCCAGTGCCCGGCGGGGTGGGGCCGATGACGATCGCCATGCTGATGGCGAACACGCTCTCCGCCGCCGCGCGCCAGACTGGCAACGCGGAGCTCGCCTACGGGCGCTAGCGAACGGACCCGCGGCGATGGCGACGTACGACGACGGCTACTCGAAGGGTCCGAGCGGGGCCTTTGGCCTGACTCCGGTGGTCAAGGCGCTGCTGATCGCCAACACGCTGATCGCGCTTCCGTTCCTGTTCCTCGTCGACGCGGTTCCCGCGCTGCGCACGGTCTTCGACGTGCTCGCGCTCGATGTGCCGACCTGGCGCGAATGGGCTCCCTTCTTTCCGGTGTGGCAGCTGGTGACGTTCGGGTTCCTGCATGACCCGGACTCGCCGATGCACCTGCTGTTCAACCTGATGGGGCTCTACTTCTTCGGGACGATGGTGGAGTCGCTCGTCGGGAAGCGTCGCTTCCTGTGGCTGTACGCGCTCGGGATCATCATTCCCGGCGTGCTGCAGCTGGCGCTCTCGATCGCGATCGGGTCCAACGCGCTGGTGGTCGGGGCGTCAGGCGCGATCCTGATGCTGCTGCTGATCGTCGCGACGCTCTTCCCGCATCGGACGATCATCCTGATGTTCATCCCGATGCCGATGTGGCTCGCGGCGGTGATCTTCGTCGGGCTCGACCTGTTCGGGCTGGTGCGTGGTGGGGGCGGCACGGCCTATCTCGTGCACCTCGGCGGCGCAGCGCTGGGGTTCGTGCTCGCGAAGAGCGGGGCGATCTGGTTCGACCCGTTCGAGGCCTGGGCGGCGCGCAAGGCGACGAAGCAGGTCGAGGACCAGCTGAACGACGAGCAGCGGCTCGACGAGCTGCTCGCGCGCATCCACCGCGAGGGGATCGGCAGCCTGTCGGGCCGGGAACGCGACTTCCTGAAGCGCATGAGCGCCCGGCGGGGCGAGCGATTGTGAGCCCGGCGGGCGCTGGGCTATGCTCCTCGCGCTCCGCTCGCCGCGGCCTCCTGGTTGAGCCTTTGCAAAGGCCGCGGTGACCCGCGTAGCGTCCCCAAGCCCCCCGCGCTAGCACGGCTGGACCCCAGTCATGAAGCCCACGACGCTCCTCGCCTGCACCCTCGGCCTCGCGCCGCTCCTCGCTCCCGTCGTCGCCGCCTACGCCTCGGCCGAGCCCGCGCTCGGCCTCCAGGACCGCGGGCTCGAGTTCCGCCAGAAGCTGCGGGCCGCGGTCACGATCCGCAACTACGACGAGGTGTCGAAGCTCCTGCGCCAGTACCAGGAGGAAGCGGTCAACCACGTCGACGAACTCGCCACTGCGATGGCCTCCGCGAACAGCGAGGAGATCGAGAAGGAGTTCGAGATGCTCAAGAAGTGCTGGAAGGACGTCTACAAGACCGACTTCGTCGACAAGGTCTACACCTACAACTCCGGCCTCGCGGGCGACGCGCCGCGGCGCAAGGAGCGCTTCTCGCTGCTCGACCAGTACCGCAAGTCGATGCAGAAGCTCGCCGCCAACTACAACGGGCCGAAGGATGGCCCGACGTTCGAGCTGTGCTCCGGCGAGCTGCAGGTGATCTGCAACAACTTCGTGCGCATCGGCGACTACCTGTCGGCCGCGCGCGCCGCGAGCGCGGTCGCGATCTGCCACGACATCACGTACCGCACCAAGGAAGAGGCGGACCTCAAGAAGACCTGCGAGTTCTACGGCAAGGCCGTCGAGTACTTCGATCAGGTGCAGCTGACCTACTCGTTCTACACGCAGTGCAAGGCACGCTACGAGTCGCTCGCGCGCGAGGGGCACGGCCCCGAGGCACCGCCCGATCCGAGCGCGCCGGCGGCGCCGACCCAGCCGACGGCCAACAGCGCCGCGGCCGTGACGGTCAAGACGAGCTTCGAGGTGCTCAAGTGCATCGAGGACTTCCAGCGCCCCAACTACTACGCCGACGACCTGTACGCGGTGTGGCCGGTCGTGCCGCTGGGCGGCAAGGGCAGCACGGGCAAGTTCCAGTCGCTCGACAAGAGCCCGCTCGTGCTGCGGCCGGAGTCGTCGAAGGTCGCGCTCGACCTCGACCACGACGGCAACCCCGACAAGACGATCCCGATGACGGGCAACTACGCCACGGTCGACTTCGAGATCGGCGAGGGCGCGGAGAAGCGCCAGTTCGCCTTCGGCTTCAAGACCGGCATCCAGCAGGACATGTTCCAGGGCCTGCAGACCAACCTGCAGCCCGACGACACCCAGATGCGCTTCTACGTGATCAACGCGGGCAGCGTGGTCACCGACGTGAACGGCACGGCCCTGCGCATCCTCGACGACAACATGGACGGCGTGTACGGCGGTGCGCCGAAGAGCTACAGCTACGGCGGCCTGTCGGACGGCATGTTCCAGCCCGAGTTCGACTGCATGGTCGTCGGGACGTCCAAGCGCGCGCGGCCGTGGAGCAAGTACGCGGAGATCGGCGGCGCCTGGTATCAGCTCGACCCGCAGAAGGGCGGCGTCGAGATCACCGCGACCCCGCTCACGCTCGAGACCGGCACGGTCAAGCTCGACTTCAAGGGCCCGGCGCCGACGTGGATCGTGCTCAAGGGCACCGACAAGCTCGAGGGCTGCTTCTTCGACATCGTCGACCCGGCCAAGAAGCCGGTGACGCTGCCGGTGGGCACGTACGAGCTGTTCGCGGGCGAGCTGCGGCAGGGCAAGAAGGCGCAGACGGTGAAGTGCCTGATCCTGCCGGCCAACGACACCAAGCGCTGGTCGGTCAAGGCCGGGCAGGAGACGGTCGTTCAGCTCGGCGGGCCGTTCAAGTTCGAGTTCGCGGTCGAGAGCGCCGACGAGACGGTGACCGTCAAGGGCAAGAGCCTGGCGGTGATCGGCGTGTCGCGCGAGCGCTACGAGCGCATGTGGAACTGCGTGCCGCGGCCCGAGGTCAGCGTGCGCAAGGCGGGCACCAAGAAGGGCACCAAGCCCGAGAAGATGCACGTCGTGCTCGACCTGCTCGAGCGCAAGGAAGACGGTTCCTTCAAGTACACCGAGGCCGACACGTGGCGGCCCGTCGACTCGGCCTTCCCGATCAAGAAGGGCGAGGCGGTCGAGCTCCAGCTCGTCGAGAAGAAGAACAAGCTCTTCGGCGAGATCGAGAGCGACTGGAAATAGCGCCACCCAAAAAGCGCGCAAGCCCCGACCCAACGAAACGACTCCCCCGATGCTCGACCTCAAGTTCATCCGCCAGTACCCCGACGCCGTCAAGGAAGGTGCGCGCAAGAAGCGCATCGAGGTCGACATCGACGGGCTGCTTGGCGCCGACACGGCCCTGCGCGCGCTGCAGACCGAGGTCGAGGCGCTGCGCGCGCGCCAGAACGCGCTCTCCAAGGAAGTGGGGAAGGCGAGCGCCACCGATCGCCCGCGGCTGATCGCCGAGGTCAACGGCTTCAAGACGCAGCTCGCCGAGCTCGAGGGCAAGCTGCGCGAGGCGCAGGCCGACGTCGACGCGCGCATGCTGCGCGTGCCGAACGTCCCGGCGGCGGAAGTGCCCGAGGGCAAGGACGACACGGAGAACGTCGAGGTCAAGCGCTGGGGCGAGCCGCGCAAGTTCGACTTCCCGTTCAAGGACCACGTGGCGCTGGCGGAGGCGCAGGGCTGGCTCGAGATCGAGCGCGCCGGGCGCATCGCGGGCTCGCGCAACTATGTCTTGCGCGGCGACCTGAGCCTGCTCGAAGGCGCGGTGATGCGCTACGCGCTCGACGTGATGGTGCAGCGCGGCTTCACGGCGCTCTCGGTGCCGACGCTCGTGCGCAGCCAAGTGATGGTGGGGACGGGCTACTTCCCCGGTGGCGAGGAGCAGGCCTACCGCACGGACTCGCGCGACGACCTGTGCCTCGTCGGGACCGCGGAGGTGCCGGTGACGGCGCTGCACCAGGACGAGGTGCTCGCGTTCGCCGACCTGCCGGTGAAGTACGTGGCGCTGTCGTCCTGCTACCGCCGCGAGGCGGGCGCGGCCGGACGCGACACGCGCGGGCTGTACCGCGTGCACCAGTTCCAGAAGGTCGAGCAGGTGATCCTCGACGTCGCCGAGCCCGAGCGCTCGCTCGAGCACCACAAGGCGATCGTCGACAACGCGGAGTTCGTGCTGCAGTCGCTCGAGATCCCGTACCGCATCGTCAACGTGTGCGGCGGCGACCTCGGCGCGCCGCAGATCCAGAAGTACGACATCGAGAGCTGGATGCCGTCGCGCGGCGGCTACGGCGAGACGCACTCGGCCTCGCGCTTCCACGAATACCAGGCGCGCCGGCTCAACCTGCGCTACCGCGATGCGGAGGGCAAGGTGCGCTTCTGCCACACGCTCAACAACACCGTGGCGGCCAGCGCGCGCATGCTGATCTGCATCCTCGAGAACCACCAGCAGAAGGACGGCACCGTGAAGGTGCCGGCGCCGCTCTCGAGCTACCTCGGCGGGCGCACGGTGCTCGGCAAGCCGGTCGCGTGACGTCGGGCGCGCGGCCACCGGGACCGCGCGTCGTGCCAACGTTGGCATTCCCGCCGTTGCGGCCGCCGCCACCGCCCGGGCCGCGGCCACCGCCGCCGCCCGTGTTGAAGCCGCCACCGCCGTTCTGCTGCTGCGTGGCCCCGCCGCCACCGCCCTGTTGCTGTTGCTGCTGCTGGGCCGCGAAATTGGGCACGACGGGGATCGGCTGGATCTCGAGCTGCGCGAGCACGTCCTCGCTGAAACGCAGGATGCGCGTGTAGGTCACGGTGCGCTTGTCGACGGGGGCGATGCGCAGCTGCTCGTGAGTCAGGCGCGGCGCGAGCTCGAGCGTCAGGCGGATCTCGACGCGCTTGGGGATGCCGACGTGCTCCTCGTCGTCGCCCCAGTCATCGAGCGGGTCGACGTTCGGGCCGTCCTCGTCGTAGACCTGGATCTCCAGGTTCTTCACGTGGTCGTGGAGGAACGTGTAGTTGCCGCCCTCGAAGGGCTCCTCGTCGAGGCCGAAATCCTCGCGGCGGTAGAGCTCGAGGAACTCGTCGTCGCGCGTCGAGAGCTTGAGCATGTAGCCGACCTCGTTGACGTCGCCGCGCACGAGCCGGCGGTCGGCCTCGGTCAGCGTGACGCCGTCGGTGGTGGTCGCGAAGTCGATGCGGTCGGCGTCGCGGCCGAGCAGCACGCGGTTCTTGATGCGCAGCACGTCGTCCGGCGCGCGGTCGTACACGAAGATGCCGCGCAGGTCGCGCTCGATCATGTCCATGATCGCGGGGCCGGCGAGCTGGGTCTCCTGGATGTTGTGGATCGTGTCGCGGCTGATGCGCGTGGCCTCGAGCAGCTGCGTCATCGCCAGCATGATGCCGGCGACGATCATCAGCGCCACGAGCACCTCGACCAGGCTGAAGGCGGCGCGTGACGCGACCTTGGGAAGGAACCTGCGCATGTTCACCTCGACCTTCCGGAGCCGCCGCTCCCGCCGCTGTTGCGATTGTTGCCGGAGCCGGAGCCGGACCCTTGGCCGGAGTTCGCGCCGCCCGCGCCGCCGTTGTCGGCCGCGTTGGGATCGGCGTTCTCGCCTTCGGCTTCCTCTTCCTCGGGATGCAGCTGCTTCCACGGAATCCAGCGCTCGAGCACGTACTCGTTCTTGAGCTCCTGGATCTTGGGGAACGTGACCTTGAGCTGGATCTTCTCGTAGGCCTGCTCGGCTTCTTCGGACTCCTCGTCCTCGCCCTTGCTGTTGCGTTCCTTCTGGTCGCGCTCGTGCTGCCAGTTGTCGAAGGCGCGCTGGTCGTTCGGATCGGGCTTGAAGTTCTCGTCGCCGATCACGGCCTCGAAGTAGAAGTCGGGATAGCCCTCCTCGGCGTAGCTGCCCTCGATGCGGTCGCCGTCCATGTCGTCGGCGTAGATGCCCGACTCGATCTGGCCGAGGGTGAGCAGCGCGAGCTCGCGCGAGAGCTTGAGGTTGCGCGAATAGGCGGCGGTGAGCTTGGAGGCGTTGAGCACCTGCAGCATCCACGCCAGCGCGAGGCCGACGAGCGCGATCGTGACCGCGACCTCGGCGAGCGTGAAGCCCTTGGAGCCTGCGCGGCGCTTCAATTGAAGTCCTTGTCCTCGGGCGTCTGGCGCGAGAACTCGCCGTCGTGGAACTGGATCAGGCCGGTGAGCGCCTGCACCTCGATCGTGTACAGGTTGTCGTATGGCTTCTGCACGAGCACGATCGTGTGCTCGGTGCCGCTGCCGCGCGTGTCGAAGCGCACCTCGCAGGAGCCGCGCGTGAAGACCTGACCGTTGATCGTGATCGAGCGGAACTCGACGTTTTCCGGCAGCGGCTTCCACGGCAGCGCCATGCGCTCGTCGTCCCAGGCCGCGAGGCCGCCGATGCCGCCGGCGCGGAAGGGGGTGACCACGCGGTAGCCGCGCGGGTGCTCCTCCTCGTCCTCGAAGTAGTACTCGATGCGGAACTCGGCGCCGCGCGCGATCGCGTCCGAGCGCGTCTCCATCAGCGTCGAGGCGAGCTCGCGCACGGCCGAGTTCAGGCGCGTGCGCGGCAGGAGCGCCTCCCAGGTCATGTACACGACCGTCGAGAGCAGCGCGAGCACCAGCACGACGACCGTGAGCTCGACCAGGCTGAAGCCTGCGCGCGCGGTAGGTCGTGCTCGCCTCATGCTGCGATCCGACGTGGGGCCACAGGCCCTACTTCTTGCCGCCGTTGCGCATCGACACGTTGTCGATGTCGGCGTCGTCAGCCTCGCCACCGGGCTGGCCATCCTTGCCGTAGCTGATGATCTTCGGGAGGCTGCCGCCCTGGGCCGGCTCGTACATGTACGGGTTGCCCCAGGGGTCGACCGGCACCGAGGTCTGGTTCTTGAGGAACGTGCGGCCGTTCTCGTCGGGCGTGACGAGGATCTCGAGGCTCTCGGGATACTTGCCGCCGTTCTCGATCGCGAACGTGTCGAGCGCGCTGTCGAGCGCGCCGATGTCCATCTCGGCCTTCTTCTTCTGCGCGAAGGTGAAGCGGTCGAGCACGTTCGGGACGACGATCGTGGCGATCAGGCCGAGGATCACGATCACGACCATCAGTTCGGCGAGCGAGAAGCCCGCGCGGTTGCTGCGGACGGCGATGTTGCGGTGCAGTTTCATGTGGATGGTGGAGGGGGCCGCGGGCGGCCGGTGTGCCTTGGAACGATGCTTCGACGACCGAGGCGCCCGGATCTGCCCCGAAGCTACTGGATCTGGCCGACCTTGAGGATCGGAAGGACGATGGAGATGACGATGTAGCCCACGACGATGGCCAGGAACACGATCAGAATGGGTTCCAGCACGCTGGTGAGGCGTCCGGCCGTGATCTCGATTTCCTCGTCGTAGGCGGCGCCGATGCGGTCGAGCATCTGCTCGACCTCACCGGACTGCTCGCCGACCTGGACCATGTAGCACACGACCGCCGGGAAGGCGCCCGAGGCGCGCATCGGGGTGCCGATGTCGGTGCCCTCGACGATGCGCGAGCGGATCAGCTCGGTCGCGTCGGCGATCACGCGGTTGCCGACGACGTTGCGGGTGATCTCGAGGCTCTGCACGACGGGCACGCCCGACTGCAGGAGCGTCGAGAGCGTGTGCGTGAAGCGCGCGACGGCCTGCTTGCGCATCAGGTCGCCGAGCACCGGCAGCCGCAGCGTCGTGCGGTCGATGAACAGGCGGCCGCGCTCGCTGCGCTTGTAGATGCGCTCGAACGCGAACGACATCGCGGCGATGCCGAGCGCGCCGGCCCACCAGTAGTTCTTGAACAGGTTCGAGATCGTGATCAGCACCTGCGTCGGCGCGGGCAGCGTCTGGCCCGTGTCGGTGAGCATCGTGGTGATCTTCGGCACGACGAAGGTCATCAGGATGCTGACGACGATCACGCCGATGCCGACCATCATCGCGGGGTAGGTGAGCGCGCTCGTGACCTTGCGGCGCAGGGCGCGCTGCGACTGCATGTAGTCGGCGAGGCGCGTGAAGACGACGTCGAGGTTGCCCGTCGCCTGACCGGCGCGGACCATGTTGACGTACAGGTCGTTGAACCAGGCCGGGTGCTCGGCGAGCGCGTCGGCGAGCGAGGTGCCCTGACTGACGCGCTCGCGGATCTCGCGGAACATCGTCTCGGCCTTGCGATGCTCGGTCTGCTCGATCAGCGCCTTGAGCGCCTCGATCAGCGGGATGCCGGCGCCGAGCAGCGTGCCGAGCTGGCGCGTCGCGGCCGCGACGATCTCGATGTTGCCCGAGGACGGGCCGCTCGACTGCTCGCGCAGCTTGTTGAAGCGCGCCAGCATGTCGCGCACGGCCGTGCCGCGCGAACGGCCGGAGCCCGAGTGCGCGATGGTCTGCTTGCCCGCGCGCAGTTCCTGGATCTCGCTGACGAGGATGTTGTCGCGCCGCAGCTTGGCGCGCGCCTCGCGCGGCGTGTCCGCGTCGATGACACCGGCCGTGGTGCCACCCCCGGAAACGTAGGCCTTGTACTGGTAGATCGGCACGTTCGATCAGCCCATGTCGAGCTGCGTGACACGCAGCACTTCGTCGGGAGTGGTCTGGCGCGAGCGGATCTTGTCGACGCCGTCGGCACGCAGCGAGATCATCCCGCTCTCGACGGCCTTCTTCTTGAGCTGCGTCGCGTTGGCGCCGTTCATCACGAGCGTGCGCAGCTCCTCGGTCATCTCCATGAACTCGTAGATCGCCGTGCGGCCCGCGTAGCCGGAGTTGAAGCACTCCTGGCAGCCCGTTCCGAACGCGATCTGCCCGGCGAGGTCGTCGGGGTTGAGCGCGAGCTTGCGGCACTTGGCGGCCCACTCGTCGGTCATCGGGACGATCGTGCGGCAGTGCTTGCAGATCGTGCGCACGAGGCGCTGCGCGATCACGAGCACGATCGAGCTCGACACGAGGTACGGCTCGACGCCCTGGTCGACGAGGCGCGTGACGGTGCTCGGCGCGTCGTTGGTGTGGACGGTGGAGAACACGAGGTGGCCCGTGAGCGCCGCGCGGATCGCGACCTCGGCCGTCTCGAGGTCGCGAATTTCGCCGACCATCATCACGTCCGGGTCCTGGCGCAGGAACGAGCGCAGGCCCGAGGCGAAGGTCAGGCCCTTCTTGGCGTTGACCTGCACCTGGCTGATGCCCGGCAGCGAGTATTCGGCCGGGTCCTCGATCGTGAGCACGTTCTTCTCGGTCGTGTCGACCTCGGTGAGCGCGGCGTACAGCGTCGTGGTCTTGCCCGAGCCCGTGGGGCCCGTGACCAGGATGATGCCGTGGTTGTAGCTCGAGTACTCGCGCAGCATCGCCTCGTTGCGCGCGCTCAGGCCGATCTCGCCGATCGAGTACAGGCGCGCGGTCTTGTCGAGCAGGCGCATGACGATGCGCTCGCCCTGCGTCGTCGGCACCGAGCTGATGCGGACGTCGACCTCGCCGTCGCCGATCTTGATCGTCGCGCGACCGTCCTGCGGCAGGCGGCGCTCGGCGATGTCCATCTTGCCCATGACCTTCACGCGGCTGACGATGGCCTCCAGCGCCTTGCGCGGGATCGGATCCATGTCGTACAGGATGCCGTCGATGCGGAAGCGGACCTGCATGCGGTCCGGGTAGGGGTGGAAGTGCACGTCCGACGCGCGCAGCTTCAGCGCCTGGAACAAGATCGTGTTGACGAGCTTGATGATCGGCGCCTTGTTCGAGGTGTCGAGGACGTCCTCGCCCTCCTCGATCGACTCGGCGAGCCCGGCGATGTCGCCATCTTCCGCGACGTCCGCCAGCGCCTCGTCGACGCCGTCCGCCTTGTGGCGGTAGGCGCGCCCGATCAGCTGCGTGATCTCCTGGCGCGGCGCGAGCAGCGGCTCGATGTCCGAGTCGTACAGCGCCGACAGGTCGTCCATCGGGTGCGGGTCGAGAGGCGCGCAGGTCGCCACCTTGAGCACACCGTCGGTTTCCTCGACCGCGATCCGGTTGTAGTTGCGCGCGAACTGCACCGGGATCTGGTGGATGAACACGCCGGGCACGCCGATGCCGTCGAGGCTCGGCTTGAACTCGAGTCCGAGCAGCTCGGCGAAGAACGCCATGCACTTGCCCTCGGACAGGATGTTCTTGCTGACCAGCACCTGGTCCAGCTGCTGGCCGGTCTCGCGTTCGGCTTTCAGCGCCTCGTCGCTTCCTTCGTGCGCTGCACCGGGTCGGCGCCGACCATGTCGGGCGTCGTCTCGCCGGCCTTCGGGCTGCGGAAGAGCGGCACGTTGAAGCTGTCGAGGTCGACCGCGCCTTCGGTGCTGCCGAAGCTCGGGTCGACCATGCGCACGCGCTCGGCCTCGATGCGCTCGGCCGCCGCGAGCTTGATCTTGTAGCTCATCTCGGACAGGTCGGCGAAGTTGGCGTCGCGCAGGATGTGCGGCGTCACGAAGAAGTACAGCGTCGTGCGGTTGTCGGTGTCCGTGTCGCGCCGGAACAGCGCGCCGAGCAGCGGGATGTCGCCCAGCCACGGCACCATCGAGCGCACGCGCACCTTGTTGTCGACGATGATGCCGCCGACGACCATCGTGTCGCCGTTGGGCACGTTGACCTGCGTGTTGATCGTGCGCGTGATGCGCGGCGGGGGAATCGCACCGCTCGCCTGGCCCTGGAAGGTCGCGACCTCGAGCGAGACCTGCAGGCGCAGGTAACCGGAGGCCGAGATCGACGGAGAGATCTCCATCGTGATGCCGGCCTTCTGGTAGTCGTTGAAGTTCTGCTGCGTCTGGCCACCGACGCCGGTCGCGGTGATCTGCGTCGTCGGCTGCTCGTCGAGCGTCTTGACCGTCGCGCTGCCGTTGTTGGTGACGAGCACGCTGGGGATGTTGAGCACGTTGGTGTCCGTGCGGCCCTTGAGCGCGACGATCATCGCCGGCAGGTTGAACGCGTTGCCGTCGAGCAGGCCGGCGGTGATGCCCTTGGCCGTGTCGCTGGGGATGCGCTGGTCGAACACGCCGTCGCCGTCGGAGTCGGAGAAGGTCGAGAGCCCAAAGTTCGTGATCCCGAAGCTTCCCGTGCCGCTGCCCGGGAGGTCGGCGCCACCCAGTTCCACGCCGATGTCGAGCGTGTCGGAGCCCGACAGTTCGATCAGCGCGGTCTCGATCAGCACCTGCTCCTGGCGCCGGTCGAGGCGCTGGATCAGCTCGAGCACTTCCTCGTAACGGCGGCGGCTCGCCGCGATCAGCAGCGAGTTCGTCACTTCGTCGGGCACGACCACGACTTCGTTGTCGCGGCTCGTCATGCCCTGCGCAGCGGGGGCGGCGCCGGCGCGGTTGCCACCGCCCGCCGCACCGGTCTGCACGCGCGAGGCGCCCTGAATGAAGTCCTCGAGCACTTCCGACAGGTCCTTCGCCTGCACGTGCTCGAGCGCGTACACGTGGTACGTGCGCTCGGGCTCGACCACTTCGACGTCGAGGCGCGCGACCAGTTCCTTGATCGCGGCCATGTCCTCGGGCAGCGCCATCACGAGCAGCGAGTTCGTGCGCGAGTACGTGAGGATCTTCGACTCGCCGCCGCCGGTCGCGATCTGGCCGGTCGCACCCTGCGGGTTCGCCTGACGCTGCGTCTGCGCCTCGCGCTTGCGGGCCTCGAGCAGCTGCTCGAGGATGTCGGACAGGTCCTCGGCCGCGGCCCACTCGAGCTTGATCACCTCGAAGGTCGGCGTGATGCCCGTGTCGTTGCCGGCGAGCTCGTCGACGAGCTTGAGGATGCGCGCGGTCGCGACGACCGACGGCGCGAGGCCGCGCAGCACGACGCTCTGCGTGTTGGCGACGGGCATGATGCCCTGTTCGCTGCCGGGGTTCAGTCCGCGCAGCGAGCTGCCGAGCGTGCGCACGTCCGTGTTCGGCAGGTGCAGCACGGTCATGATCTGCGTCGCGACCTGGTCGGCGTAGCGGTCGAGCTCGTCCGGCAGGATGTAGATCGCGTCGTCCTTGATGACGTTCTTCGCGGCCTGCTGCGGGTTCGCCGACTGGATCAGGTACACCGCGAGGTGATCGGGTCCGACCTTGGTGATCGTGAACCCGTGGATGAACATCAGGATCTGGTAGAACTCGTAGAACTCCGACTTCGGGATGCGCTTCTCCCCGAACATGCGGACCTTGGCGTTGGTGAGCGCGGGCTTCACCACCTGGTCGTCGAAGTTGAAGTTCTTGCCGGTGGCGACCTGGCACATCTTGGTCAGCCACAGCAGGTCGATCGAGTCGCCTTCCTCGTCGAGGTTGAGGATGTAGTAGTCGCCCGACGCCTGGATCTTGGGGATCGAGCCCTGCACCGATCCGCCACTCGAGCTGCTCCCCGAGTTGCCACCCTGCACGGCCGCGGCGCCGTTGTTGGTCGTCGTGCCGCCGTTGGGCAGCGTGATGGTCGGGGGCGGGCGCTGCGGCGCACCGTTGCCCTGCGGATTGCCTTGGGCGTTGCCCTGGCGGCCGTTCGCTCCGGCGTTGCCCTGGTTGCCGGCCGGCTGGGGCGCGTTCCCCTGCTGGTTCTGGCGCGCGGCAGCCGCTGCGCCTGCGGCAGCCTGCCGTGCCTGCGCGTCTCGACCCGCCTGGGCATCCTGCTCGGCCTGGGCAGCCTTGGCCGCCTCCTGCGAACCGGCATTCTGCTTGGCCTGTTTGTCGGCGATATCCTGATCCTCCGTCTTGTCCTGACCAAAGGCCGGGAAGGCCATGGGGGCAGCGAGCACGAACGGCAGCAGGACGCGGGAGCAGAGCTCGGGACGACGGCTCATCGGGGTGATGTATCCCATTGAAAGGGCCAAACTTAGCGCCGCAGGGGCGACGCGGTTCGAACTCTAGGAAGCGGCTGGGGCGCAGTCAAAGGTCGGGATAGGGCCCCGGAGGGGGCCGGACAGGTTGCGGGGAGGGACGATCGACCGTTGCCGTTCTTCCCATGAGCCCGTCCGCTTGCCTCCCGCGGCCGGATCCGGGTTAGGATCCGCCGCCTATGGAACTGCGGCAGCTCTTCGCGCCGGGGGATCTCCTCGTCGGCTTCGACCCCGCCGACAAGTGGGATGCGATCCGGCGCCTCGTCGCCCACTTGGCGGACAACGGGCGACTCCCCAAGGAGGCGGTGGCGTCCGTGCTCGAGCAGGTGCTGGCGCGCGAGAAGTCCATGTCGACGGGCATGGAGCG
Source organism: Planctomycetota bacterium (assembly GCA_026692705.1). Classification (GTDB taxonomy): domain Bacteria; phylum Planctomycetota; class UBA1135; order UBA1135; genus F1-120-MAGs118. The sequence continues at coordinate 15,942 of JAPLOE010000151.1, forward strand.
CGGCATCGCGACGACGTGGCGCGTGTGCTCGGCGTCGAGCGTGTCCGCGAGGCGCTGATCGCTTCGACGACCGCGGCCGCCGCTTGGGAGACGCTCGCGTCGAGCGAAGCGTCGACGCGCCGCTAGCGCAGCGCCGATGGCCGGGCTCGGACGCAGCGCGGGCCTGCACGCGGCGGCGGCGCTCGCCGGCGCAGGCGGGATGGGCCTGCAGGCAGTGTTCCTCGCGCGAGCTGGGCTCGACGCGGGGCAATCGTCCGCTGCGGCCTATGGTCCCGCGGCGTATGTGGTCGGTTGGGCGCTGGGAGCCTCGTGGGCGGGACGTGCGAGAGCGAAGCCGGAACGTGCGGCGCTGTTCGGAGCTGCGGCCCTGGCGCTGGGAATCGCGCTCGCCGTCGGAATGCGCGTCGTGGTGCCGCCGTCGTTCGCGCCCGCGATGGCGTGGCTCGCGCTGGTGCTCGTCGCCGTTCCGTCGGGAGTGCTCCTGCCGGTCGTCGTGCGGTCGCACGCGGCGCAGCGCGAGAACGCGCGGCTCTCCTCGATCTACACGGCGAATCTCTTGGGTGCGCTGGTCGGTGCGTGGGCGATCGGATTCGAGTGTGTGGCGAGCGGAGGCCGCAATCTCGCGCTCGCGGTAGCGAGTGCCGCGTCGATCGTCGCCTTCGTGCTCGCGAGCCGCGCGTCGAGCGGTGTGGAGGTGCGTGAGGAAGCTCCTGCGGACGGCAAGCGGCCCGCTGGCGCGGTCGCGGCCGGAGTCGTGGTCGCGGCGACGACGCTGTGGATGCTCGGGCTCGAGTGGATTTGCGCGCGTGTCGCGGTGATGTGGATCGGGAGCGAGTCGACGCACCTCACGCTGGTGGTCGCGCTTTCGTTGCTCGCGCTCGCGCTGGGCGCCGCGGTGTCGCGTTTCGTGCCGAAGGGGAGCGGGGCGCTCGCGGCGTGGCTCGTGCTGTGCGCCACAGCCTCGTTGTGGCCGCTTTTTGCGGCAAAAACGCTCGCTTGGGCGCTGCCACAAGGGGATGCGCTCACCACGCTCGTGCTCGTCTTGCCGACGCTCGCGCCGTTCGGAGCCGTGTTGCCGCTGCTGCACGCGAACGCGTCGGGTGAGGCGGGGGCGCGGCTGGGGAATCTGCTCGGGTACGAGATCGGAGGTGCGCTGCTCGCGGGGCCGCTGCTGCACGCGTGGTTCGTGCCGCAGTGGGGCATCGCCGGCACGCTGGGGATCCTGTGCGGTTGTGCGGCGCTGTCGGCGGTCGTGCTGCTGGTGCCGAGGCGTGCGTGGGGGAGCTTGCTCGCGAGCGTCGTGGCCTGCGCGGTGCTCGGTGTCGTCGCGTTCCGTTCGCCGGCGCCCGCGCTCGCGAGTCCGAAGCTTGTCGATCCGGCGCTGAACTTGCTCTCGTTCCGCGAGGACGAGCACTTTTCGGTCGCGGTCGTCGACGATGGCGTGCTCGGCGAGCGCACGGTGCTCACCGACCAGTTCCGAGCGGCGGGAACGGGCCCGGATTATCGCTACATGCGCGCGCTCGGGAACCTGCCCGTGCTGCTGCATCCCGCACCGAAGAACGTCGCGGTCCTCGCGCTCGGCACGGGCACCACGCTCGGTGCGGTCTCGCTGCACGACCGCATCGAACGGATCCACGTGCTCGAGATCTCCGAGGCTGTGGTCGATGCGCGCGAGTGGTTCCGCGACGTGAACCGCGGGGCATTCGATGCGACGGAGCTCGTGAGCGTGCGGCTCGACGACGGCCGGCGCACGCTCGCGCGCTCGGAGGGCCTGTACGACGTCGTGACGATGGAGCCGCTGCTCCCCGACTCGCCGTTCGGTGTGTACCTGTACACGCCAGAGTTCTACGCGACGGCGAAACGTGCGCTCGCGCCCGGTGGCGTGTTGTGCCAGTGGATTCCGCCGCACGCGCTGGCGCCCGAGACGTTCGATGCGTTGCTGCACGCGTTTGCGTCGTCGTTCGCGCACGCCGATGCGTGGCTGTTCGGCACGCAGATCGTGCTGATCGGATCCGAGCGCGAGCTCGCGATCGATGCGGCGCGGCTCGAGAGCCTGCGGCCGGAATGCCGCGAAGCGCTGGCCGAACTCGGCCTCACGGACGTGGACGCGATCGCCTCGCGGCACGTCGCGTCGCTCGAGGGCTATCCGGCGCCGCCGCGTGTGCTGTCCGACGAGGACCCGTGGATCGCCTGGCGCCGCAAGCCGCAGGGCCTCGCGGTGCTCGAATGGCTGCCGCAGAACCTTGAAAAGCTCGAGCAACTCCGTTCGCCGCTGCCGTGGGGCGGATCGAAGGACGCGGCGCTCGCGAGCTTGCGCGAGGCGCGCATCGCGCAGGCCTGGGCCGAGGTCGAGCTGCGCCGGCGCACGATGACGCCCGAAGCGGCCCGCGAGCGCTCGCTGCTCAACCTCGATGCCATTCCGGCCGCTCAACGCAACGATCCCGAAGTGCGTGCGTTCGTCGACGAGGTCGAGTTCCTGTTCGGGCTGCGCAGCGGCATCGCGGCGCTCACCGGCGGCGATGCTCTGGCGGCGCTCAGCGCGCTCGTGCGTTCGGCGGAGCTGCGTCCCGAACGTGGCGATGTGCACGCCTACGTCGCTCTCGCGCTGTGGCACGGTGGCAACGAATCCGCTGCACGCAAGGCGGCGGAACGCGCCGTCAAGACCTGCCCACGCATCGCCGAGACTCCCGCGGGCCTGCGCTGCCTCACGCTGGGCCTGCCCGCCGATCTCCTGCAGCAGCGCTAGAGGATGTCGAGCACGCCCCGGCCATCGAGCGGCGAGGCGAGGACCGGCAGGCCGCCGAGGTAGTCGACACGGCGCGCGAGCGCGTGGTTCCACGGCAGCTCGAAGTCGCTCGCGATGCCACCGAGCGCGACCACGGCGAAGGCACGGGCGAGCGCAGGGCGCGAGTCGTCGCGCGCGAAGGCCGCGAGATCGCCGATGGCGCGCACGTCCCCGATCAGGCCGAGGGCCTGCGCGAGTCCGGCCTGCGTCGTCTGGCTGTTCGATTCCGTGAAGAGCTTCACCAGCTCGATCACGGCGTCCTTGCGCGCCAGCAATCCGAGCGCGAGCGACGCCGAAGCGAGCACGGTCGGCTGCGCGCGCGAGGCGCGCACGATCCCGAGGATCTGGTCGCCGTGCGTGCGCGCGTCGACCAGGCCGAGCCCGAGGCACAGGTAGCCGCGCACGCCCGGATCGGACGTGTCGTCGAGCCGTTCGGAGAGCAGCTCCGCATTCGCCGGATCCCCGTCGAGCCCCAGCGCGAGCGCGAAGGCGCCGACGCTGTAGGGCGAGCGCGAGTCCTTGAACGAGGCGCGCAGCAGCACGCTCACGTCGGCGACGCGCGGCTCCTGCCGTTGCACTCGCGTGCGTTGCGCGATGCCGAGCGCGAGCGCTGCCCACGGCCGCAGCTGCGACGGGCCGCGCTCGAGCACATCCGCAAGCTCGGCCAGCGCCGAACCCTTGTTCGCCGGCCCGCTCGCGAGCCCCGCAACTTCCCCGAGCGCGATCAGCGCGCGCGCCCGCGTCGCCGCGTCGGCCACGGAACGCGAGGTGTCGTGCAGCGCCGCCGCGAGCTTCGTGTCGCCCTCTTCACCGCCGCGGGCGAGCCACGGCAGCGCCGCGACGACGGAACGCCGCAGGAGCGTGTCGACGTCGCGTGCGTCGAGGGACTCGATCCACTGCTCCGTCAGCGTCGCGCGCAGGGCCGAATCCGGCGCGAGCTTGCCGATCTGGCGAATCTGCGCGGCCGCCGCTTGCGCCCGCAGCCGCGGATCGTTGCGCGGGTTGCGGGCGACGCCGCCGAGGGCCGCGATGAGGTGCTCCCGAGTGCCGAGGACGCTCGGAATCTCGGCGGGAAGCGCCGCAGCGCCGCTCGCAGGCAATTCGAGGGCTCCCAGGGCCAGCGCACAGGCCGCCGCCACTTCGGCATTGCCGCCCGAGTCGCACTCGCGGCCGATCGCGTCGCGCAGCGGCCTCCGCGATCTGCGGGTTCGCCGAACGCAGGTTCGCGATCAGGTGCTTGCGCGCATCGACGCCCGCGGCTTCGCAGGCCTTCGCGCTCTTCGCGAGCGCGATCACGGCGGCGTCGAGGACGTCACCCGAGCCCTTGAGCATCTCGACCAGCGTCGGCACGACTTCCTGCGCCAGCGTCTCGCGCGACGGCTCGAGCGTGTCGGTCGACGCGCCGCGGCCGATGAAGAACTCGTCGCTGCCGGTCGTGACGTCGAAGCGCCGTCCGTAGCGCGAGCGCAGCGCGAGCCAGTGGTGGCGCTCGTAGCTCCACCACAATTCCCAGCTCGCGGCATCGAGTTCACTCACCGAGAGCGGCGTCTGCGGTCCCGACGGAGTCGGCGTCACCGGGCCCGCGGGAGCGGGTGTGCTCGGCTGGCCGGGTACCGGTGGCGCACTCGGACCGGGCGCACCGCTGCCGGGAGTCGTCGGCGAGAAGCTCGGCGGCTGGCCCGCACCGGGCGGCGGCGCCGGAACCGTGTCGCCGGGGCCCGGATAGGTGCCGCCACCGGGAACGTAGTTGGCTCCGTGCGCGAGCGGCGTGGCGAAGGCCTGCGCGGGCGCGAGCGGCGCCGCGAAGGCGAGGCAAGTGACGACCCAACGAGCGAGGCGGCCGGGAAGCATGGTGTAGAGGCTAGTCCGCCGAAGCCGCAGCGGGGACAGGGCAGCGCCGGGGAGCTCGGAAAAAGAACTGTCGCGCGCGGCGTGCGTTCAGGCCCAGCTCTCCAGCCGCACCTCGATCGCGCGCCGGATCTGGGCCGCCGTCGACTCGTAGGCCGAGCGCGGTCCGCCGATCGGGTCGGCGATGTCGCGGCCCTGCGGGTCCAGGAGTTCGCAATGGCGGTCCTTGCCGGGCGGAAGGGTCGCTCTCAAGGCCTCGAGGTGCGAGCGGGTGAGCGCGTACACGCGGTCGAGGCTCGCGATCGTCTCCGGAACGGTCGGTTGCGCGCGGTGGGCGGAAATGTCGATGCCGCTGTCGCGCAGCACCGTCACCGCGTGCGGCGACGCGGGCTCGCCGGGCGAGGCGAACACGCCCATCGAGCGCACGCCGAAGCCGAAGCTCGCGAGGCCATTAGCGGGCACGCCGAGGCGTTCGGAGAGCCGCGCGCGTGCGATGCCTTCGGCCATCGGGCTGCGGCAGGTGTTGCCGGTGCACACGAAGGCGATCTCGAGGCCCACGGTGCGGCGCAACGAAGCCGCGTCGATCAGGCCTTCGTTTTCGACCCGGAAACGGCCGGGAGCGAGCTCGAGCGTCACCGGCGGCTCGCCGATGCGCGTCGGGCCGTTGTCGAGCACGAGCGCGAGGCCCGGCAGCGCACGCAGCTCGTCGGTGGTGCGTGCAGCGTCGAGCACCGCGACGGGAACGCCGGCGGCGCGCGCCACGGAAGTGGGGATCGCGTCGGCGGGGCAACGCAGGGCGATCGTCCCGTCCTGCGCGAGCTCGCCCGCGCTGCGTTGCGCGGCGGGGACACGCAGCTCGAGCGGCCCGGGCCAGTATTTCGTGATCACGCGGCGCACCATCGCGCCGGCGACGGTCCAGTTCGAGAGCTCCGAAGGCGCGCCGAGGAGCACCGCAGGGCGGCGCGGCTTGCCCGCGACCTGCGCGAGGCGCTGCAGGCCGGCCCGGTCCGCGCGCGCGCACAGCACGTACAGCGATTCGGTGGGGAGCGCGACGACCTCGCCGCGCGCGAGCGCCTCGACGGCACGACGGGTGGCGCTCTCGAGGCTCGCGGCGTCGAGCCGCAGGTGCTGGGAGTCGTTGGACATCAGGCTCGCGCGCCGTCCGTTGGTCGGAGGCAACGCGGGTCGCTAGCCTAGAACGCCCGATTGCATCGTTCCATGGATCCCCAAGACTCCAAGAGCTCCTCCCACTCGCCGCGCCCGCGCACCAGCGCCGAGCAGCTGGCGTTCCTCGTGCGCCTCGCCGGGGGCCTCGCGCACGAGATCAAGAACCCGCTCTCGACGATCGCGATCAACCTGGCGCTGCTCGAGGAAGCCTGGGGGCGCCCGGGGCAGGCGCGCGGCACCGCGGCCGAGCTCAGCCCGCGCGAGCAGCGTTCCCTGCAGCGCATCAAGACGCTCACGCGCGAGGTCAGCCGCATGGAGGCGATCCTCGAGGAATTCATGCGCTTCGTGCGCGGCGCGCAGATCAACCGCTCGCCCAAGGACCTGTCGCAGATCCTGCGCGAGCTGCTCGACTTCGTCGAGCCCGAGAACGCGCAGGCGGGCATCCGCCAGCACGTCGACCTCGCGATCGGCATGCCGCTCGTGATGCTCGACGAGACCGCGATCAAGCAGGCGCTGCTCAACCTGCTCAAGAACGCACGCGAGGCGATGCCGCAGGGCGGCGAGCTGATCGTGCGCGTGCGCCGCGAGGGCAACTGGGCGGAGCTCCTGATCACCGACACCGGCGTCGGCATGAACCGCGACGCGCTCGAGCACTGCTTCGACGAATACTGGTCGGACAAGAAGGGCGGCACGGGCCTGGGCCTGCCGACCGCGCGGCGCATCATCGAGGAACACGGCGGCACGATCCACGTCGTCAGCGAGCGTGGGCAGGGCACGTCGTTCTCGATCTACCTGCCGCTCGTGGTCGAGATCGCGCGCCAGCCGGGCGAGCGCGAGCTGGTGGTCGAGGCCGAGGTCGAGACGGCGGGGCCGGAGGGCGAAGGGGACGGCGACGGAGCATGAGCACGCGGGCGACCAAGGTCCTGATCATCGACGACGACGAGGCGCACGCGGAGGCGCTCGCCGAAGGGCTCGAGTTCGACGGCTACCGCAGCGCGCTGGCCCATTCGGGCCTCGAGGGCATCGCGAAGCTGTCGGAGGAGACCTTCGACGCCGTGCTGACCGACCTCAAGATGCGCGACAAGTCGGGCCTCGAGGTGCTGCGCGAGGCGAAGTCGCTGCAGCCGGACGCGGCGGTGCTCCTGATCACCGGCCACGGCTCGGTCGAGACCGCGGTCGACGCGATGCGCTCGGGCGCCGCGGATTACCTGCAGAAACCGGTCAACATCGCCGAGCTGCGCACGCGCCTCGCGCGGGCGATCGAAGCCCGCGACCTGCGCCGCGACAACCTCGAGCTGCGCCGCCAGCTCGACGCGCGCTTTGGCCTGCAGGAGCTCGTCGGCAACTCGCCGCAGATGCAGCGCGTGTACTCGATCGTGCGGCAGGTCGCGGGCACGAACGCGACGGTGCTGATCCTCGGCGAGAGCGGCACGGGCAAGGAACTCGTCGCACGCGCCGTGCACGGCAACTCGCCGCGCCGCGAGCGCACGTTCGTCGCGGTCAACTGCGCCGCGCTCAGCGAAGGCCTGATCGAGTCGGAGCTCTTCGGGCACATGAAGGGCGCCTTCACCGGCGCCGTCACGGCCAACGAGGGCCGCATCGTGCACGCCGACGGTGGCACGCTGTTCCTCGACGAGGTCGGCGACATGCCGCTGCTCACGCAGGCGAAGCTGCTGCGCGTGCTCGAGACGCGCGAGGTGCTCCCCGTCGGCGGCAACACGCCGCGCAAGGTCGACGTGCGCCTCGTCGCCGCGACCAACCGCGACCTGCGCGCGATGGTCAAGGAAGGCACGTTCCGCGAGGACCTGCTGTTCCGCCTGCAGGTGGTCGTCGTCGACCTGCCGCCGCTGCGCGACCGCACCGGCGACATCCCGCTGCTCGTCGACCACTTCATCGGCGAGCTCGCGCGCCAGCACGGCCGCACGATCCGCGGCATCGCACCCGAGGCGCGCACGGCGCTCGTGCGCTACGCGTGGCCCGGCAACGTGCGCGAGCTGCGCAACGTGATCGAGAACATGGTGCTGCTCGCCGGCTCCGACATCCTCGGCCTCGACGACGTGCCCGAGCACGTGCGCGAGATCGCGCGCGAGCCGCGGCGCGGCGGGGGTTACGAGCTCGCCGGCCGCTCGATGCCCGAGGTCGAGCGCGACCTGATCGAGGCCAACCTGCAGCTCACGGCCGGAAACCGCGAGAAAGCCGCCAAGATCCTGTGCATCGGCGAGCGCACGCTCTACCGCAAGATCAAGGAATACGGGCTGTCGACCTGAGCGCCGGCTAGTGCAGCGTGAGCGTGCGGCTCGCGCCGGGCTCGAGGTTGAGCTTGAGCGTGTGCCACGTGCCGTCGATGTCGAGCGCGAGCTCGAGCGGGCCCGGCGCAAGTTCCTCTTGCGTGAACACGTCGTCCTCGTCGCGCTCCGCCGCGCCCTGCGGACCGAGCACGGCCTTGAGCCCCTTGCCGCGCAGCTCGACGCGCGCGCAACGCACGAGATCGGCGACGATCCGCGGCCGCGGCGTGCCCGCTGGCAGCACGACCTTGCGCGAGACGTGACCGTCCGCGCGCAGGCTGAGCTCGACCGCAGCGCCGCGCTCGATCTGGACCGGCCAGCCCTCCTCGCCGGGCCCGACGCTGTTTCCGAGCGTGCCACGCGCCTGCGCTCGCACGCGCAGCAGTCCTTTCAGTTCCGCCGGGACCTCGATCTCGAGCGTCTCCAGTTCGGGCGCGGGCGGCTGGTTCTTCCAGCCCTCGAGCTCCTGGATCACGAGCGGCTTGGAGATCTGCTCCGGCGTCAGCACGATGGAAAACGGCCGCCTCACCGCCGGCAAGGCAACCGTCACCGGCACTCCCGGCGGCACCGGGTAGCTCGTCGACGCGTTGTGATCCAACCGCACCGACTGCCCCGCGGCCTCGAACACGAGCTCGACCCACACCGGCTGGCCGTCGGGCCCCTCGATCGCGGCGATCGAGAGCTGCGGCTCCAGCTGCGCGTCGACCACTACCGTCGCCTTCGAGTTCGGTTGCAGCTCGAGCGTCTCCGTGCGTTCGACGAAGCCGCTGAAGGGCCCGCCGACCCGCACCTGCACTTTCCCTGGGGGAAAGTGGCAGGTTCCCTTGTGCTGGCGACGCCAACCCTGCTCGTGGAGCAGCGCGAACGGCAAGCCTTCGTGCGCCAGCTCGATCGTCACTTCCGGGTCGGTATCCGCGAAGTCGCGGTCCGTGACGTCACTGGCGAGGCGCAGCAGCAGCTCACCGCAGTCCCAGCCGGGAAACTCGAGCAGCGAGCCATCGCGACCCGGCAAGTGCGCGTGGAGGAGCGAGTCGCCGTACTGGAATCCGAACAGGAACGCCGCGCGCCCTTCGGCATCGGTGTTCGTGAAGCTCCACTCGGGCGCATACCCCATCAACACGCGCGTGTTCGCCGCGGGTTTTCCGTCCTGATCGAGCAGGCGAAAGCGCAGCGGCCGCTTCTTCGCGAGCATCCACGTCGCCGTCTCGCCCTCGACCTCGAACGCGTCCTCGGGCTGGCGGTTGCGCAACGCCTCGAAGCCATCGGCCGTCACCTCGAGCTCCGGCTCGTCGTCGAGCGGCGGCATCGCGGAGAGGTCGACGCGCCCCTGCGCATCGCTGAACGCTTCGATCGCGCTCGGCCCGTGCGCGCACGTCTGGCGCGTCGTGATGCGCGCTCCCATGATCGGCTGCCCACGCAGATCCTTGAGCACGAGACTCGCCGGTGCCTTGCCCGGAACCAGCAGGATGTCCTCGCTCAGGTCCGACGGCACGCGCGTGCTGCTGCGGTAGCCGGCGCACGAGAAGCGGAGCTTGTCCGCGCCGCGCCCCTGCTTCGAGGCCTCGAACGAGAAACTCCCGTCCGCGCGCGAGTTCACGTCGTCGACGAGCAAAGCCGGCAGCTCCCAGTCCTCCGTCCACGCCTCGACGCGCACTCCCGCGAGCGGCTTGCCCGAGCTCGCATCGATCACGCGCCCGGTGTGCACGCCCTCCAGATTCGGCGCTCCCTCCGCGCGCTGGACGAGCCGCTCTCCACTGCCGATCCCGTCCACGCCTTGCATAAGGCCCAACACGATCGCTGCGAGCATCATGCTCCAGACGCTAGCGCGCTCGCGGCGTTCCGTGAACTCCCGCGAAGCAAGAGGGCCGGCCACCTCGCGGCGACCGGCCCTCGTTCTCGCCTCAGCGATGGCTCACGGGCAAATCGTGAAGCTCACCGAGTTGCTGAAGCCCGTCGTGAAGGTCGCGCCCGGGTCGCGCATCCACCAGCGGGCGAACACGTTCAGGCCCGGCGTGAGCAGCACGTCGTTGCCCGTCGCGATCCAGGCGTTGAAGTCGAACGCGTACTGGCCGTTGCAGCCGCTCGTGCCGGTCGCCAGCTGCAGCGCCGTGCGGCGCAGCGGCGGACGCACGCAGAGGTAACCACCCTGGAAGGGCGCGGTGCTCTGCGCATAGCCGTAGAACAGCTGGCCCGAACGGCCGGGGATCGCGTTGACGCAGGTCAGAGTGAAGCCCGAGGGCACCGACACGCTCGGGACCCCGCTCCAGCTGAACGTCGGCACGCAACCCTGGCTGTTCACCTTGCCGGTGCAGTAGCTCTGGATCGCCGGGCACGGCGCCTGGCAGTCGTCGGGGATGCCGTCGAGATTCAGGTCGAGGCTCGTGCCGAGCAGGATGTCGCAGCCGTCGACGCGACCGTTCTGGTTGCAGTCGGGCTCGCAGCTGTCCGGCACGCCGTTGAGATCGCAGTCCTCGTCGAAGCCGAGCGCGATCGTGCACACGTCACCCTGGCCGTCGTTGTCGCAGTCGGCCTGACCGGGATTGACGTGGTTGGGGCAGTTGTCGCAGTCGTCGCCGCGACCGTCGCCGTCGAAGTCCACCTGCAGGGCGTTGGAGGTCGTCGGGCAGTTGTCGACGCAGTCGACGACACCGTCGCCGTCGTTGTCGACATCCGCCACGCCGCAACCGCACGTGCCGGGGAGCACCTTGAGCGGATCGTTCGGGCACTGGTCGATGCAGTTGGCCGTGCCGTCGCCGTCCGAGTCGGTATCGGCCACGCCGCAGCCGCACACGCCGGCCGCCGTCTTCAGCGGGTCGTTCGGGCAGCCGTCGTTGCAGTTCGCCGTGCCGTCGTTGTCCGAGTCGATGTCCGGGACGCCGCAACCGCACTGGCCGGGCGCGACCTTGGCCGGGTCGTTGGGGCACTGGTCGACGCAGTTGGCCGCGCCGTCACCGTCCGAGTCGATGTCGACGTTGCCGCAGCCACACTGGCCGGCCGCGATCTTGTTCGGGTCGAGCGGGCAACCGTCGAAGCAGTCCGCCGTGCCGTCGCCGTCGGTGTCGGTGTCGGCCACGCCGCAACCGCAGATGCCCGGGCTCGTCTTGAGCGGGTCGTTGGGGCAGCCGTCGAAGCAGTTCAGCGTGCCGTCGCCGTCCGAGTCCGTGTCGGCGACGCCGCAGCCACAGGCACCCGGAGCGACCTTGAGCGGATCGTTCGGGCACTGGTCGTTGCAGTTGGGAGTGCCGTCACCGTCGGAGTCGGTGTCCGCCACGCCGCAGCCGCACAGGCCCGCAGCGGTCTTGAACGGGTCGTTCGGGCAGCCGTCGTTGCAGTTGGGCGTGCCGTCGCCGTCGGAGTCCGCGTCGGAGATGCCGCAGCCGCAGGTGCCCGGCGCGATCTTGAGCGGGTCGTTCGGGCAGCCGTCGAGGCAATTCGCGGTGCCATCGCCGTCCGTGTCGACGTCGGGCACGCCGCAGCCGCACTGGCCGGCAGCGATCTTGAGCGGGTCGTTCGGGCAGCCGTCCACGCAGTTGGCGGTGCCGTCGCCGTCGCTGTCGAGGTCGGAGACGCCGCAGCCGCAGGCACCCGGCGCGACCTTGAGCGTGTCATTCGGGCAGCCGTCGAGGCAGTTGGCCGTGCCGTCGCCGTCCGTGTCGACGTCGAGCACGCCGCAGCCGCAGGTGCCGGGCGCGATCTTGAACGGGTCGCTCGGGCAGCCGTCGCTGCAGTCGGCCGTGCCGTCCCCGTCGCTGTCGACCGTGCAGGCCGAGATCGAGAGGTCGAACGAGTAGCCCTGCAGGCTGGTCGCCGTGCCGGTCTCGTGGACGCGGACGAAGAACGTGCCGGCGCCGGGGAGCGTGAAGAGCACGAGCGATTCCGGCGAACCTGCGGACGCGACCGTGCTGCTCGCGAGCACCGTGACTCCGTCGGCGGCGACGAGGTCGAGCGCGAGGTCAGCGGCCGTGGTCGAGTCGAGCGGCGAGCTCGAGCCGCAGCCACCGGATCCGTTGGGGCCGTTCTGGTACGTGCTGCCGACGGGAGCGACGGTGACCGTCGCGACCGACTGCACCGGCACCGAGAACTGGAACCAGTCGCTCTCGCCATCGGCGTCGATCGACAGCGCCGAGGCGTTGGCGTCCGACGCGCCCGTGAGCGGCGGCGGAAGCGTGCCGAGCGAGACGGTCGAGCCGACGCCGAGCGCACCCAGCGCCGTGGCGCTGGCCGCGCTGTCGTCGGCCTCGGACACGTCGCCGTAGTGGCGCTGGATGGCGCGGATGTCGTCCTGCTGCGGACCGTCGAAGCCGAACTGGATCGCGGGCTCCATCAGCTTCGTGCCGTCCTGCGGGCAGGACAGGTCGAGGCCGCTGGCGATGCCGGTGC
>JAPLOE010000152.1:0-832 GCA_026692705.1 Planctomycetota bacterium
GGCGCAGGCGCGGGCCGAGGGCGAGCGCGATGCGTCGCTGCGCGCCGCGAAGGCCTTCGAGGCGGCCGTGGCGAAGCTCGAGGCGTCGCAGGCGGAGGCCGCGGAGGCGCTGTCGCGCAACGCCGTGCAGCTCGCGGTCGAGATCGCGCGCACGCTGGTGCGAGTCGAGATCGACGCGGGCCGTCACGGGCTCGAGAAGATCGTGCGCGAGTCGCTCGCCGCCTCCGGCGTCGGGCGCGGCGCCGCACAAGTCCACCTGCATCCCGCCGACCATGCGCTGGTCGCGGACGTGCGCTGGCGCAACGGAACCGTGGTCGAGGCCGACGACGCGGTGCAACGCGGCGATGTGCACATCTCGACGCCGCAGGGCCTGCTCGTGCGCGAGATCCAGGATTCGCTGCGCGCGATCCACGAACGCCTGCTCGGAGAACTGGCGTGAAGCTCGACCTCGAGCGCTGCAAGCTCGCGATCACCGAGGCCGCCGCTCCGCACTTCCGCGGGCGCATCGAGAACGTCTCGGGCGTGATGGTCGAGGCCACCGGCGTTCCGGCGGCGATCGGCGAGCTGTGCCGCATCCGCCGCGGCCCCGTCGGCGCGCCCAACGCGCTCGTCGACGCGGAAGTCGTCGGTTTCCGCGGCAACACGACGCTCCTGATGCCGCACGGCGACATCCTCGGCATCGCCCCCAACCAGCCGGTGATCGCGCTCAAGCGCCCGTTCTCGGTGCCGGTCGGCCGCGAGCTGCTCGGGCGCATGCTCGACGGCTTCGGCGCCCCGCTCGACAACGGCCCGCGCATCCCCGAGCTCGAGCTGCGCTGCGTGCGCACCGAGT
>JAPLOE010000152.1:856-17973 GCA_026692705.1 Planctomycetota bacterium
TGCGCACCGAGTCGCCCGATCCGCTCAGCCGCACGCCCGTGCACGATCCGCTGCAGACCGGCGGGCGCGCGATCGACGGTTTCACGACGCTCGGCCGCGGCCAGCGCCTGGGCATCTTCGCCGGTTCGGGCGTCGGCAAGTCGACACTGCTCGGCCAGATCACGCGCGGCACCGATGCGCAGGTGATCGTGGTGTGCCTGGTCGGCGAGCGTGGCCGCGAGGTGCGCGCGTTCCTCGACGAGGTGCTCGGACCCGACAACAGCCAGAAGTCCGTGATGGTCGTCGCGACCAGCGACCGGCCGCCGATCGAGCGCTTCATGGCGCCGTTCGTCGCCGTCACCGTCGCCGAGTACTTCCGCGACCAAGGGCTCGACGTGCTGCTCGTGATGGACTCGGTCACGCGCTTCGCGGCGGCCTCGCGCGAGATCGGTCTCGCCGCGGGCGAGCCGCCGACGGTGCGCGGCTTCCCGCCGAGCTTCTTCGCGACGGTGCCGAAGCTGATCGAGCGCATGGGCCGCACGCAGGTCGGTTCGATCACGGGCATCCTGACGATCCTGCTCGACGGCGACGACGTGAACGACCCCGTGGCGGACACGCTGCGCGGCTTGCTCGACGGTCACCTCGTGCTCTCGCGCGACCTCGCACAACGCGGCCACTATCCGGCGATCGACGTGCTCGCGAGCCTCTCGCGTCTGATGCCGTCGCTCACGGGTGATGCGGAGCGGCAGCAGGCCAGTGCGCTGCGCGAGCTGCTCGCCGCGTGGAAGGAAGGCCGCGACCTGGTCGAGATCGGCGCCTACAAGGCCGGCACGAATCCCAAGCTCGACGCGGCGATCGCGCTGCGGCCTGCGCTCGATCTCCTGCTGCGTCAGGGCATGCGCGATTGCACGCCGTTGCCGCAGACGCGCGAGATGATCGCGAAGCTCGCGCAGGCGGCGCTCGGCCAGCAACAGGCCGCGCAGGCTCCCGCGCCGACGGCGCAACGTCCTGCGGCTGCGGCGCGGCCCGCGCAGCGTCCGACCGCGAACGCGCGCCCGGCCGGTGTGCCCGTGCAAATGCCGCCGAAGGTGGCGAGGTAACCCGTGGCCCGCTTTCGCTTTCCGCTCAGCCGATTGCTGCGCGTTCGCGAGCTCGGTGAGGAGCTCGCGCGCAACGAACTGCTCGCCGCGGAGTCGCGCGTGCAGGAGGCCGAGCGCAGGCTCGCCGCCGCGCGCGACGAGGTGCGTGCGGCGTTCGCGCACATCGCGCGGCTGCAGTCGTCGCCGAGGATCGAGGCCGAGCTGGTGCTCGCCGCACAACGTTCAGTTCCCGCGCTCGAACGCCGCGTGCGCACGCGCGAGGAAGAGCGCTCCGGACTGCGAATCGCCGCAGATGCAGCGCGCGAAGCGTGGCAGGCGGCGCGCGTCGACAAGCGCGCGCTCGAGCGGCTCGAGGATCGTGCGAAGGGCGTATTCCGCGAGTCGGAACGTGCTCTCGAGGACAAGGCTCTGCAGGAGCAGGTCGATCGCAAGGCCGCTCTCGCGGGCCCGGTGCGTCTCAAGGACGAGGTCTGAACCATGAACAAGAACGTCAAGTTCGCGCTGTGGGGCGTCGGTGGCCTGGTCGGCTTCGCGCTGGCCTACATCGTCTTCGCGCTCGTGCTCGGTGCGCAGCCGCACCAGATCCCGATCGTCGGGGCGATGTTCCCCGCGCCGCCCGAGGCGCCCAAGGAAACGCCGCAGGTCGCGACGCAGGTGCCCGCGACCGAGCCGAAGCCGCGCGAGAACCCGGAACGGCAGAACGCGAGCCTGCTCGACGTCTTCCAGGTGAACTCGCCCTACTCGCAGGAGGAGCTCGAGGCGCTCGTCGGCGAGCTCAAGCACAAGGGCAAGGAACTCGACCAGCGCACGTTCGACATCAGCGCGCGCGAGAAGCGCGCCGACGAGCGCGCGGAGTTCCTCGACGAGCAGTACGCCGAGCTGCAGCGGCTGCGCGCGGGCCTCGAACAGTGGCAGGACGAGCTCGAGCGCCGCGATGGCGAGGTCTCGGCCGGCGAGGCCGCGCGTGCGGAACGCGAGGACGCGAGCTGGGCCAAGCTGGCCAAGATCTTCGGCGAGGGCGAGGTCGGCGAGCTCGGCAAGCGGCTCGCGGAGTACGCGCCCGGCGACGCCGCGAAGATCCTGCACGCGATGAAACCCGCACGCGCCAAGGAACTGCTCGACGCCGTCGGCGCCGATCGCTGGCGCGAGTACGCGGACGCCTACCGGCTCATGGAGGAGCCGACCGGCAACTGAGCCGTCCCAGCCGTGGGACGCATGGCCACGCTCCGGCGCCGCTCGTGCCCCGCACGGCCGCCGACGTCAAGCGCCCAGCGATTCCCGACGAAAACCAAGCTGCCAACTCCCGCCTCCTGACCCACCGACGGAACCACGATGGACTTCATGACGTTGATCGGCCTGGCCGGGGCGCTCGCGCTCCTGGTCTGGTCCATCCTCCTCGGCGCTCCGCTCATCCTGTTCTACGACTTCCCTTCGGTCGTGATGGTGTGCGGCGGCGCGGCCTGCGTCACGATCATGAGCTACCGGCCGAGCGACATGAAGCAGTTCGCGAAGGTCGCGATGCGCTCGATCCTGTTCAAGCTGCCTACGCCGCAGCAGGAGATCGAGCGCATCATCAACTACGCGAACCTGGCGCGAAAGCAGGGCCTGCTGGCACTCGAGGCCAAGCTGCAGGAAGTCGACGACAAGTTCTTCGCCAAGGGCATCCAGCTCGTGATCGACGGTTTCGCGGCGGACACCGTGCGCGACATCATGGACCTCGAGCACAGCTTCCAGCAGCAGCGCCACGCCTCGGGCAAGAAGATGCTCGAGACCGTCGCGACCTTCGCACCGGCCTTCGGCATGATCGGAACGCTCGTGGGCCTCGTGCAGATGCTCGCGAATATGTCCGACCCCAGCGCCATCGGCTCGGGCATGGCCGTCGCGCTCCTCACGACGTTCTACGGCGCCGTGATCGCGAACGTGATCTGCCTGCCGATGGCGGCGAAGCTCGACCTGAGCGCCAAGGAAGAGGCGCTCCTGCGCTCGCTGATGATCGAGGGCATCGTCGCGATCCAGTCCGGCGAGAAGCCGCAGCTCATCAAGGAGAAGCTGAAGGGCTTCCTCCCTCCGGGCGTGCGCGAGCAGGTCACTTCCTGAACGCGGGGCCGCCATGGGAAAGCACGACGTTCCCGAGGATCCGCAACAGGGCGCGCCCGAGTGGATCGTGACCTTCAGCGACATGATCTCGCTGCTCGTGACGTTCTTCGTGATGCTCATGAGCTTCTCCACGATGGAGGAGAACGAGGCGGCCGTGATTCGCGGCGCCTTCGGCCAGAACACGGGCGGCATTCTCGAGAGCAGCGGCGGCAACGCCGCGGCCTCGCCCGAGCATGATCGACTGGTGGCGACGCATCCGCTGCGCGGAGCGGAACGCCCGCACGCGCGCCCGGCCGAGGAACTGGCCGACAACATCGACGAGATGGGACAGGCGATGACGGCGGAGCACGTCGAGCTCGACCTGACCGCGGTGCAGGATGGCCTGCTGATCCAGTTCGGCGACGAATGTGGCTTCGCGCCCGGGAGCGACGAGCCGAACGAGAAGCTGCGGCGCAGCCTGCGCGAGCTCGGCGAGGTGCTCTCGCACTACTCGCACCTCGTCGTGATCGAAGGTCACACCGACGACCACGTCGCGCCTACGCCCAACAATCCCGACGAGACGGCGCTGTCGCTGTCGCGCGCCGTCGCCTCCGCGAAGATCCTGATGGAGGGCCGCGACATGAGCCGCGACGTCGTGCAGATCTCGGGGCTCGGTTCGAGCCGCCCGCTCGCCCCCAACGACACCGCCGTCGGTCGCGCGAAGAACCGCCGCGTCGACGTGCGCATTCTCGCGCTCTCCAAGGCGCGCGCTGCGGCGCTGCAGGCTGAGTTTCAGGCCCGTCAGGCCGCGGAAGGTCGCTAGGCCATGGCCGAGTTCAAGGAAGATCCCAAGCCCATCGTGCCACTCTGGCTCGTGTCGTTCGGCGACATGATGACCAACGCGCTGACGTTCTTCATCTTGATGGTGTCGATGTCGCACCAGCGCAATTACGGCCTGATCGCCAGCGGCCTGGGCTCGTTCGTGGTGGCGCTCAAGTCGCATGGCCTGCCCGGGCTGATGACCGACGACGAGAAGCTCGCGATCTTCAACGAGTTCCGTTCGCGCTTCAACCTGCCGCCGGAAGAGGACCCCGAACGGCGCGAGGCGCACGTCGATGCCAGCGAGCTCGAGCTCGTGCGCGCGGCGGCCGCGAGCGCGCTCGAGCCCCACGACGAGCTGTTCCAGCCCGCGATCGCGAGCTTCGAGAAAGGCTCCGCCCTGCTCACCGACGCCTCGCGCACCTACCTCGACCGGCTCGCCGACACGCTGCGTCCCGGACGCGCGCAGGTGCTGCTGCTCGAAGGCCACGCGCTCGACGCCGGCCCGGCCTTCGGCGATCAGAACCACCGGCTGGCGCTGGCCCGCGCGCGGGCCGTGCGCGAGTACCTGCTCAAGGAACACGAAATTCCTGCCGACAGGGTCGAGGCGAGAGCATGGCTGGTCGAGGTCGATCCCGATGGCGCGGGCACGCGCTGCGTCGACGCACGGCTGGTCACCCCCGCTCGCACCAAGTAGGACGCCCAAGCCATGGCTGACGCGAAGAAGGACGAGAAGAAGGACGACAAGGCCGCGGCCCCCGCGGACCCGGCGAAGAAGAAGAAGCTGATGGCCATCGGCGGCGTCGTCGGTGGGCTCGCGCTCGCCTTCGTCGCGGCGATGTTCGCGGTGCCGAAGAAGGAAGAGGTCACCAAGCCCTCGCTCGTCGGCCCGAACGTCGGCCCGATCACGCCCAAGAAGGTGCAGGTCAACGACTCGGGTGGACGGGGCTACATCGTCTTCGAGCTCAACCTGATGTACGACGCCTACAACCCCGACTATCTCGCCTCGCGCGCCAGCGATCCGGTCTGTCAGGCCGAGATCCTCGACGCGCTCGTCACGATCGCCTCGGCGAAATCGCGCAACGACATGACCGACAAGGTCGGCAAGCCGGTGTTCCTCGAGGAAGTGCGCGCCGCGATCGACCCGCTCGTGTTCCCCGTCTGCCTGGGGACCGGCACTTCGGGTACCGAAGCGGACAGCGAATCCGGACTCGCGCTCGGCGAGTCGATGGCGAAGTCCACTTTCCGCGGCTTGCTCGAGGAGCACGCGCTGCATGTCGACGCGGTGCAGAAGAAGCTGCGTGCCGACGACGGCGCGGAGATCACGTTCACGGGCGAGGAACGGGACCTGCAGGTGCCCTGCGGCACGGACATGTTCATCTGGCTCGACGTGACAGGGCTGAAGCCGGAGTTCGTTGGCGAGGTCAAGTTCGGCATCCGCGGCCGCACGCGCCGCGTGCTGTGGAACGAAGTCCTGCTGCAGTAGGCGCGCTCCCTTGGCCACCAACGTCACCCCCGACGAGGCCCGCGCTTTGGCGCAGGCGCTCGCGAGCGAATCCGGCGAGCCCCGCAGCGCGGCGCACGTCGAGTCGCGGCAGTTCGACCGGCCGCAACGCCTGTCGACGGCCGAGCGCTCGACCCTGCGCGAGAAGCTGCGCCGCGCGTTGCCCGAAATCGCCCGCGAGCTCGCGCCGTCGATGCGCGGCGCCCCGCCGATCGAGCTGGTCGAGCTCGACGAAGCGCACGCGGACACGGTGCCCGAAGGACTCGTCGAGCCCTTCGCGGTCGCACGTTTCGAAGTCGCGGGCCAGCCGGGCTGGCTCGTGTGGGACTGCGCGGCCGCGCTCGCGATGCTCGACGTCGCGCTCGGCGCCGCGGAACCCGGCAAGACCACGGCGCGACCGTTCACCTCGATCGAACGCGCGATGTTCCCGCGTTCCGTGCTGGGTGCGCTGGCGCGACTGGGCGCGATCCTCGGGCTGCAGTTCAGCGCCCCCACTTCGGTGCAGACGCTCGACTCGCTCGGCCACTGGCGCCAGGGCGGCGACAAGGCCGAGCCGCAGCGCCTGCTGGTCACGCTCTCGATCACCGGTCCCGGTGGCCCGAGCACCTGGCGCGTGTACGTGCCCGGCATCGTTCATTCCGAGCGGCCTTCGGCGAAGTCCGAGCGCCCCGCACCGCTGCCGACGCACCTGAACGACGTGCAGGTCGAGGTGCGCGCGCACCTGGGAGCGAACGAGGTTCCGCTCGCGGAGCTGCTCGCGCTCGAGGTCGGCGACGTGATCCCGCTCAAGCTGGCCGTCGGCGAGTCACTCAGCGTGCTCGTCGAGGACCAAGCCTGCCTGCGCGCCACGATCGGCCGTTCCCAAGGTCGGCTCGCGTTGCGCGTGCTGTCGGTCGAGCGCCCCAAGCCCGAGGCCTGAAAGGTCGAAAGAACGGCAAGTCATGGCGGAAACCAAGCGAATGGACGAGGCGCTCGACGAAGCTGCGCAGGCGGTGCTGGTCGAGACGAACAAGCTCGACGAGCTCACCGGCGGCAAGGCCTCGGCGGAGCCGATCGGCCTGGGCAACCTGATGGACGTGCCCGTCAAGGTCACGGTCGAGGTCGGTCGCACGCGCATTCCGCTGGGTGAGCTGGTGAAGCTCGGCCCCGGATCGCTGCTCGTGCTCGACCGCGAGTCCCACGAGCCCGCGGACATCCTCGTCAACGGCAAGATCGTCGCCCGCGGCGAAGTCGTGACGATCGACGGCGCCTACGGCGTCCGCGTCACGGCGATCCTCAATCCCTGAGCGCCGGCCTCACAGGCCGAACGCGCCACTGCGCGCGCCGGAATTCCGCGCAAAACGCGCTGGGTCGAAGAAACGCGCGTCGAAGGCGCGCACGTCGATGCCCGCGAGCATCTGCGCAATTCCCTGCCCCACCGAGGGCGCGAGCTTGAAGCCGTGTCCGGAGAAGCCGGTCGCGAGCAGCACGTTGTCGAGCCCCGGGCAGACGCCGAGCAGCGGTTGCGCATCGGGAGTGAGCGTGTACCAGGCCGCGAGCACGTCGCAGTCCTGTTCGCGCGCGTAGAACGGCAGGCGCGACACGAGGATCTCGCGCGACCAGCGCGAGAATTCAGCGCTGACGCTCTCCTCGAGCATGTCGGGGTCGGCGAGCTCGTGATCGCGGTCGTAGTCCATCGCGCCGACGCGCGTGCGCTCGCGCGACGGCTCGCAGCGCGTGTAGAAGCCCTTCTCGAGGTCGAGCAGCACCGGATGCGCGGGCGCCGGCACGTCGAACCCCGCAAAACGCCGGTCGAAATCGACTTCCGGCGCGCAGGCGGCGACGGGAGCAGCCTGGTTGGGCACACGCGGCATCACGACGAAGTGCTGCTCGGGCCGCACGACGCGCAAGGGCAGCGAAAGGCCCGAACGCGCGAGCAAGTTGCGGCTCCACGGGCCCGCGGCGACGACGACGCGCTCGCATTCGATCTCGCCATCGCTCGTGAGCGCGCGCCGCACACGGCCGTTCTCGACGACGAGCTCGAGCACCTCGACACCGCAGCGCACCGTCGCGCCGGCATCGCGATCGAGCGCCACGACTTCGGCGCCGCAGGCCCGCATGCGCTCGAGGTTGCGCTCGACGAGCGGAAGCGTCTGGGGATTCCCCGGTCCCGCGATCGTGAGCACTCCACAGCGCGTGAAGCCGATCGGCCGGCCGGTGCGCAGCTCGAAGCTCGCGTAGGTGGAGAGGCTCTCGCCCGCCATCGAGATCAGCTCGGAGTCCGAATAGAACTGGCGCAGGATCGCGCCCGAGCGACCCGACGAGCCGGCGCCGGGCGCGCGGCGTTCGAGCAGCAGCACGGGGTGCGTGATCGGGTCGGTGGCGCGCGCGCGCTCGAGCGCGATCGCCGCCCCCATCACCCCGCCTCCGACGATCAACGTGTCGACGCGCATGGCGCGCATCATCCTCGAAACCACTCGCCCCAAAAGACAGCAACCCCGCCCGAGGGCGGGGTTGCCTAGAGGAAGTTGAGCCCGGAGCGAGGGGAATCGGACCGCTCCGGCCGAGCGAGGGGATTGTCGGCCGGGGTCATGTGTCCGGTGCTCTGCTTCTCCCCGCGTGGAGTCCGCAGGCTCCGGCGCCGCCGTGGCAGGAATTCCCAAAGGAATTCCGGGTTCCTGGCCGGTCCCCAAGGGCTTGGGGAGAGGTTCGACTGCTCCCCCAAGATGTGGGACTCCCCTTCCCGGGCTGGGGACAACCGAGCGCGTTGCCTAGGATGTCGCGCCCCTTCGGCGACCTCGATGATCCCTCCGCGCAAGACCCGCACCGTCCACATCCGCCACCTCGCACTCGGGGGCTCGCACCCGATCGCCGTCCAGTCGATGGCCGCGACCCAGACGCGCGACATCCCGGCCACGCTGCGCCAGGTGCGCATCCTGGAGGAGGCCGGCGCCGACCTGATCCGCATCGCGGTCGACAGCCAGGCCGACGTCGAGGCGCTCGCGCAGATCCGCGCGCAGACGAAAAGCCTGCTCTCGGTCGACCTGCAGGAGAACTACCGCCTCGCCGAGAAGGTCGCGCCCTTCGTCGACAAGCTCCGCTACAACCCCGGCCACCTGCACCACCACGAGAAGGGCAAGTCGGTCGAGGAGAAGGTCGCGTATTTGGTTGGCGTCGCGCGCGAGCACGGCCTCGCGCTGCGCATCGGCATCAACGCCGGCTCGATCGCTCCGCACTACAAGGAGCGCTTCGGCGACGACCACGTGGCCGCCATCGTCGCCTGCGCCGTCGACCACTGCGCCATGGTCGACGCGCTCGGCTTCAGCGACTACGTCGTGTCGATCAAGGACTCCGACCCGCGCCTCGTCGTCGACGCCAACGTGCGTTTCGCCGCCGCGCGACCCGACGTTCCGATCCACCTCGGCGTCACCGAGGCCGGCATGCCGCCCGAGGGCATCATCAAGACACGCATCGCCTTCGAGCAGCTGCTCGCGCGCGGCATCGGCGACACCCTGCGCGTCTCGCTCACCGTTCCGTTCGACGACAAGGGCCTCGAGATCAAGGTCGGTCGCGAGCTGATCGCCGACATCGAGGCCGGCCGCTTCCGCTCCGTCCCGCCGAACTTCTTCGACGGCCTCAACATCATCGCCTGCCCGTCCTGCTCGCGCGTCGAGAACGCGCGCTTCGTCGAGCTCGCCGCCGACGTCAAGCGCATGACCGCCTACGCCAAGGAGCACGACCTCACCATCGCCGTCATGGGCTGCCGCGTGAACGGCCCCGGCGAGACCGACGACGCCGACCTCGGCCTATGGTGCGGCCCCAACTTCGTGAACCTGAAGCGCGGCCCCGCCGACGCCGGCACCTTCAGCTACGACGACATCCTCGCCGCCCTCAAGCGCGAGCTCGACGTGTTGATCGCGGCGAAGAAGTAGACCGTCTCGTCCCGTCCTTCGCCGGGCTACTGGGAAAACACGCGGCGCAAGCCTTCGTTCAGCGTCGCCACCAGCGCCCGCGCATCCGGTCGATACGGGCGCTCGATGGCGCGCAACAGTTGCGCTGCGTTGCGCACATCGTCTCCAACGGCTGCGCCCAGTGCGCGGGCGAGTTCGGCGGTCTTGCGCGCGCGCTTGGGCGACGGAGTTTCCACCTTTCGCCACAGCGCGTTCAGCTCTTCGAGGTGCGGAGCGAAGAGCACGAGCGTGTCGTGGATGTAGACGATGTCCTTGGCGCGCTCATCGGGACCTCGCTTCTCGAGCACGAGCAGCTTCTGCGCCAGATAGCTCGCCGGATTGACGATCTGGAGCGAGAGCGGGACTCCCTCGACGGCAAACCCATCCTCCTCGCGAAGCTCGACACGCCACGGCTCCGCGAGAAGCAGGTCGACGTGCGAGAGCAACTGCACGACGACCCCGGCGAAACTCTTCGTCGGCGGATTTGCTCCGGAACGGGTCTGTCCGCTGCCGGGGCGACGCGCGACGAACTCGATGTAGTGCTCGGGCGCGCTTTCGAGGACATAACGCGTCACCGGCGACGTCGCTTCGCCGCTCAGCTCTTCACGGATCCCCAGCGTTCTGAGGTTCTCGTCCACTCGCAGCGACGGAAGCGCCGCGTCTACGTCGACTGCGACGTCGGCGTCCGTCGTGCGCAGCACCGGAATGTCCGTGTCCTGCGCGAGCTCGGCACGGCGGAAGAGCTGATGCGCCGCGCCCCCGATCACGACGAATCGATCCGGCGCCACGGCGATCGCGCGAGCGAGCTTGACCAGCAGCTCGTTCTCAGGCGTCATCGGCATCGTCCGGCTCCGCGAGAATCGTCTTCGACAGCACGGAACGCTCGATCTCATCCGCCTGTTCCCTGCCGCGCGCGGGGTGGTCGGAGACGTCAAGCCAAGTCTGGAGGATGTCACAGGTCGGCACGCTGAACTCGTGCTTGGTCCGCGCCAGCACCATCGCGCGGAAGACGCTCTCCGGGCGTGTCGGTTCGATCACGCGGACCTGACCGTCCTGTGAACTGGCTCGCACGAGCCCGAAGGCCGCGAGCGAAGCGTCGGTGATCGACTCCAGGTAGAAATGAATCGGGGCTCCGATCACGTGTCTCCCACCGAGGGCCGAGGCCGCTTCGAAGAGCGCGAGACAGGCTCGAGGTCCGTCGCCATTCCACTCGATGGCCGTGCTCACGCCGTTCGACGGCTCCGGTTCCGGTACGACTTGCCGCGAGATCGGCACTCGAGCGAGCGCCGCATGGAGCTGCTGGTCGGTTGCCGCGCTCGGGAGCACGAATCGCGCGGCGACTTCGCGTCGGGGAACGGCGCCGTTGGCACGCCGCCATTGCTCGAGGAACTCCCGAGTGCGGACGATGCTCAGGCCGTACCTGCCATCCTCGAGGAATCCGCGCTCGCGCATCAGCTTCACCCAACGCGCACTCGTCGGTTCGGAGACCTTGGCGGCCTGCGCGAGGTGGCGCGCGCGACGGATCGGAACCCGGGGCGCCGAGAGGAACCTGCGCTCCGCTCCATGAAAGCGGGGAGCCAGCAGCACCTTGGCCATCCACTGCCCGAGGTCCGTGAACGGGTCGAGCTCGTGCTTTCGAGGCAGGCGCGGTCGGGACGGTCCGCGACGGACCACGACCGCTTCGATGCCTGGCAAACCGCGCAGCACCAGTTCGCCATCGGACCCCATGAGCCCCCACGCGGCGCCCGGCGCCTCTCGCTCCATCCACTCGCGGACGAGCCCCTCCGTTCGATCGGTGACGTTCGTGACCGCAACGATTGGCAGCGCGATCGCCCCCGGCACCGTCGCGGCGTGCCTGCGTGCCTGCATCAACGACGCCGCGGCCAGCCCGTGCAGGAGCTCCGAACGGTTGCGCCCCGCCGCCTTGAGCTCGATCACGAAATGCTGTCCACCCAGCACCGCCTCGAGGTCGGCCCGGTCCGCGCGCCCCAACCCGTCGCCCGGCCGCACCTCGAACCCCTGGCCGACGAGCGCCCTTCGGAGCATCTCTGCCAGTTCGACTTCGGATCGATGCGCGCTGGTCATGATGGTTCTCGTCGCTGCGGCGTTGGAGGCCGTCACCCGGGGCGGCCCGACGCCCGTTGGGCGCCCAAGAAGCTGCCACCTTCATCGGTCGTCGTCACGAAATATTTCGTGCCGACGACATAGAAGTGCCGTTATTGACACCGAGAATGCCGATTCGAAGGCGCCGAGGTTCGGGAAGCGGCTCAGCAATCCCGGCGCTTCGGTGGCCGGAGGGAGAGGCAGCGGGATAGGCTCTCGCGCCATGAAGCTTTCCCCCATGGTGTGTGCGCTGTTGCTGGCGGGGCCGGCGGTGGCGCAGGAGCTCCCCCACGCGTTCGTTGGAGCGAAGGTGCTGCCGATTTCCGGGCCGCCGATCGAGGACGGCGTGGTGGTGGTGCAGTTCGGGCGCATCCGGGCGGTGGGCGCGCGCGGGTCGGTCGAAGTGCCGGCGGGCGCGAAGGTGGTCGACGTGAAGGGCAAGGTGCTGATGCCGGGCCTCGTCGACACGCACAGCCATGTGGGCGGCGGCTGGGGAGCGGATGGCAGTGCTCCGATCCAGCCGTCGGTGCGCATGCTCGATGCGGTCAATTGCCGCGATGCGGGGCTGCAGCGCGCGCAGGCGGGCGGCATCACGACGCTCAACGTGATGAGCGGCAGCGGGCACCTGATGAGCGGGCAGACGATCTACCTCAAGAACCGCGACGTCGGGACGATCGAGGAGCAGTGCTACCGCTTCGCCGACGGTGCGCCGATGGGCGGCATGAAGATGGCGAACGGCACGAACAGCCAGCAGGAGGCGCCGTTCCCGGGCACGCGCGGCAAGTCGGCGGCGCTCGTGCGCGAGTCGTTCGTCGCGGCGCAGGAGTACGGCCGCAAGGTCGAGGCTGCGGCGGGTGATGCGTCGAAGCTGCCGCCGCGCGATCTCGCGAACGAGGCGCTGCTCGAGGTGATGAGCGGCAAGCGCATCGTGCACCACCACACGCACCGCCACGACGACATCGTCACGGTGCTGCGGCTCTCGAAGGAGTTTGGTTTCCGCGTCGTGCTGCACCACGTCAGCGAGGCGTGGAAGGTGGCGGACGAGATCGTCGCGGCGAAGGCGCCGTGCTCGCTGATCGTGATCGACACGCCCGGTGGCAAGCTCGAGGCGATGGACTTCGACGCACGCTCGGCGGCGGAGCTCGAGAAGCGCGGGGCGCCGGAGCTCGTCGGCTTCCACACCGACGACTGGATCACCGACTCGCGGCTCTTCCTGCGCAGCGGCGCGCTCGCGGTGCGCGCGGGCGTGACGCGCGAGACGGCGCTGGCGGGCCTCACGCTCAACGCGGCGCGCATGCTCGACCTCGGCGACCGCATCGGCAGCCTCGAGCCCGGCAAGGACGCGGATTTCCTCGTGCTTTCCGGCGATCCGCTGTCGGTCTACACGCACGTCGAGCAGACCTGGGTCGAGGGCGCGAAGGTGTTCGACCTGTCGAAGCCGGAGGATCGCCTGTGGGCCGACGGTGGCTGGGGAGCGGGACTCGCGCGTGCGGGTGCGCTGTGCTGCGTCGGCGAGGAGGTGAAGTGATGAAGTCGAGCTTCTTCCGTGTCTTCGCGAGCCTCGCGCTCGTGCTCCCCGCCCTCGCGCAGGATCTCGCGATCAAGGCCGAGCGCATCCACACCGTCTCCGGCGCCGTGATCGAGAACGGCGTCGTCGTGATCAAGGGCGGCAAGATCGTCGCCGTCGGTACCGAGCGGCAGGTGCAGCCGCCCGCGGGCGTGCGCGTGCTCACCGCGAAGGTCGTGACGCCCGGCCTCGTCGATGCACACAGCGTCGTCGGCCTCGCGGGCTACCTGAACCAGCCGCAGGACCAGGACCAGCACGATCCCGGCGCTCCGCTGCAGCCCGAGCTGCGTGCGATCGACGCGTACAACGCGCGCGAGCGCCTCGTCGAGTGGGTGCGCGGCTTCGGCGTGACGACGCTGCACACCGGCCACGGCCCGCAGGCGCTGATTTCCGGGCAGACGCTCGTCGCCAAGACGCGCGGCAACACGGTCGACGAGGCCGTGATCGTGCCGCGCGCGATGATCGCGGCCACGCTCGGCGAAGGCTCGCGCGAGGAAGGCAAGGGCAAGTCGCCGGGCACCGCGGGCAAGCAGATCGCGATGCTGCGCGAGTCGCTGATCGGCGCGCAGGAGTACCAGAAGAAGCTGCGTGCGGCCGGCGACGACGCGACGAAGAAGCCCGACCGCGACCTGCGCAAGGAAGCGCTCGTCGACGTGCTCGAGCGCAAGGTTCCGCTGCTCGTCACCGCCAATCGCCATCAGGACATCAGCTCGGCGCTGCGGCTGGGTGCGGAGTTCGGCATCCAGATCGTGCTCGACGGCGCGGCCGAGTCCTACGTCGTGCTCGACGAGATCCGCCGCGCGCGCGTGCCCGTGATCCTGCACCCGCCGATGGCGCGCTTCGTCGGCGAGCTCGAGAACGCGAGCCGCTCGACGTATTCGAAGTTCGCCGACGCCGGCATTCCGTTCGCGCTGCAGAGCGGTTTCGAGAGCTACGTGCCGAAGACGCGCGTCGTGCTGTACGAAGCCGGTGTCGCGGCCGCCTACGGCCTGGGCGCCGAGAAGGCCCTGCGCTCGGTCACGCTCGACGCCGCGCGCCTGCTCGGACTCGAAGCCCGCATCGGCAGCCTCGAAGTCGGCAAGGACGGCGACGTCGCGCTCTACGACGGCGACCCTTTCGAATACACGACGCACTGCATCGCGACCGTGATCGACGGCGTGGTCGTGTTCGAGGGCTCGCGCTAGCGCGGGCTCAGCCGACGCGCTCGGCCGCGATGTGGACGATGGCGATCGAGAACGTCGTCCAGCCGAGCGCGATCGCGGCCTCGCGCCAGCCGAGCGCGCGCAGCTGGCCGCGGGTCCAGCCGTGGCTCGCGCGCAGCGCCTGACGCGTGCACCACGTGCGCCACGCGAAGAACGGCGCGAGCAGACCTAGCAGAAGCAGGCCGAGGAAGTGCGGCGCTCCGCCGGCGCACAGCGAGGCCGGCGCGACGACGACGAGCGTGACGACCGCGAAGGAGAGTGCTCCCGCGCTCTGGAAGCCATGGCGGAACGCGAACCACGCGGCGGCGGCGGCGGGGAACACCGCCACGGCGCCGTAGGCGAGGAACATCGGGTTCGAGCCGAGCGCGAGCGCCGTCGCGACGCAGGCGCAGACGAGCGTGAGACCTGCGACGAAGCGGCCGAGCCAGCGCTTGGGGTAGCTCGCGAGCGAACCCGCCGACAGGAACACGCCGAGGAACGCGAGACCGGCGAGGCACGCGGTCGCGGGATCGAAGCGCGCGGCCGAGAGCACGCCCGCGACGATCGAGATGACTAGGTAAACCCACGCGCCGTGGGCTTTCGCCGGATCCGGCGCCTTCAGCTTGGCTAGGCCGGGCTTCAGCTTGGCGAGGCCTTCGACCATACTGCTTCGAACCTAGCACCGAGAGCCGAGGCTCCCACCCCGGCCATGCTACGTCGATCGACGTAGCGCACCGGAGACAAGCGCGATGACCCTTCGAAAACTGGCCTTTCAGACACGCGGTCGCGGACGTCCGGTGTTGCTCGTCCACGGCTTCCCGTTCCACCGCGCGCAGTGGGAAGCGCAGGCCGAAGCGCTCGCGCAGCATGCGCTCGTGATCACCGCCGACCTGCGCGGCTTCGGCGAGAGCGCGTTCGAGCCCGGCTTCGACCCTGGCGTGTCGACGATGGAGCAGCACGCGGACGACCTTGCGGCCATGCTCGACGCGGCGGGCGTGAAGGAACCGGTCACGTTCGTCGGTTTCTCGATGGGCGGCTACGTCGCGTTCCCGTTCTTCAATCGCCACCGGCCCAGGCTCGGCGCGCTCGCGCTGTGCGACACGCGCGCGATCGCCGACACGCCCGACGGTGCGGCGGGACGCGCGACGATGGCCGCGAAGGTGCTCGCCGAGGGCCCCAAGCCGCTCGTCGACGGCATGCTGCCGAAGTTGCTCGCGCCCGCGACGCTCGCGAACCGGCCGGAGATCGTCGAGCGCGTGCGTGCGCTGATGCAGGCGCCGCGCGGAGCGATCGCGGCGGCGCTGCGCGGCATGGCGCAACGGCCCGATTCGACGCCGCTGCTCGCGAAGATCGACGTGCCGACGCTCGTGGTGGTCGGCGAGCACGACGCGATCTCGTCGCCGGCGGAGATGCGCGGCATCGCGAGCGCGATCCGCGGCGCCAAGTTCGTCCAGCTCGCCGGCGCCGGTCACATGACGACGCACGAGACGCCCGAGGAGCTCTCGCGCGCGCTCGTCGAGTTCGTCACGAAGGCCTGACGTCCTGCCCGAGCGCCTTGCGGCGCACATGGCCGCCGTAGACCGCGAGTCCCAGACCCGCGAGCGCGCGCACCAGCCCGCCCGCGAACGAGTCATGCACGGCCGAGCGTGCCTGATGGTCCGTCGTGCGGTACGCGAACTCGAGCTTCGCCGGCTTGGGCACGCTCTCGAGGATGTGGAACACGCCCCACAGGATCGCGAGGAGGCCGAGGCCGATGAGCACGAGCCCGAGCTGCGCGCGGCGCGCGGACTGGGCGCCGCTTTCCGGATCGTTCATGGCTTCGGCTCCAGCAGGTTCCAAAGCCACTCGAAGCGCGCGCGCAGCGCCGCCGCGTCGAACGTGCTCGCGCTCGCGGGGTCGCTCGCGAGCGTGCGCTGCCACGCCTGCTCGCGGTCGAGCGTGCTCGCCGGATCGAGGTGGCCTTCGCGTTCGAGGAATTCGCGCAGGCGGTCGCGAATCTGCTGCCGCAGCACCTGCTTGCCGAGCTTGCGCGTCTCGAGCTCCGCCACGAGGCGCTTGGAGTCCCACGCGACCTCGCGCGCGACCGTCTCGACGCCCTCGAGCGCGCTCTCGCTCAGGTCGATTTCCTTGCTGGCGAGCACTTCGCGGTCGAGCGGCCGTCCGCGACCGACGCGCCATGCGCTGAGCACGCTCTCGGTGAACGCGGTCCACGCCTCGACACGCGCACGCACGTCCGCGCCGAGCAGCTGCGTGCCACCGCTCTGCAGCGCGCGCAGCACGCCGACGCGCTCGATGTTCAGCTCGAGCAGGCGCTTGAGGTCGACGAGCTCGTCGCGCATCACGTAGAAGAGGTGCAGCGCCTCGATGCCCGCGCGGCCGTCGAGCGGCGGCACGCCGATGCGCTCGCCGAAGGCCAACGCGTCGACCTTGCGCGGATCGGGCAGCTCGCGCGCCTGCGGCAACGCGAGCGCCGGCCGCGCGAGCACGGGCGCCTGCACACGGCGCAGCGCGGCGAGGTCGAGCGCGCGCACGGCCGCGGAATTCGCTCCCGCCAGCAGCAGGACGTCACTCGGCTCGCGCGTCAGGCAGAAGCACTGGAAACCGCCGGCCGCCGTCGCGCGCACGAGCGCCTCGCCGATCGCACGCTGGCGCGCGGCGTCGGTCGTGGCGAAGGAATCGTCGAGGAACTGCGGCGGCTTGTGGCCCGCGGGAACTTCGGCGGCGAAAGCGAGGTGCAACGCCACGAGCAGCTGCGCGCGCGTGCCGGTCGAGAGCTGTGCGAGCCCGAGCTCGCGGCCCGTCGCGGCGTCGGTCGCACGCAACTGGCCGCTCGCGAGTCCGCGCAGACCGTAGCGGCCG
>JAPLOE010000153.1 GCA_026692705.1 Planctomycetota bacterium
GCTCATCGTTGCGGCCCGCGCGCGTGGCATCGAGGCCCACTTCCCCAGCCCCGCCTGCTGCACCGACAACGCCGCGATGATCGCCGGGCTCGGCTGGGAACGCTGGAAAGCGGGACTGGTGGCGGACTTGGGACTCGACGCCGCCTCGGCCTGAGCGGACCGTCGCACCGGCGGGCCCCCGTCGGCATACTCTCGCCCCGCCGGGCCAGCCGGGACGCCGCTCCCCTCGGGTCCGCCCCAAACGTAATGAAGAACACCGAAGATCTCGCGCCGACTGCGTGGCTCGCCCTCGAGAACGGTCTGGTCCTGCCCGGCCGCGCCGTCGGAGCGCGCGGCGAGAAGGGCGGCGACCTCGTGTTCAACACGGCGATGACCGGCTACCACGAGATCCTCACCGATCCGTCGTACTACGGTCAGGTGGTCGTGATGACCTACCCGCTGATCGGCAACTACGGCGTGGCGGAAGAGGACGACGAGAGCGCGGGCGCGTGGCCCGAGGCCTTCGTGATGCGCGAGATGAGCTCGATCCCGTCGAACCGGCGCGCCACGAGCTCGCTGCCGGACTGGCTCGCGAAGAAGGGCGTCGTCGCGATCGACGGCGTCGACACGCGGCGGCTGACGAAGATCGTGCGCGAGCAGGGCTGCCTCAAGTGCATCGTGTCGACCACCGACTCGAACCCCGAGTCGCTCGTCAAGAAGGCCAAGGGCACGCTCGCGACCGACAACCGCGACCTGGCGCGCCTGGTCACGACGAAGAAGATCTACCAGTGGGACAAGGACTTCGACGCGAGCTATCCGGCGCTCGTCGAGGCCTGGCGCGGCCCGCGCAAGCGCTGCGTCGCCTACGACTTCGGCGCCAAGCGCAACATCATGCGCTCGCTCGTGCACTCGGGCTTCGACGTCACCGTCGTGCCCGCGACGACCAAGGCGAGCGAGGTGCTCGCGCTCGAGCCCGACGCGATCTTCCTCTCCAACGGCCCGGGTGACCCGGCGCCGGTCTGCGCCATCCCCGAGATCGCCAACCTGATCGGCAAGAAGCCGATCTTCGGCATCTGCCTCGGCCACCAGATCCTCGGCATCGTGCTCGGCGCCAAGACGCACAAGATGCCCTTCGGCCACCACGGCGCGAACCATCCGGTGCGCGACATCCTCACGGGACGCGTCGAGATCACCTCGCAGAACCACTCCTTCGCCGTCGATCCGACGACGCTGCCCAAGGAGCTCGAGCTCACGCACATCAACCTCAACGACAACACGGTCGAGGGCATCCGCCACAAGACCGCCAAGGTGATGAGCGTGCAGTACCACCCCGAGGCCGCCCCCGGCCCGCTCGACAGCGCGCACCTGTTCTCGCGTTTCCGCGAGCTCGTCGGTTCGTAGCGCGCGACGGTAAGTTGGGCGCATGCAACGCGCCCTCGCCGTTCTCGCCCTCGCAAGCCTCGCTTCCGCCCAGACCTTGCGACCGCCGGCGGTGCCGCTGGTGGTGCACGACCCGTACTTCAGCCTGTGGTCGCCGTACGACCGGCCGACGGATGGCTGGCCGACGCACTGGACGGGCCGCGAGGTCCCGATGGCGGCGCTCGTGCGCATCGACGGCAACCGCGTGCGGCGCCTGCTCGGGCCGGAGCCCAAGGACGTGCCGGCGCTCGAGCTCGCGAGCGTGCACGTCGACTTCACGACGACGACCTACACGTTCGCCGACGAGACGATCGAGCTCACGATGTCGTTCGTCACGCCGGCGCTGCCCGACGATCTCGACGTGCTCGCGCTGCCGCTGACGTACCTCGAGTTCGCGGCGCGCTCGAAGGATGGCGCGAGCCACGGGCTCGACTTCCACGTCGACCTCGCGGCGCGTGTGGCGGTGAACGAGGCCACGCAGGAGGTGCGCGGCGAGCTCGTGCGCGTCGAAGGGCTCGAGACAGTCGAGCTGGGCTCGGTCGAGCAGCCGGTGCTCGAGAAGCGCGGCGACGACCTGCGCATCGACTGGGGGCACGCCTACGTCGCGGCGCGTTCGGGGCCGGGCGTGCGCGGCAACTACGGGCCGGCGGCGGAGCTGCGGCAGGCCTTCGTCGAGCACCGCATCGCGCAGCTCGGCACGGACGCGACGGCGCCGCGGCGCGCGGACGACGGCTGGCCGGCGGCGGCGATCGTGCTCGAAGGCGCGCGCGGCACGCCGTTCCTCACGGCGAACCAGGCGCAGGGCCAAAGCGCGCGCGTGATGCTCGCCTACGACGACGAGGTCTCGATCCGTTACTTCGAGGAGGACCTGCGGCCCTACTGGCGCCGCGACGGATCGACGGGGCGCGGCTGGCTCGCGCTGGCGGATTCGGCCGCGACGATGCGCATCGCGCGAGCGCGCGCGTTCGACGCGGAGCTCGCCGGAGACCTGCGCAAGCTCGGCAGCGAGGAGTGGGTGCAGCTGTGCCAGCTCGCGTACCGGCAGGCGCTCGGCGCCAACAAGCTGTGCGCGGATTCCAACGGGCGGCCGCTGCTGTTCCCCAAGGAGAACTTCTCCAACGGCTGCATCGCGACCGTCGACGTCATCTACCCGATGGCGCCGCTGTTCCTGCTGCTCTCGCCCGATCTCGCGAAGGCGATGCTGGTGCCGGTGCTCGACTACGCGGCCTCGTCGCGCTGGAAGTTCCCGTTCGCGCCGCACGACCTCGGCACGTACCCGCATGCGACGGGACAGGTGTACGGCGGCGGCGAGACGGGCATCGAGAACCAGATGCCGGTCGAGGAGTCCGCGAACCTGATCCTGCTCGTCGCCGCGATCTGCGAGCGCGACGGGCGCGTCGAGTTCGCCTCGAAGTACTGGAAGCAGCTCTCGGCCTGGGCGCGCTATCTCGAGGAAAAGGGCTTCGATCCCGAGAACCAGCTCTGCACCGACGACTTCACGGGCCACCTCGCGCACAACGTCAACCTGTCGGCGAAAGCGACGCTCGCGCTCGCGGCGCACGCGCGGCTCGCGCGCAAGTTCGGGGCGCAGCAGCGCGCGGACGAGCTCGAGCTCAAGGCGCACACGTGGGCCGCGGAGTGGCAACACGCCGCGAGCGAGTCCGAGTCGACCAAGCTCGCCTTCGACCGCCCGGGCACGTGGAGCCAGAAGTACAACCTCGTGTGGGACGACGTGCTCTCGCTCGGGCTGTTCCCGCTCGAAGTGAAGCTGATGGAGACGCGCTGGTACCGCAAGGTGCAGAACGCCTACGGGCTGCCGCTCGACAGCCGCGCGACGTTCACCAAGTCCGACTGGACGCTGTGGTCGGCGTGCCTCGGCGGCGATCGCGAGGACTTCGACGCGCTCGTGAAGCCGATCCACGCCTACGTGAACGCGACCGCGGACCGCGTGCCGATCTGCGACTGGTCCGACACGCTGACCGCGCGCAAGATCAACATGATCGCGCGCCCCGTCGTCGGCGGCTTTTTCCTGCGAGCGCTGCTCGACGCCGAGACGTGGAGCAAGTGGTACAAGCGCGGAGCCCGCGGTCCCCTGAACTGGGCGCCCGCGCCGATCCTCGCGACCGAGACGCTCGTGCCTGACGCACGCGGCGCAGCCATCGCCTGGCGCTGGACCACCGAAGCGCCTGCCGCCGACTGGTTCTCGCCCGATTTCGCGGACGCTGCGTGGAAGCTCTCCAACGGCGGCTTCGGCTCCCCCGGCACTCCCGGCGCCGTGCTCGGCACCGAGTGGACCTCCTCCGACCTCTGGCTGCGCCGATCGTTCGATCTCGCCGCCGTTCCTCCGGGCATCGTGCGCCTCTCGATCCACCACGACGAGGACGCCGACGTCTACTTGAACGGCATCCTCGCGGCCCACGTGCGCGGCTACTCGACTTCGTACGTCACCGTTCCGCTCTCGCCCGAGGCGCGCGCATCGCTTCGCGCAGGCCGCAACACGCTCGCGATCCACTGCCACCAGTCTTCCGGAGGCCAGTACATCGACTGCGGCCTCGTCACGCTGTCCGCGAAGTAGCCGGCAGCAGAAGGAGGAACCAGGTGGGGAGTCGGAACGGAGAGCGAGGAGGGAGAAGGGAGTCGAGCCGGGAAAGGGTGCAACGGCGGGTTCGGTCGGTGCGGCGCAGCGCAAGGCGCAGAAGGAGAGTTGGTGAGCCTGTCCCCCTTCTTCTTCCGACTCCTTTCGCTCCCTCTCCCTCCTCGTCTGGCTCCCCACCAGGTTCCTTCTTCCCCCGCCTTCCTCTGCGCAACGATCAGAAAAGCGAAACCGGATCGACGTCGATCACGGCGCGCAGCTTCGGCGCCGCGTCCGCCGACGAACGAACCGCGTCGAGCACGAGCTGCATCTGCGCGTCGTCGAGCGGAATCTTGACGAGCAAGTGGCGGCGGTGCCGATCGCGGGCGATCGCGATGGGAGCCGGCGCAGGACCGAGCACGACGGCGGCGGAATCGAGCAGCTTCTCGCGCAGCGCATCGCCGACGGCGACGGAGGAATCGACGACGAGCTTCTCGCTCGCGTCCTCCCACAGGAGGCGCACGAGGCGGCCGTGCGGCGGATAGGCGAGCTCGGCGCGCAGCTCGGCCTCGTGCAACGCGAAGCCGTCGTAGTCGTGCGCCGCCGCGAGACGGATCGCGGGGTGCTGCGGCGACATGGTCTGCACGACGATGCGGCCGGGAAGCTCGCCACGACCGGCGCGGCCGGCGACCTGGCTGATCAGCTGGAACGTGCGCTCGGCGGCACGGAAGTCGGGCAGGTGCAGCGCGCTGTCGGCGGAGATGATGCCCACGAGCGTCACGCGCGGGAAATCGAGGCCTTTCGCGATCATCTGCGTGCCGACGAGCACGTCGATCTCGCCGCGGCCGAAGGCGCCGAGCGTCTCCTCGTAGTCCTCGCGCCGCCGCATCGTGTCCGAGTCCATGCGCCGGATGCGCGCCGTGGGCGCGACCTTCGCGATCTCGAGCTCGATGCGCTCCGAACCGGCGCCGATGAAGCGCAGGCCCGGCCGCGTGCACGTCGGGCAGGACTTCGGAGCCGGCACCTCATCGCAGCAGGAGTGGCACACCAGGCGCGAGATGCGCTGGTGCCAGGCGAGCGCGACGTCGCAGCGCCGGCAACGCACGGTCTCCTTGCAGCCGGGGCACCACAGCACCGGCGCGAAGCCGCGGCGGTTCTGGAACAGGATCGCCTGCTCACCGCGCTCGAGCGTCTCCGCGAGCAAGAGCAGCAGGCGCCGCGAGAAGAGCTTGTGGCCCTGCGCGCCCGTCGGCTCCGAGCGCACGTCGACGATCTCGACCGGCGGCGCGCCGTGGCCGCTGATGCGCTTGGGCATCGAGAGCCGCACGAGCGCTCCCGCACGCGCCGCGCTCCAGGATTCGAGCGACGGCGTCGCGGAGCCGAGCACGCACACCGCGTTCGCCGAGCGCGCGCGCTCGATCGCGACGTCGCGTGCGTGGTAGCGCGGCGTCGAACCCTGCTTGAACGACGGCTCGTGCTCCTCGTCGACTACGATCACGCCGAGCTTGTCCATCGGCGCGAACAGCGCCGAACGCGCGCCGACGACGACCCGCGCCTCGCCGCGCTGCACGCGCTTCCACATGCGCAGCCGCTGCGCGTCGGTCATGCGCGAATGCAGCACCGCGACGTTCTCGAAGCGCGCGCGGAACCAGCCGACGGTCTGCGGCGTGAGCGCGATCTCCGGCACGAGCACGATCGCCCCGCGGCCGAGTTCGAGCGCTCGCTCGATCAACGCGAGGTACACCTCGGTCTTGCCGCTGCCCGTGACGCCGTGCAGCAAGAAGGCGCCGCCGGTGCCACGCTCCAGCGGCTCGCGCAGCCGCTCCAGCGCCGCCACCTGGCTCTCGTGCAGCCGCTCGGGCCGCGGCCGGGCCGTGCGCGAGGTCTCGAGCTCGTCCGCGTCCGCCTCGACCTTCTCGAGCCGGATCCAGCCGCGCTTGTGCAGCGTGCGCGCCGCCGAGTCCGACAGGTTGAGCTGGCGGCACAGGTCGCGCAGCTCGATGCGCCCGCCGATGTCGATCAGCGTGCGCAGCATGCGGTGCTGCTTGGGCTGCGCTTCCTCGAGCTCCGCGAGCTCCGTCGCACCGATGCCCGGCGCGATCGACGCCACGACGACCTTGGCCGTCTCGCGCTCGCGCTTGAGCGCCGCCGGCAGCACCGCGTGCAGCGCCTCGCCCCACGAGCAGGCGTAGCGCCGCCCGATCCAGCGTGTGAGCGCGAGCAGCTCCGCGCTCACCATCGGCTCGTCGTCGAGCAGCGCCGCGATCTCGCGCACTCGCGCGAGCTCGCACTCGCGCGCCAGCGCCGTGACGACGCCCACCTCGCGCTCGGCCCCGAACGGCACCGCGACACGCACGCCCGGCACGACGCGCGCGGCGAGCTCCGCCGGCACGCTGTACGTGAACTGCGTGTCGACCGGCCGGTTGAGCGCGACCTCGGCGTACAACGCCGCCCGCGGCTTCGGCGCGGGACCGACCTCGAACAGGGTCAGTTCCCGCGCGCCCGGATTCGACGCGCGTGCCACGAGTTCTCAGGGGCAGGCGCAGGGCGTCGCCTTGCAGCGCGGGCAGCCCAGCTCGTACTTCTTGCGCGCCGCGGCCTCGAGGTCGATGCCCGACATCGACGCCAGGGTCGAGAGCCACGCGAACACGTCCGCGAACTCGCCCTCGAGCTCTTCCTTGCGGTTGCGGCGCAGCGCGCGGGTGAGCTCGCCGACTTCCTCGCAGAACCACATGTGAGTGCCGTGCAGGCCACGCGCGGAATCGCGCTGGAAGTAGATGCGCTCGATGAGCGTCTGGAACTCGCGAACTTGCATGGTCAAACGCGCCGGACGGTGACGATGGAGATGTCGCGGGCCTGCGTGGCCTCGCCCGCGTGGGCCTCGAAGGCCTCGCGCAGCCGCGCGAGGAAGTCCTCGGTGGAGAGCGCGCCGAACTTCATCACGAGCGCGTACAGGCCCTTCTCGCCGAGCTCGTTGCCTTCCGCATCGGCGAGCGTGACGGCGCCGGAGTTGACCAGCACGAGCCGGTCGCCCGACTCGATCGGCACCTTGGCGATCTCGAGCTTGCCGTCGAACACCGGCCCCTTGTCGAAGCCCAGCGCGATGCCTTCGG
>JAPLOE010000154.1 GCA_026692705.1 Planctomycetota bacterium
GACGGTGAAGTGGTTCTTGGGCTGCGGCTTGGCCAGCTCATCATAGACTGCCTTGGCCATGCCCGGCGTGAATTCCTTCGACGACAGGCCGTAGCGCCCGCCGACGACACGCGGATCGAGCTTCGTCTCGCCCGCGTCGCGCAGCTCGCGCAAGGCCGTGACGACGTCGACGTACAGCGGCTCGCCGACCGCCCCCGGTTCCTTCGTGCGGTCGAGCACCGCGATCGCGCGCGTGCTCGGCGGCAGCGACGCGACGAAGCGCGCCAGCGGGAACGGCCTGTACAGGCGCACCTTGACGAGGCCGACCTTCTCGCCCTTCGCGACGAGGTGTTCGACGGTTTCCTGCGCGGTTTCCGCGCCGGAACCCATCATCACGAGCACGCGCTCGGCCTGAGGATGCCCGACGTAGTCGCACAGGCCGTAGCGCCGGCCGACGAGCTCCGCGAACTGCTCAAACGCCGCCTCGACGTGCCCCGGGACCGCATCGTGGAACGGATTGCAGGCCTCGCGCGCCTGGAAGAACGTGTCGGGGTTCTGCGCGCTGCCGCGCAGCACCGGATGGTCGGGCGAGAGCGCGCGGGCGCGGTGCGCGTGGATCGCGCTCTCGTCGTACAACGCGCGCAGGCTGTCGTCGTCGACGAGCTCGACCTTCGCGACCTCGTGCGACGTGCGGAACCCATCGAAGAAGTGCAGGAACGGCACGCGCGCCTTGAGCGTCGCCGCGTGCGCGATCGCCGCGAAATCGTGGGCTTCCTGCACGGAGCCGGCGCACAGCAGCGCGAACCCCGTCTGCCGGCAGGCCATCACGTCCGAGTGGTCGCCGAAGATCGACAGCGCGTGGGTCGCCAGCGTGCGCGCCGCGACGTGCATCACGAACGGCGTGAGCTCGCCCGCGATCTTGTACATGTTCGGGATCATCAGCAGCAGGCCCTGCGACGCCGTGAAGGTCGTCGCGAGCGAGCCCGCCTGCAGCGCGCCGTGCACCGCTCCCGCGGCCCCGGCCTCGGACTGCATCTCGATCACTTCCGGCACCTGGCCCCACAGGTTCTGGCGGCCGTGCGCGCTCCATTCGTCCGAGAGCTCGCCCATGCCCGACGAGGGCGTGATCGGGTAGATCGCGATCACCTCGCTCGAGCGGTGGGCGACGTGGGCGACGGCTTCGTTGCCGTCGAGAGTGACTTGCTTGCCGCGCATGTTCAGGTCCTTCCGGAGGGTCCGCGGCGGCCCCGGCAGCGCCGGCG
Source organism: Planctomycetota bacterium (assembly GCA_026692705.1). Taxonomy (GTDB): domain Bacteria; phylum Planctomycetota; class UBA1135; order UBA1135; genus F1-120-MAGs118. The sequence continues at coordinate 1,242 of JAPLOE010000154.1, forward strand.
TCGTCGCCTACGCATCATCGGGGTAGGGCCGCGCAGCTTGGCTTCGTCCCTGTGCGTAGAACTGCGCCTTTCGGCGCGCAGAACGCCGCACTAGGCCCCTGTCGCCGCTCCGCAGCAGCAGGGTTCGAATGAACCTGCGGAGCGCCACCGCGCCCGCAGGGAGGCCTCGATGGATACGTCAGCCCCGCTGGCCCTGCGTCCCACGGAAATCCTTTCGTTCGAGCACCGGCTGATCGAGCAGGTGCTCGACTGCCTCGAGCTGCTGTCGCATTCCGCGCGCGACACCGGCCGCCTCGACATCGTCGCCGCCGAGGACACGCTCGACGCCCTGTGGACCCTCGCCGACCGTTTCCACCACGCGCGCGAGGAGGCGTTGCTCTACGCGCTGGCCGAGCGCCGCGGCCTTCCGCGCGCCGCCGGCCCGGTCGCCGCCGCGCTCGAGGACCATGCCGAGCTGCACCGCGCGCTTGAGTCCATGCAGGAGGCCGTCACCGCCGCACGCATGGCCGCTCCGCGCGCTGCGGGTGCGTTCCACCGCGTCGCCGAATCGGCGATCGCGCTGCTGCGCGCGCACATCCTCAAGGAGGACAACGTGCTCTTCCCGCTCGCCGAGTCGCTCTTCTCCGATGCGGATCGGGCGGCGCTCATCGACGCGTTCGTCCGCGCCGAAGCTGAAGTGCCGGAGAACGTGCTGGTGGACGCGATGGTGTGCGCGGATGAGCTCGCACGGCGGTTTCACGTCCCGCTGGCGAGAGAGCGAGCGCGCCCGGTGCCGTTGTTCGCGCGCCACCGGGAGTAGGCGTCAGCGGCGGGTCTCGTTGAGCGCAACGAACACCGCGTGGTACTCCTTCGGCTCGAAAGTGAGCGTGGCGAGCCCGAACTCCGCCATCGCGCGGCGCCGTGAGCAGTCGCGGAAACGCGGTGCGAGTTCGCGCTCGAGCGCCTTGCGGCGCAGCTTGGCCTCCTCCTCGGGCAGGTCCTTGACGGCGGCGTCGATCTCGGCGCGCAGCGCGGCGGACGCTTCTTTCGCGGCGTCGCGGCGTGTCTTGAGCAGGAGGTACTGCTCCTTCTCCGCGGCGGAGAGCTCGCGCTCGGGCAAGTTCAGGTTCGTGGAGCCGCCGACGAGCAGGTCGAGGTCGCCGTCGCCGTCGAGGTCGAAAAGATCGGGATACAGGCCGTGGCTCGGGCGCGAGACGGCGGTGAGCGGAGCCGCAGCGGGCGCGAACAGCACGAGCGGTGCACCGAAGTCGGGCGCGCCGGTCTTGCCGACGTTGCGGTAGAGGTAGACGGCGCCGTCGTCGGACTCGCCGACGCTGCCGACGAGCAGATCGAACAGCCCGTCGCTGTCCCAGTGCAGCGCGCGCACCGTCGCGACGTTGCCGGGCACGACGAGCGGCTTGTCGCCGTTGCGGATCGGCACGTTGAACGTCGTCAGGCGCGGCTCCTTCGCGCTGCCTTCGTTGGTGCGCCGGAAGATGCGGCCGGTCTTGAAGTCGCCGAGCAGCACGTAGAGGTCGCCGTCGGCATCCCAGTCGACCGCGAACACGGACGTGCCCTGTCCCTCCGGCGGTTCCTGGCCCGGCGCGTTCCACTGCTTGACCCACAGCCAGTGGCTCTCGTCGTGGTCCCAGTACATGTTGAGACCCAGCCGCTCGCCCTTGCTGTCGCGCAGGTACTCAGGTTGGCCGAAGCCCTTCGCATTGCCGCGCGCGATGTACGGCGCTCCGCCGAAGGAGCCGGCGAGCAGGTCGAGGTGGCCGTCGGCGTCGAAGTCCACGAACTGTGGACTCATGCCGATGCATCACCAGTTGTTGAAGACGAGCTCCGTGCCGTCGCTCGCAAGCAGCGGCATTTCGGGGCCAAAACGCGGCGGTCCTTCGCCCGCGAGCCGCTTCGACACCGTCACCGCGCCGTACAGGTCGCCGAGCACGAGGTCCGCGAGCCCGTCGCCATCGACGTCGTGCATCACTGGCGACGGATAGCGCCGTCCGATGCCGGCGAGCAGCGCGTCGGCCTTCACGGGCTCGATAGTGCCGAACGAGGGCGTCGGTTGCTGCGCCAACGATGCGGCGAGAGCGAGGGTGAGCGTTCCGAAGAGCATCGCGGTCCTCCTTCTGGACGGGCGCCGACGCGGAAGTCGCGAAGGCGCGCCCATGCTACCGCGGCATTGCGAGTACGCTGGGTTCAGGAAACTGCCCTTGATGCTCTCGCACCTCGCCCGGCTGCCTCTCGCGCTCGCCCTGCTCACCCCGCTCGCCGTCGCCCAGACCGAGCTCTACTTCTGCGAGTACCAGTTCGGCGGCGCCACGGTGCGCGCGATGGGTCTCGACGGCTCGAACCCGCGCACGCTGTTCGCGTTGCCGTCGAACGAGTGGCTGCCGGTGGGGCTTTCGGTCGAGCCGACGACGCAGAAGCTCTACATCGCGGAAATGTCGACCCCGGAGAACATCCTGCGCTGCAACCTCGACGGCAGCGTGCTGCAGACGATGGCCTGGGCGACCTCGAGCACGCGCGCGGTGCGTTTCGACGGCCTGGGAAAGATGTACTGGTCCGAGGGCAATCGGGTCTGGCGAGCGAACCTCGACGGCTCGGCGCCGCAGCTCCTGTTCACCGCCGGCGAGACCTGGCCGATGAGCGCGATCGCGGTCGACGGCACGAACGGCCACGTGTACTTCGGCGCCGACGGCGACCTGCAGCGCATCGACCTCGACGGCTCGAACCGCGTCAAGATCCTCGGCGGAACGAGCTCGGTCCGCGACGTCGAGGTCGACATCGCCGCGGGGCACATCTACTGGCTCGACGTCGACACGATCAGCGGTTTCGTCGGGCGAGCGCGGCTCGATGGCAGCGAATTCACCGTGCTGTACGACGCTTCGCCGGCCGTGGTGCAGAGCTCTGGGCTCATCGCGCTGCTCGTCGACCGCGTCGGGCGCAAGCTCTACATCGTCGACGACCTCGCCGACACGGTCGTGCGCACGGAGCTCGATGGCTCGAGCGCGGCGGTGATCTATTCGGTGGCGAGCGGTCCTTCGCCGTCGGGCCTGTGCCTGAGCGTGCCCAACCCGCCGCAGCCGCTGGCCGACTGCAATGGCAACGGCATCGCCGACCGGCTCGACCTCGCCGCGGGGACGTCGATCGATTGCAACGCCAACGGGTATCCCGACGAGTGCGAGCTCGACGCGTGCCTGCCGCGCGTGGTGCTGCTCGACCAGCCTTCCAACCCCAGCGTGCCCAGCCTGACCGTCGGCGGCCCGAACCCGGGCATCCAGTTCGAGGTGCTCGCACCCTTCGACGTGCCCACTGGCGGCTGGGACCTCGCCGAGCTCGAACTCGACGGTTTCACGGCCAATTACGGCCTCGGCGGCGGCTTCACGGTCACGCTCTTCCCCGATTCCGGCGGCCTGCCGAACGAGACCCAGCCGCTCGCTTCGGTCGCGATGAACTTGCGCTTCGATCCCGACCGCATCGCGTGGGTCAACGGCCGCCTCGACGCCGACCTGCCCGCCGGCCGCCACTGGCTGCGCCTGACGAGCAACGAGTTTGGTGTGTACCACGGTGGAGCGAACATCAGTTCGGCTGGGCTGGGGTCGATCTCGCGCCGCGCCGACGGCACGTTGTTCGCGAACTCGCCGCTCGCGCTGCGTCTGACCGCGGGCGAGCCGCGACCGCGCGCTTACTGCACGCCGAAGCTGTCCTCGAACCGCTGTCTCGCCGCGCTCACCGCGAGCGGCACTCCGACCGCGAGCGGCAACTTCACGCTGCGCGCGACGCAAGTCGAGGGCCAGCGCTCCGGCCTCTTCTTCGTCGGCTTCAACGGCGCCGTCGCCGCGCCGTTCCAGGGCGGCACGTTGTGCGTGGTCCCGCCGTTGATGCGTTTCCCCGCGCAATCGAGCGGGGGAACCAGCGGCAGCTGCTCGGGCACGCTCGCTCAGCCCGTCGCCGCGCTCCTCGCGTCCTCGCCCGTCGGCACGGGCTTCTGGTCGCAAGCCTGGTTCCGCGACCCCGGCTCGCCGAGCTCCACCGGCCTCTCGAGCGCGCTCGAGTTCACCTCGCGCCCCTGACGCGCCCGCGACATCGGCGGTAGTCTGAGTGAGCCTCTCAGGCCACTGTTCATGACGGAAGCGACGGCATTGGAGAGCGGCTCGCAGCCGCGTTGGACGCTCCTTCACCCGACGTTCGCCTTGGCGCGCGGCGCCGGGCTCACCGCGGTCTGGCTCGCGCTCGTGCCGTTCTTCATCGAGCTCGTGGTTCACGGCCGAGCCTGGCTGCTGCTGCTCCTGCTGGTGTTGATCCTGCTCGCGCTCGCCAACTTCCTTGTCGGCTTGCTCGAAGGGCTGCTCGCCCTCTGGAGCGCGTGGCCGCGGTTGGGTTCCCGTGGGGAGTCCGTTGCGCCCAGTCTTTATCCCGGCGTGGCGGTGCTCCCGCTCTTGTGCCTGTTGCTCTCATGGTGGATGCGACTCCCAGAACGCGCCTTTCTGGCGCAGAACCGCGAAGCCCTCGAGCGCGCGGTCGAGACCGGCGAGCCCACCGAAGCGTGGGAAGTCTGGAAGGAAGGGGAGTGCACGTTCGTTCGCATCGGGTCGTGGGGGATCGACGGCTGCTTCCTGATCCACGACCCGCGGCCCGAGCCGAGGCGCGGGAAGCCGGGCGAGCACGACTCGTTCCTGGAGGCCTTCTCCTCCGGCGCGGTTCGCGTCAAGGGCGAGTGGTTCGTGCTCAGGACCTGAGCGCGCGTGCGGCGTTCGGCCCGCTGATCGGCGCGAGCGATTCTGCTAACGTGCGCGGCTTGCGCTCGAAGGGCGAACAGGTCGCCGGAGCGCACCCCCAATGAGCCAAGCGACGACGATCTACTACACGCACACCGACGAAGCCCCGGCCCTCGCCACGTACTCGTTCCTGCCGATGGTGCAGGCCTTCGTGAAGGGCACGGGCATCTCGGTCGAGACCCGCGACATCTCGCTCTCCGGCCGCATCCTCGCGGCCTTCGCCGACAAGCTGCCGGAGGCGCAGCGTGGTTCGGACGCGCTGGGTGAGCTCGGCCGCCTCGCCGAACGCCCCGAGGCGAACATCATCAAGCTGCCGAACATCAGCGCCTCGGTGCCGCAGCTCAAGGGCGCGATCGCCGAGCTGCGCGCGCAGGGCTTCACGCTGCCCGACTACGTTGACGATCCGAAGACCGACGCGGAGAAGGACGCGAAGAAGCGCTACGACAAGGTCAAGGGCAGCGCGGTGAACCCGGTGCTGCGCGAGGGCAACTCCGACCGTCGCGCGCCCGCGTCCGTGAAGGCCTACGCGCGCGCAAACCCGCACAAGATGGGCGCGTGGTCGAAGGACAGCCGCACGCACGTGTCGCACATGAGCACCGGCGACTTCTACGGCAACGAGAAGTCGGTCGTGGTGCCCGCGGCGACGACGGCGTCGATCGAGCACGTCGCGGCCGACGGCAAGGTGACGAAACTCGCCAGCGGCATCGCGCTCGGGGCCGGCACGGTCGCGGACGCGACGTTCCTGTCGAAGAAGGCGCTCTGCAAGTTCTTCGCCGAGCAGGTCGAGGACGCGCGCAGCAAGGGCGTGCTGTTCTCGGTGCACCTCAAGGCGACGATGATGAAGGTCTCCGACCCGATCCTGTTCGGGTACGCGGTCGAGGCCTATTTCGCCGGTGTTTTCGCCAAGCACGGCGCCGCGATCGCGCGCGCCGGCGGCGACCCGCGCAACGGGCTCGGCGACGTGCTCGCCAAGGTCGCGACGCTGCCCGAGGCGGAACGCAACGTGATCGAGGCCGACATCGCGGCCGCGCTCAAGACTGGCCCCTCGCTCGCGATGGTCAACAGCGACAAGGGCATCACCAACCTGCACGTGCCGAGCGACGTGATCATCGACGCCTCGATGCCCGCGATGATCCGCGACTCGGGCCGCATGTGGAACGCGGCGGGCAAGCTCGAGGACACGAAGGCCGTGATCCCCGACCGCTGCTACGCCGGCGTGTACCAGGCCGTGATCGACGACTGCAGGGCCAACGGCGCCATCGACCCGCGCATCGCGGGCTCGGTCTCCAACGTCGGCCTGATGGCGAAAAAGGCCGAGGAATACGGCTCCCACGACAAGACCTTCGAGATCGCGGCCGACGGTGTCGTGCGCGTCGTCGATGCGACGGGCAAGGCGTTGCTCGAGCACAAGGTCGAGCGCGGCGACATCTGGCGCATGTGCACCGTCGTGCACGAGGCGATCGTGGACTGGGTCAAGCTCGCGGTGAATCGCGCGCGGCTCTCGAAGCTGCCGGCGGTGTTCTGGCTCGATCCGGCGCGCGCGCACGACGCGCTGCTCGTCCGCATCGTCAAGGACTGCCTCGCCAAGCACGACACCACGGGCCTCGAGTTCCACTTCCTCGCGCCGGTCGAGGCGACGAAGTTCTCGCTCGCGCGCCTGCGCAAGGGCCTCGACACGATCTCGGTCACCGGCAACGTCCTGCGCGACTACCTGACCGACCTGTTCCCGATCCTCGAGGTCGGCACGAGCGCCAAGATGCTCTCGATCGTCCCGCTGATGAACGGCGGCGGCCTGTTCGTGACCGGCGCCGGCGGTTCGGCTCCCAAGCACGTGCAGCAGTTCCAGGAGGAAAACTACCTGCGCTGGGACTCGCTCGGCGAGTTCCTCGCGCTCGCGGCCTCCTTCGAGCACATGGCCGACACGACCGGCAACACCAAGGCCCGCGTGCTCGCCAAGACCCTCGATCAGGCGAGCGGCACCTACCTGATGAACGACAAGGGTCCCGCTCGCAAGGTCGGCGGCCTCGACAACCGCGGCAGCCACTTCTACCTCGCGCTCTACTGGGCGCAGGCCCTCGCCGCGCAGACCGACGACCGCGAGCTCGCCGAAGAAGGCCGCCGTCGCGCTGCGCCCCAGCGCCACGCTCAACGCCATCATCGACGGCGCGGCGAAATAGCCCTCGCGCGCGGGGCATCCCGAGGCAAAGCGAAAGACCGAGCCAGAGCAATTTGCCCGGCAAATTGCTCTGGCTCGGTTCTTCGCTCTGCCTCGGGATCTTTCGCGGTGATCGCGCGGCTCGCGTGCGACGGGCCGTGCGGATCTTCATGTCGGGCTCATGCTGCGGCCACATGGAGGGGCGAGGCTCTCGGGACTTGGATCCAGACCACAAGTCCCTCAGGAGAATCGCACCATGAATCCCCGTCACTTCCTGCGCCGTTCGTTGGGCGCGCTCAGCGCCGCCGCGGCGCTTGCAACGGCCGCCCAGGCCCAGTTCACGCTCTCGGAAATCGCGCTCGACATGCCGAGCACGGATCAGGGGCAGGAATTCGTCGAGATCGCCGGCGCACCCGGCGCGTCGCTTTCCGGCTATTTCCTCGTGCTGATCGAGGGCGACGGCGCCAGCGCGGGCCTCGCGGACGCGGTCTACAACCTCGGCAGCTACTCGCTCGGCGCGAACGGCCTGCTGCTCATCCGTGACACGGCCACGGTGCTGCAACCGGCGCCCGCAGCGCAGACCAACGTGTTCGTGTTCGACTTCACGCCCGACATGGAGAACGGGTCGACCTCGTTCCTGCTCGGCTTCGGCACGCCGCCCGCTCTGGGCGCGGATCTCGACAGCGACAACGACGGCGTGCTGAACCCCGGGATTCTCGCGGGTTTCACGGTCGTCGACGCCGTCGCGTTCATCGAGAACGACGGTGCCGCGAACGTCGGCTATGCCGATGACTTCGGCGGCACGCACCTCGGTCCCTTCGTCGGCTTCAACGCCGACACGGCCTACCGGACGTACAACGCCAACGGCACGTCCTGCCTGTGGGCCGCCGGTGACGTGCTCGGCACGAGCCCCGGCCCCTACGTGTTCGACTTCGTCGCCGGCGAGGTGTTCGGGTTCCAGCTCCACGGCGTGACCTCGGCGCTCACCCTGAACCCCGGCACGCCCAACGCGCTGTTCGACGGTGACCTCGATGGCATCGCGAACGCTTGTGACACCTGCACCGACGTTGATGGCGATGGCTTCGGCGACGCGGGTTTCCCCGCAAACACGTGCACGCTCGACATCTGCCCGACCAGCCCCGACCCGTTGCAGCTCGACACCGACGGCGATGGCCTCGGCGACGCTTGCGACAACTGCGCTTCGGTCGCGAATCCGAGCCAGGCCGACTGCGATGGTGACCTCCTCGGCGACGCTTGCGAAATCGCTGCCGGCGCCGCGGATACCAACGGCAACCTGATCCCGGACCTGTGCGAGCAGGGGCTCGTGATCGCGTACTGCACCTCGGGCACCTCGGCGAACGGCTGCGTTCCCGCGCTCGCGGCGACGGGTACGCCGAGCGCCGCCGCTTCGAGCGGCTTCGTGCTCTCGAGCACCGGCATGGACGGCGATCGCACCGCGCTCGCGTTCTACGGGGTCAGTGGTCCCAAGGCGACGGTGTGGGCACCGAGCTCGTCGAGCTACCTGTGCGTCAAGTCGCCGACCAAGCGCATCGCCGCCCAGCAGACCGGCGGCACGACCGGCGCCTGCGACGGTTCCTACGCGGTGGATTGGCTCGACTTCATGGCGACGCACCCCTCGGCCCTCGGCAATCCGCTCACGGCCGGAACCGTCGTCAACGCGCAGGTCTGGTATCGCGACCCGTCGGCTCCGCAGGCCACGAACCTGACCAACGGCGTTCAGTGGACGCTGGCTCCCTGAAGCCAAGTCCCTGATCGAAGCGTGCGGCGGGCGCTCCCAACCTGAGGGGGGCGCCCGCCGTTTTCATGCAGGCGGAGCGCCTGATTCACGCGCTCCCTTCCGAGCGTTCACGCGCGGTTGTTGCGGGGTGCGTCTGCTGGCACGTGTCGCGTATCCCCTGCACCGAGAACGGCATCCACACCATGCAGAACCCGCTGAAACTCGTAGCTTTCCTGTCCCTGCTCTCTCCCGCCTTCGCCCAGTCGACGCTTCCCAACCGCGTCGCGGCGGGGGATGTGCTTCCCACGAGCGCGTGGCTCTGGACGCGCACGACCTGTCCCGGTCCGGTGCGCTTCAGGATCTCGCTTGATCCGAATTTCGCGGGTAGCGTGCAATCGCGCACCGTGCTGGCGAGCGACATCCAGCGCCCCGTGAAGGTGCAGGCCACGGCGCTCCAGCCCGGACGCCAGTACCACTTCGAGGCGCGCGATGCCTGCGGCACGATCGACCGCGGCACGTTCCGCACGCCCCACCGCCCGACCCAGCGTTTCGGCCTGCGCTTCGGAGTCTCCGGCGACTCGCGCGGGGACGTCATGCCGTTCCACTCCGTGACGAACGCGGCGGGCGAGGACCTCGACCTGTTCGTGCTGCTCGGCGACACGATCTATGCCGACGTCGAGTCGCCGGCGCTTCCCGGCGTCAGCCAGGCCCAGACGCTGGCGGAGTTCCGGGCCAAGCACGCCGAAGTCAACGGCGGTCTCGCGGGCGTCAATGGACTCGCGGACCTGCGTGCGTCGACCGCGCTGCTCGCGACGATCGACGACCACGAAGTGACCAACGACTTCGCCGGAGGAGCCTCGCCGCTCTCGGACCCGCGCTTCGGGGCCTTCGGTTCGTACATCAACGAATCGGAGCTGTATTCGCGCGGGGTTCAGGCCTTCGTCGAGTACCACCCGATCGCCTCGACCCGCTACGGGCAGACCGGCGATCCTCGCACGGCCTTCAAGCGCAGCCTGTACCGCGCGCGGCGCTACGGCCTCGACGCGGAGATCTTCCTGCTGGATGCACGCTCGTTCCGCGACGAGGAACTGCCCGCGGCCGACCCGTCGAATCCGCTGTCGGTGTTCGCCTTCCTCACGGCAGCATTCAACCCTGCGCGCACCATGCTCGGGCGGCGCCAGCTCGACGATGTCAAGGCCGCGCTGGCCGAGTCGCAGCAGCTCGGGGTCACGTGGAAGTTCGTGATGGTGCCGGAGCCGATCCAGAACCTCGGCATCGTCGCCGCCGGCGACCGCTTCGAGGGCTACGCGGCCGAGCGCACCGAGCTCCTGCAGTTCATCGTCTCGCAGGGCATCGACAACGTCGTCTTCGTGGCGGCGGACATCCACGGCACTCTGGTCAACGACCTCTCGTTCCAGACGCAACCGGGCGGGCCGCAACTTCCGACGGGCGCGTTCGAGATCACGACCGGCGCCATCGCCTACGACGCGCCCTTCGGTCCCACGGTGGTTGGCCTCGGGGCGCAACTCGGGCTCATCACTCCGCAGCAGTACGCGTTCTACCTGTCGTTGCCGACGGCGTTCAAGGACGTCTTCGTGCGCCAGCTCGTCGATGCGCAGCTCGCCCAGCTGGGCTACAACCCCGTCGGGCTCGAGAACGGACCTGTGCAAGCCACGTTGCTGCAGGGTGGCTACGTCGCGACCCACGTGTATGGCTGGACGGAGTTCGAGATTTCCGCCGCGGACGGCGCGTTGCTGGTGACGACGTGGGGGATCGAGCCGGGCTCGCCGGTCACCCAGCCGGCCGTCGTGCAGCAGTTCCGCGTCCTCCCGCGCTGAGTCGTGTTCCCTCGCCGCGACCGTCGCGAGGCGGTCGCGGCCTTGTCCGCATTTGAACGTTTCCCGCATCAGAGCTTCGCACGGCTTTCGTCGTATCGACCAGTCCCGCGACCACCGCACCCTACCCCCGCGGGCGGCGACATACCCGATGAGCCCCAGCCAGACGGTCAAGGTCGACTTTCATCTCCATTCGCGCGCCTCGAACGTCACCGACTACTACGCCGCGAACTCGTTCTCGATTCCCGAGAGCTACTCGGAGCCGCTCGAGCTGCATGCGGAGCTCCATCGGCGCGGCATGACGCTGGTCACGCTGACGGACCACAACTCGATCGATGGCGTGAAGGAACTGCTCGATCGCGGCCTCGACGACGTGTTCATCAGCGCGGAGATGACCACCACGTTCCCCGAGGACGGGTGCAACATCCACGTGACGGTCGCGAACATGACGGAAACGCAGTTCGCCGAGGTCAACCGGCTGCGCGGCAACGTGTACGAGATGATCAGTTACGTCGACCGCGAGATCGAGCAGGAGGCCTCGGCGCCGGCGGGCAACCGGATCGCGTACTTCATGACCCATCCGCTGATGAGCACCCAGAATCGGCCCTACGGCCGGGAGGGATCGCTCTCGCTCGAGCACATCGAGAAGGTGCTGCTGCTCATCAACGCCTTCGAGGTGCGCAACGGGACGCGCACGCGCGCGCTCAACGAGATCACTCACCGGCTGATCGCGGGCCTCGACCCGGCGACGATCGAAAGGCTGTCGAACAAGCACGGCATCAAGCCCAAGGGGCCGCAGCCGTGGCGCAAGGCGCTGCTGGCGGGCTCCGACGACCACTCGGGCATCAACCCGGGCCGGACGTGGACGCAGTTCAACCTGCACGGATCGCGCCGGCCGGTCGCCAACGACGTGGTCGACGCGATCCGCGAGCAGCGCACGCGCCCCGAGGGCCAGTTCGGCGGTCCGATCTCGCTCGCGCACGCGATGCTGAAGCTGCTGCACGACGGGCAGAAATCACGCACGAGCGGTGGCGTCACGCTCCGCGCCGCCGGCCCCGTAGGCACGCTCCTGCGCATGGTGTTCGAGCCGGGCTCGGTCTCCACCGGCGAGAAGCTCCGCTTTCGCTTCGAGACGTGGCTGCAACGGATCCTGCCGGGGACGGGCCGCGGGGGTGCCTTCGAACAGGTGCTCGCAGCTCAGATCGCCGCACTGGTGGGGGACTCGAGCTTTCGACGCAGGCTCGAGGCCTGCGAACGCACCGACGACCGCATCTTCCTCGTCGTCAGCGCACTGGTGAACCGGCTCTTCGGCCACTACGCGCAGCGGCTCGTCTCGAGCGACCGCGGCAACGTCGTGTGCGCGATCAAGGAGGTGGTCGCGCTCGTTTCGTCGAACCTGTTCGTGTCGCTTCCGTACCTGGTGGCCTACCTGCACCAGAGCTCCGATCGCTTCATCGTGCGCGACGTGCGCAAGGCGTTCGAGCTGGCCGAACGCGAGCGACTGGTGCTGGTCACCGACACGTTCTTCGACGTCAACGGCGTGTCGCGGACCATTCGCCGCATGCTCGACGAGGCGGCGCGTCGCGGGATCGAACTGACCGTCGTGACCTGCATCAGCCAGGCCGAATTCGAGCTCCACGGCGACAGCCCGGAAGTGCGGCGCCTGATCGACGGCGGACGACTGCGCATCTTCATTTCCATCGTCAGCGGCGACATGCCGCAATACGCCGGGCTCAAGCTGCACGTGCCGCCGTTCCTGGACCTGCTCAAGTACCTGCAGGAGGAGGGCTTCACCAAGATGCAGATCAGCACGCCTGGGCCGGTCGGCGTCGCGGGCCTGCTCGCGGCCAAGGTGCTGCAGATCGAGACCTCCTCCACGTACCACACGAGCTTCCCCGAGTACGTCGAGAACTTCACCAACGACATCAGCCTCGAGGCGCTGACGTGGAAGTACATGATCCTCTTCTACCACTCGGTGGACGAGGTGGTCGTGCCGTCGAAGTTCATCGCGCGGCTCCTGCACGAGCGTGGACTTCGCAACCGCGCGTTGCTCGTGCTCGATCGCTGGGTCGACATCGAGCGCTTCCAGCCGCGCCATCGCTCCGAGACGTATTGGGCCGAGCGCGGCATCGCGGATGCGGAGTCGCGCGTCAAGTTCGCCTACGTGGGGCGCGTGAGCGTCGAGAAGAACCTGGCGGTGCTCGCGGATGCGTTCCGTCGCCTGTGCGGGGAGCGCGAGGACGTGCATCTCGTCGTGATCGGCGATGGGCCCTATCGCGCGGCACTCGCGGCGCGGCTCGAGGGCCTGCCAGTGACGTTCACGGGGATGCTCGAAGGCCTCGAGCTCTCGCGTGCGATCGCCTCCTGCGATGCGAAGCTCTTCCCGAGCACGACGGACACCTGGGGCAACGCGCCGCTGGAAGCGCAGGCCTGCGGCCTTCCCGTCGTCGTCTCGGACATGGGCGGGCCGCAGGAGCTCATGCTCGACGGCGTGACGGGCTTCAAGGTGCGAGGGCGTGACGTCGAAGGACTGGCCGGCGCGATGCGCAGGCTGTGCAACCCCGGACTGCGCCTGCGCATGGGGCTTGCGGCTCGTCGCTACGTCGAGGACAACCGCATCGACGAGCCGTTCACGGCCATTCTCGATTCCGCCGCCTACCGCGCACGCTGTCGCTCCGCGCGCAGGGACGTCGAGGTGGAGAGCGCGGTGGTCGAGGTGATTTCCGTGCCTGCTCGGACGCAACCCGAGCTCCCCGCGAGGCTGGTGGAGGCATGAACCCCTGGATTCTCGCAGGTGCCGCAGTGGGCGTGCTGTGGGCGGCGCCGCGAGCCTGGAATCGCCTGCTGCTCTCGCGCGCGAAGCATCGCTCGCTCCGCGGTCACGCGCGCATCTCGCAGGTCGTCGCGCGGCTGGTGCCGCACTACGAATACGACGAGGCCGGGTTCTTCCGCGCCGACGAGGCGCCAGCGGACGTCGTCGCGCGACGCCGTGATGGCTTCGAGCGCCTGCGGAAGAAGCTCGCAAGCAAGTGCCCCGAGACGCTCGCGCTCAGCGCCGAGATCGAGTCGACGATCTCCGATGTCGACTTCACGAACGCCTACCGCGTGCCGTTCCAGTTCCGCGGCATCGTGCGGCGCGAGCTGCGCCTGGGGAACCTCGCGAGCGAGTCGCGCGGCGTTCAGGTCCGGGACCTCGACGGCAACTGGTCCTATGACCTCGGCGGCGCCTACGGGGTGAACCTGTTCGGCTACGACTTCTACAAGCAGTGCATCGACCGCGGGGCCGATCGCGTCCGCAGCCTCGGTCCGCTGCTCGGCGCGTACCACCCGGTCATCGCCGACAACGTGCGTCGCCTGCGAGCCATCTCGGGCCTCGACGAGGTGTCGTTCCACATGTCGGGAACGGAAGCCGTGATGCAGGCTGTGCGCCTCGCTCGCTACCACACCGGTCGCTCTCACGTCGTGCGCTTCACCGGTGCCTACCACGGCTGGTGGGATGGCGTGCAGCACGGTGTCGGCAACCCGCGGCCCCCGCGCGAGATCTACACGCTGAAGGAGATGGACGAGGCCACGCTGCGCGTCCTGCGCACGCGGCACGACATCGCCTGCGTGCTCGTCAATCCGATCCAGGCCATGCATCCCAACGGTCAGGCTCCCAGCGACTCGACCTTGATCGCGAGCGATCGCGGCGCCCACTACGATCGCCACGCGTACGCGCGCTGGCTCCAGCGCCTGCGCGAGGTCTGCACGCAGCGAGGCATCGTCCTGATTCTCGACGAGGTGTTCCTCGGTTTCCGGCTCGCCTACGGCGGTGCGCAGCAGTACTTCGGCGTTCGAGCGGACATGGTCACCTACGGCAAGACGCTCGGCGGAGGGCTCCCCGTCGGCGTCGTGTGCGGTCGTCGCGACCTGATGAAGCGCTATCGCGAGGATCGGCCGACGGACATCTGCTTCGCGCGCGGCACGTTCAACTCGCATCCGTACGTGATGGGCGCGATGAGCGAGTTCCTCGACCACATCGACCGACCCGAGGTGCGCGAGCACTACACGCGGCTCGACGAGACCTGGGACCGGCGTGTTGCCGCGCTCAACGCGCGCTTGTCCGAGCTCGCGCTTCCGCTGCGCGTCGCGAACATGACTTCGATCTGGACGACGCTCTACACGACGCCGAGCCGCTACAACTGGATGTTCCAGTACTACCTGCGCGCCGAGGGGCTCTCGATGAGCTGGATCGGCTCCGGTCGTTTCATCTTCAGCCACAACTACACGGAGGCGGACGTGGCCGAGGTGGGGGAGCGTTTCGTCCGCGCGGCGCGGGCGATGGAGGCCGACGGGTGGTGGTGGAGCGACGGCTCGCTCACCAACAAGCAGATCAAGCGCCGCGTGCTGAAGGAGCTCGTGCGCGCGCGTCTGGGCGCCTGAACCCGCCGCGCAGGGCCCTTGGCGTGAGCTTGGCTAGCCCGGCGTGTTCTGACGCGCCTTGACGTCGTCCATCGGGTCGATCCACTCGCCCCGCAGCAGCGCCAGCGGCGACTTCCAGTACAGCAGGATGTCGTGGAACGGATCGGTCAGGATCTTCGTCGCCCACACGATCCCCGTGCGCGGGTCGCGCGTGATCGAGAGGAAGGCCGTGCGCAGGAACACCGCGATGACTCCGAGCCAGATCCACAGCACGCTCAGGTTCCACAGGTAGCCTGCGAAGCCCTCGCGGGGCTCGAACAGCCCGAACAGCGTGCGGTCGTAGAAGAGCGCCACCGGAGTCGCTGCCCACGCGGCGATCAGGATCACCTTGCGCTGGATGTTGTAGCCGACCTTGATGGCTTCCTTGTGCTCGTCCGTCGCCTGGTTGACGTGGTCGAAGCCGCGCGGTTCGAAGAAAAAGTGTCCCGATTGCCGGGTCGCCATGGAGACGAGCCAGCCGAGCAGGGCGGCTTCGATGGGCCGTCCCGCCGCGAGCATGACGTAGGCCGCGACGAAGCTGCAGGCGCTCACGAAGTGCAGCGACTGGTTGACGCGGCTCTGGTGGTAGAAGCGATGGTCGTCCCAGCGCTGGATGCGGAGTTCCTCGAGGAAACTCGGCTTCGACGTCGACGTGGCTTCGAGGTTCATCGTCCTTCCTTTTGACCGGTTTCGGACGACCGGTCCGGCGTTCGTGGTTGCTGGGCAGCCTTGGGGTGTTGGGGCTCGAGCCCTTCGAACAGGGCTGCGCCCATCTGGATGCGCTGTCCCGGCCGCACGGATCTGGCGAAGCGGAAGCCGCCGCTGGCGAGCACGACGATCGTCGAGCCGTGCTGGAACCAGCCGAGTTCCTCGCCCCGCGTCAGGCGCGCGTCGCAGTCAAGGTCGTTGGCCCCGCGACTGCGCAGGTCGAGCGGGCCGGGCAGGCAGTGGAGTCGGATGCTCGCGACCAGGATCGCGGCAACCGGCACGAGCGTCAGGCGCTGGCGTGCGCTCGCGAGCTGGAGGTCGAGCACTGCACGCTCATTGCGGCAGAACAGCCGCTCGATGCGCGCGAGCGCGATCGGATGCACGTTCCACGTATCCCCGGAGATGTAGCGAACTCGTTCGAGACGCGCGTCGCAAGGAGCGTGGAAGCGGTGGTAGAAGCTGGATTTCAGGCGCAGCGTGAGGAACAGCCCTCCGCGGTGCACGCGCGCGAGCTCCGGATCGAGCAGCAGCTCCTCGAGCCGGTAAGGCATGCCCTTCGCCTGGAGCACGAGTCCGTCCTCGATGCGCCCGTGCGCACCGATGATCGCGTCGCAGGGGCTGGCGAGCGTCGTGGGATCGAGCTCCACTTTGCGCGCCCCCGGCTTCAACTCCCGGATGAAGCAGGCATGCACGGAACGGAAGCGCTGCTCACGGGCCTCGGACAGATCAAGGTCCGGCGCGAACAGCCGCCACAATGCGATGGATGCGCGCGCGAGCTGCGGATTCTCCAGCCGGCTGAACCAACCCATCCAGCGCGTCGCGAGTCGGCGCGGAATGCGGTTGGTCAGGAGGAAGTGCAGGTCCTCGCGCAGCAGATTGCGCAGGGACGAGAGGTCCGCCGGCCTCTCCGTTCGCAGCTCAGCCTCCGTTGACCTCGAGAGCATCTCGAGCCAGAGCCTGCAGTGCGTTCGTGCAGGATCGGCTTGGCTGCGATCAAGATTGCGCTGAGCGCAACGGAGATGGCGGCTACGGCAGCAGCGTGAAGCGCAGGCCGTTGGAGAGGCTGGTGGTCTTCGGGGCCGGCGGGTCGCGCAGCCAAGCCTGGGACCAGAAGGTCTGGCCGGCGGCGAGCGGGGTGCCGAGGGCGGTGGGGTTGGAGGAGATCCAGCCGAGGAAATCGAGCGAGAGCGAGCCGTTGCAGAGGCCGGAGGTGCCGCCACTCGATTGCGTGAGTGTGCGCTGCGTCGGGGCCTTGATGCACAGGAAGCTCGAGCTGCCCGGGGCCCACGGTTGCGAGAGCTCGCCGGAGATCGAGTAGAAGAGGATGCCGGAGCGCTGGCCCTCGGCGTTGGTGCAGGAGAGCGTGAAACCGCTGGTGGCGGCGGCGCTCGGCGAGCCCGTGGCGCTCATCACGGGGACGCAGCCGGCGCTGGTGGTGCCCGCGGTGCAGAAGGCGACCGGGACGGAGACGCTGGTGTCGCGGATCTCGAAGTTGTCGATGCCCGGCGAGCCGTAGCTCGCGATGCCGACGTTGTTGGAGAGCAGCGGCGCGAGCGGCGAGCCGAGCAGGCCGGCGAGGTCGAAGTGCTCGTCCACGGTGCCGTCGAAATTGCTGTCGATGTCGAGGTTGGCGATGTCGCCGTTGCCCGTGAAGTAGGCCGTCATGCGGCCCGAGGGGATCGGGGTGGCGAGGTTGAAGAAGCCCGGCGCGCCCCAGCTCGAGCCCGCGTTGACGCCGTACCAGAAGAACACGCGGTCGTAGAGCCCGTCGCCGTTGTTGTCCTGCACCTTGATGAAGGCGCCGAGCCAGTCCGTGCGCGCGCCGAGCAGCACGCCGACATAGAACAGGTTGGGGCCCTGGATGCGCGGCAGGAAGTCGACCGTGACCTTCTGGTTGCGCCAGTTGGCGTTGGCGGAGTTGTGCATCGCCCAGTGGTGGTCGCCGCCGGTCGAGTAGGCCTGGCCGTTCGAGATCAGGAACGTGCCGTTCTGAACGGTCCAGTCGCCGCCCATGGCGCCGTTGGGGCGGTTGAAGTCGTCGCTCCACACGCCCTGCGCGAGCGCGGGGACGGCGAGGCAGAGCGTGGCGAGGGCGGAAAGGGCACGGCGGGCGTTCGGGAGGCTCATGGAGAGCATCACAGCGCCGCGGCGGGACCCGCGTTCGCCAAAAAGACCGAAAAACGCGCCGAACGAGGCGGGTTCAGGGTTTCGACGGGGTCGCGAGGCGCGCGCGGCGCTCGGCGAGCAGCAGGTCGACCATGCGGCCGTAGCTCTTCACGCCGTGGACCTGCCCCTGCGCCTTCAGGTACGTGTCGTTCATCGTGGTCGAGACCTCGCGCACGCGCTCGGCGGCCTTCGACTTCGGCTTCCAGAACTCCGCGATCGCGGTGCTGTCGCGCCGGAGTCCCTCGGGACGCTCCTTCGCGAGTTGCACGGCCTTCTCCGGGTCGGACGCGAGCAGGCTGCGGTGCAGGTTCAGGTACGCCATCAGCGAGACCGAGTACGCGAGCTCCGTGTCGCCACTCGTCGAGCCGACGTGCACGGCGATGTAGTTGGCCTCGTCCTCACGCGCGAAACCGCGCTCGTGCGCGACTTCGTGCAGCGCGCTGAAGAGCCGCTGCGGCGCGGGCGGCAGCGAGTTGACGTGCGGTTCGCCCGTGAACGGCCAATAGATGCCGGAGATTCCGCCGAGCGTCATCAGCGGCGACGCGAGGGCGTTGCGCACGGCCGGTGCGGGCCCGGCGAGCCGCTCGTCGAGCGCTCCGGCACGTTCGTAGGCCGCCGCGAGCTTCACTCGCAGGTTCGCGAGGTCCGTGTCGAGCGCGACGACGCCCTTCGTGTCTTCCTTCAACGTCGCACGCAGCTCGCGCGCGCGCTCGAGCCACTCGCGCGCCGCGGCCTCGAGCTCTCCCACCTCCGCCGGCCGCACGTCGAGACCGGTGCCGTGCGCGTAGGGGAGTCGCGCGTAGTGGAACGCCCACGTGAAGACGTACACGACCCAGATCCAGCTCGAAAGCCGCACGAAACCGAGCAAGTCGCGCAGCAGGCGCTCGAGCCGCCGTTCCTCGCGCCGCGCGATCGCACGCACGAGCAGCACGCCCCGCACGATCACGAACGCGAGCAGCGCGACGAGCACGAGCTCTCCCACGGACCACGGCGACAGTCCGCTCACGGCGCTCTGCACGCTGCGGATCCACGGGTACATCCCGCGCGAATACAGCGCTTCGGTCCACTCGGGCTGCACTCCCGCGATCCAGCGCAATGCCCCCGCGACGGCCGCCGCAGCGAGCGCGATCCACGTCGCTCTCCCGGCCTTGCTCCACGCTTGTGTTGCGGCGTCCCTGAAGCTCACGATCGATCCAACGTAGCGCGGCGCGCCGTCACCGTCTGCCGTCGCGCGCCTTCACGGCAGCTCGACGTGCCAGACCCGCGCCTTCGGATCGATGGGGGAGCGCACGTACTTGACGTGCAGCTTCTCCTCGGCGGTGCGGCCGACGGTCTCGTGGGCGGCGAGAGGGCGGCCGAGCTCGGCGACGTAAGTGAGCAAGTCGAAGAAGCTCGTGAGCGCTTCGGTCGGCGTCGAACTGCGTGTCTCGAGCAACAGGTCGGGCAGGCCGATTTGCGGCATTCCCGTGCTGAGCAGGCTCAAGGCCCCGTAGGGCCGCTTGGCGAGGCTCACGCCGTTCCAGAGCGTCATGCGTGCGACCGTGTCGCGCGCGAAGGCGAGCTTCAGGAAGAACTCGGTGTCGTGCGCGACCGCTGCGGAGCCGAGGTAGACGCCGACCGAGGGCGCGGACTTGGCGAGCGCGGCGAGCAACGCGGTGAAGCGCGAGAACGACGTGAGGTCGTCGACATCGTCGGCGCCGCTGAAGAAGACGACGAGGTGCGCGACGTGGGACGGTGCGGTGAAACCGGGCCGGAAGGAGCCGACGCCGCGCGCGAAACCGGCCTCGACCTCGTCGCCGGGAACCGCTACGGGCATCAGGCCGACGATCACCGTCTCGCCGCTGCTCAAGCGCAGGGTCAGCGTCTCGAGCTCGGGTTTCTTCGGGGCTTCCTCCGCGCCGGCCTCGAGGTGCTCGCCAGGTTCCGAATAGAGCTCGAAGGCGGCGATGAGCGGCGCGAGCTCCGGCAGGCGCGGCTCCGCGAGCAGCACGAACGCGAGCTTGTTGCGCGACGGCGCGGCGATCGCGGGCGGGCCGTCGCCGCGGCCGAAGAGCTTGCCCAACCATCCCATCGTGCACTCCCTTTGTGAGGTCGATTCCGTCGCCTGCGGGGCGAGCGGCTCCGCACGCTAGCACGTTCTCGGTGACGGCCCGGCACAGCCTGTGGGGCGGCTGCGGGGGCGGCCGCCGAAGCCGACCCTGCCTGTGCTATCGTCCCGCGCTCGGTCGCGAGCCTACCCGTGAGTGAAACGCCCCCCGAAACTGGCGGCCCGGTGAAGCCGGAGCCGATCCCGCTCAAGAGCAAGAAGCCCTCGTGGCTGAAGGTCCCGCTGCCCGGCGGCGAAGGCTACACGCGGCTCAAGGCGCTGACGCAGGAGCTCAAGCTCCACACGGTCTGTCAGGAAGCGCGCTGCCCGAACATCGGCGAGTGCTGGAAGGGCGAGCACGCGACGATGACGCTGATGGTGCTCGGCGACGAATGCACGCGCCGCTGCCGCTTCTGCGCGGTGAAGACCGTGCTCAAGGCCGCACCGCCCGATCCCGACGAGCCCGCGCACGTCGGACAGGCCGTGGCCGCGATGAAGCTCGGCTACGTCGTGATCACGTCCGTCGACCGCGACGACCTGCCCGACGGCGGCTCGGGCCACTACGCGCAGTGCATCCGCGAGATCCGCACGCGCGCGAGCGACACGGTCATCGAGACCCTGATCCCCGACTATCAGGGCGAGCAGCTCGCCACGCTGATGGCGGCCGCCCCGGACGTGCTCGGACACAACGTCGAGGTCGTCTCGCGCCTGCAGCGCAAGATCCGCGATCCGCGCTGCTCCTTCGAACGTTCGCTCGAGACCCTGCGCGGCGCCAAGCGCCTGCGCCCCGACGTCTTCACCAAGTCCTCGATCATGCTCGGCCTCGGCGAGACCCAGGACGAGCTCGTCGAGTCGCTCGAGCTCCTGCGCGGCGCCAACGTCGACTTCCTCACGCTCGGCCAGTACCTGCGCCCGACCGCGCAGCACGCCCCCGTGCGCGAATGGGTCAGCCCCGAGCGCTTCTTCGACCTGCAGCTCCTCGGCGAAAAGCTCGGCTTCAAGTACGTCGCCTCCGGTCCGCTCGTGCGCTCCTCCTACAAGGCCGGCGAATTCTTCGCCGCCCGCCTCGTCCGCGAGCGCCGCCTGCAGCAGCCGGGCTGAGCGCGCGCGGGTTCGTGCGCGCGGCCTGTCGGCCGCTCACTCGCCGAAGAAGAAGCCGCGCAGTTCGCGGCACAGGCCGGGGAGCTCGGGGAAGATCAGCGACTCGGTGATGCCGGCGCGCGAGAGCTGGAGGCGCACGTCGACGACGTCGCTGCGGTCGATGACCAGCCGACGCAGGCAGCCCTGCTTGCCGGAGGAACTTGCGAGTTCGTCGAGCGAGCTGCTCGCGGAGCCGTGGATCGTGAACACGCCGCGTTGCGCCTGGATGCGCGCGTTGGAATGCACGGGGAGGATCGCGACGGCGGGGGCGGGGCGTTGCCGGGGATCGCCGCCCGGGCGCCAGAGCTCGACGCTCGTTTCTCCCGCGGCAGGCAGCGCGAAGTCTCCCAGTGCCTGCTGGCCGAGCCACCAAGGGTTCGCGATCCACACGCACGCGTCGGCATCTCCGCGAGCATCGCGCACGGCGAAGTAGAGCGCGACGAGGTAGCTCTCGGTCCAGTCGAGCAGGCGCGTCGGCAGCCCGTGGTGCTGCATCTCGAACAACCACTCCCAGTCGTCGCCCGGAACGTGGTCGAGGTAACGCCGCGCGCGCCGCTTGAAGAGCTCGAGCAGCTCGGCCTCGCTGTAGTGCTCGGCGCCGATGCCGTGCACCCCGCGCGTGCGGAAGAGCGTCGGCTCGAGCTTCCAGCGCGTGTCCGCGTGGCCGCGGAACCACGGCTGCAGGTACCACTCGGCGCCCGCGGGCGTCCATTCCGTGACGATGGCCTCGACGCGCTGGACGAATTCCGCGAGGCCACGCACTTGCTGCTCGATGATCGGCATGGAGTCGGACGGTAGTCGAACGCTCCGGCCGCCGTCGAGCCTCCCGGTGCTGTGACCGGCCCGGGGACGTTGGCTAGGGGTCGCTGAGCGCTCAACCGGGCGCTCAGGGGGCCAGAGAAAGGAACTTCCCACATGCTCGTGAACTTCGCTCGTTTCGGGGCCGCCGCGGCGGCCGTGGTGGCTGGTTCGACGCTCGCTTTTGCGCAGATCCTCGCGGGTCCGCTCTCGAACCAGCCGGACAAGGGGTTGTGGTACGTGGACATCGCGACGGGAGATCGAGTGCGCGTCTGCAATCAGGGCTCGAGCGCGGTCGCCGTCGACGATGCGGGCGGCCGCGTGTTCCTCGCGCAGAGCTCGCAGCTGCTGCAGTGGAACTACGGGAGCGCGCTCAACGGCGCGACGACGCTGGGGACGATGACGCGTGCCGGTGGCGGGGCGCTCGAGTGCATCGGGCTCGCTTACGGCGGCGGGCGGCTGTTCGCGACCGCGGGCGACGCATCGCTGGTCTACGAGATCTCGCTGGCCTCGCTCGTCGCGACGCCGGTGCTGGCCCTGGGTTCGTCCCAAGTCGCCGAGGGGCTTTCGTTCGACGCCTCGACGGGCCTCTTCTACGTGGCGCAGGAGGTCGTCGGGCCGATGGGCTTCGCGGCGAACCTGTATTCGCTCGACCTGCTCGGCACGGGCGTCGGCCAATTCGTGGCCCAGATCCCTGGCGACGGCGACAGCGTCTGCGTCGGCAACGGCGTCGCGTACCTGATGTCGGAGACCGGCGGCCGAATCACGACCTACGACCTCGCGACGGGTGCGCTGAATCCGAACGCGCTGATCGCGCCGTGGGCCTACGGTGTGTTCGAGTGCGGCTCGGAATTCGCGCCGAGCTTCGTTCCGCCCGCCGCGCCGCGCATCTACTGCCAGGCGACGCCTGCGCAGTACTGCGCTCCCGTGCTCACCACGACTGGAACGCCGAGCGCGAGCAGCGCCACGGGCTTCACGCTGCGCCACCAGCGCCTGCTGCCCAATTCGGTGGTGCGCGGGAACTACTCGCTGACGGGTCGTTCTCCCGCTCCGTTCCAGACCGGTGTCCGTTGCCTGTCGGGTCCGGTGACGCGCCTGCTGCCTGCGCTCGGCACTGCGAGCACGCCCTACTGCGGCAACGTCCTGCTGCTCGACTTCAATGCGGTGATCGCCTCGGGCACCAATCCCGCGCTCGTCGCTGGGCAGACAGTCTGGTACCAGGCGACGGTACTGCCGCCGGCGAGCGCGCAGCCCAACACGCTTCAGTTCACGGCGGGGGTCGAGTTCACGATCCAGCCGTGAAGCGCGGGGTGCGTCACGCGAGCCTTACGAAGTTCGGGGCTTCACCGCGGCGGCGGGCCGGGGTACGAAGGGGCACAGCTCCCGGCGTTCCCCGGCCCTCCGCCTCTCGTGGAACCGGCTCCAGCCGCGCGGGAGCGGAGGTTTCGATGCAGCTTTCCGGTCTCGCCGTCGCGCTCACGCTCCTCGCTTCTGCGCCGTTCCAGTCGACGCCTCCCGCGCCTCCGCCGCCTGCGAGCGCGCCGGCGCCGGGCACTGGCGCTTGGGTGATCGCGAGCGGGAGCGAGGATCGGCCCGGCGGCACGCTCGCGCGCTTCGACCTCGCGACGGGAACGGTCGAGCGCGCCATCGACTTGCCCTTCGATTCGCAGAACGATCACCAGCCGCTCGAGGTCGTGCTCCTGCCCGACGGCAAGAGCGCACTCGTCGCGCGGCTCGTGCAGGTGAGCCCGGCCAAGCAGGTCACGCTCGTGCAGACCGTGTCGCTCGCCGATGGCAAGGAGTCGAGTTCGACCCAATTCTCCGGCTGGCTCGACAGCCTCGAGTTCCATCCGAAGACGGGAGAGCTGTGGGCGACGCAGATCGACGGCCAGCTCAAGCTGGTGCGCGTGAAGCTCAAGCGCGGCGAGCTCGACGTTGTCGCGGAGTTCCAGGACGACCTCACGCCGCGCAGCCTCGCGTTCACGCGCGACGGCAAGCAGCTGTGGTGCCTGTCGGCGACCAACGAAGCCAAGAAGGACGAGCTGGTCGAGCTCGACCCCGCCGACGGCAAGGTCCTGCGCCGCATTCCGTGGGGCATCGAACACCCCGCGCACGCGCTCGACGTCGACGCCTCCGGTCGGCTGCTCGCCCTCGCCTGGGGCGGCACGCTGCACGAGTTCGACGCGCGCTCCGGCCGCTCGCGCGCGCTGTTCACCTTCACCGACCACCGCCTCGGCATCCCCGTCGGCCTCGAACTCGAGCGCCCGGCGGCGGCGAAACGCTGAATTCGCGGTCGCGCGGGCTGTCGCGAGACGATTGAGGCGGTCCGGGGGCGGAGGAGAGCGGGTGGACGGGTTCCCCCGGGGCGGGGGGGGTCGGTACCATGCCGCGTCGGGGCCGCCCGAGCCCGAACCTCGCGCCGAGGTGGGGAGCGGGGCGGCCTCCAGCACCCCATGAGCGCCCAGGAACTCCTCACCGTCACGGCCCAGGACGGCAGCGCGGTCGGTCACGACCCCAAGCTGTCGCCCGAGGGGCTGTTGCACTGCTACCGCACCATGCTGACGGTGCGGGCCTTCGACGACGTCTGCCTCAAGCTGCAGCGCTCGGGCCGCATCGGCTTCTCGATCCCCAACAAGGGTGTCGAGGCCTGCCAGGTGGGAGCGGCGAGCGCGCTCGAGAAGACCGACTGGATCTTCCCGAGCTACCGCGACTTCGGGATGGCGCTGTACCACGGCGTCACGCCCACCGAGATGATGCACAACATGTTCGGCAACGACCGCGACACCGCTCGCGGGCGCCAGATGCCGGTGCACTTCTCGTTCGACAAGCCGATCCGCTTCGTTTCGATCAGCTCGCCGCTCGGCACGCAGATCCCGCAGGCGGTCGGCGCGGCCTATGCGATGAAGCTGCGCGGGGAGAAGCACGTGGCGCTGGCGAGCTTCGGCGACGGCTCGACCTCGACGCTCGGCTTCCACTCCGGCCTCAACTTCGCCGGCGTGTGGAAGGCGCCGGTGGTGTTCCTGTGCCAGAACAACGGCTACGCGATCTCGTGCCCGACCGACGAGCAGACCGCGAGCGAGACGTTCGCGATCAAGGCCAAGGCCTACGGCATGCCGGGCGTGCGCGTCGACGGCAACGACCTGCTCGCGATGCGGCAGGTGACGGCGGAAGCGGTGGCGCGCGCGCGCCGCGGCGACGGCCCGACCCTGATCGAGGCGGTGACGTTCCGCATGGGCGGGCACTCGACCTCGGACGACCCGACGCGGTACGTGCCGAAGGAACTGGTCGAGAGCTGGGCCAAGAAGGACCCGGTGGCGCGTTTCGAGCGCTTCCTCGAGAAGCAGAAGCTGTGGACGAAGGAGCAGGGTGAGGCGCTGTACGCAGCGGCCGTCGAGCAGGTGACCGCGGCCGTCAAGGAGGCCGAAAACACTCCGCCGCCGAAGCTCGAGAGCATCTTCACCGACGTCTACGCGACCGTCCCGCAGCACCTGCGCCGTCAGGGGCAGGCCGCCTTCGAGCTCGCGGCGCGCAAGGGCGACGCCGGCGCCGGCGACGGCAAGTTCCCGCTCTGAATCCGAACCCCCCAGCCCGAGAAGCAAGAACGACATGGCCACGTTGACGATGGTTCAGGCGGTGAACGACGCGCTCAAGGTCGCGATGCGCCGCGACAAGGGCGTGCTCGTGTTCGGCGAGGACGTCGGCCCCAAGGGCGGCGTGTTCCTCGCGACCGAGGGGCTGACGAAGGAGTTCGGCAAGGAGCGCTGCTTCGACACGCCGCTCTCGGAAGACGGCATCGTCGGCGCCGCGATCGGCATGGCGCTCAACGGCCTCAAGCCCGTGGCCGAGATTCAGTTCCAGGACTTCATCTTCCCGGCCTTCGACCAGATCGTGAGCGAGGCGGCGAAGTTCCGCTACCGCTCCGGCGGCCAGTACACGGTGCCGATGGTGATCCGCACGCCCTACGGCGGCGGCATCCGCGGCGGCCTGTACCACTCGCAGTCGGGTGAGGCGTATTTCTGCCACACGCCGGGCCTGAAGGTCGTGATTCCGTCGACGCCGGAGGACGCGAAGGGCCTGTTGCTCGCGTCGATCGAGGATCCCGACCCGGTGCTCTTCATGGAGCCCAAGGCGCTCTACCGCACGACGAAGGCGGACGTGCCCGAGGGTTACTACACGACGCCGCTGTCGACGCTGCGCACCGCGCGCACCGGCAAGGACGTCACGGTGTTCTGCTACGGCGCGATGGTGCCGGTGTGCATGAAGGCCGCCGAGCAGGCCGCGGAGAAGGGCATCGAGTGCCTCGTCGTCGACCTGCGCACGCTGCTGCCGCTCGATGAAGAGGGCGTGCTCGAGGCGGCGAAGCAGACTGGCCGCGTCGTGATCGTGCACGAGGCGCCGCGCTTCTGCGGCTTCGGCGGCGAGATCAGCGCGATGATCGCCGAGAACATCATCGAGTACATGGAAGCCCCGGTCGCGCGCGTGACGGGCTTCGACACGCCGTTCCCCAACACGCTCGAGCACCACTACATGCCGGATGCGCGCCGCGTTCTCGACGCGATCGAGCACGTCCACGGCTACTAGGGCTCGTCCACGCTCCGCCACGAAGAAGAAGAGACGCGAACATGTCCAACCTCGAGTTCAAGCTGCCCGACATCGGCGAAGGTGTCGCCGAGGGCGAGATCGTCAAGTGGCTCGTCAAGGCCGGTGACGTCGTCAAGGAGCATCAGGCGGTCGTCGAAGTGATGACCGACAAGGCCACGGTCGAGATTCCCGCGCCCGCGGCGGGCACGATCGTCGAGACGCGGCCGAAGCCCGGCGACGTCGTGCCGGTCGGCAGCGTGATCTTCGTGCTCGCGACGGGCGGTGCAGCTCCGGCGCAGAAGTCGCACGGTGCGCCGATCCCGGCGCCGATGCCGGCGGCCAAGGTCGGTCCCGCGCCGGCGATCAGCGTTCCGGCTCCGGCTCCCGCGGCCGCGCACTCGCACGGCCCGTCGAAGGCCGTCGGTGGCAGGCTCGAGTTCAAGCTCCCCGACATCGGCGAAGGTGTGGCCGAGGGCGAGATCGTGAAATGGCTCGCGAGCGTCGGTGATTCCGTGAAGGAGCATCAGGCGGTCGTCGAGGTGATGACCGACAAGGCGACGGTCGAGATTCCGGCGCCGATGGCGGGCAAGGTGCTCGAGCAGCGCGCCAAGGCCGGCGACGTCGTGCCGGTCGGCAGCGTGATCTTCGTGCTCGAGACGGCCGGTGGCGCGGTTGCGGCTCCGGCGGCGACCGTGCCCGCGGCGCCCGCGGCTGTCGCGGCTCCCGTCGCTGCTGCGGCGGCGCCCGCGAAGCGCGCGGCCGACGAGAAGATCCTCGCCGTTCCGAGCGCTCGTCGCGTCGCGCGCGAGCTCGGCATCGAGCTCGGCGAAGTCGCGGGCTCGGGCCGTCACGGCGTCGTGCGCCGCGCGGACGTCGAGGCCTTCGCGAAGTCGCGCACGGCGGCTCCGGCTGCCACGCCGGCCGCAAAGCCCGCGGCTGCAGCTCCCGCTCAGCCTGCGAAGCCTGCCGCCGCGCCGGTGAGCTTCGCTCCGCAGGAACGCGAGACGCGCATTCCGTTCCGTGGCGTGCGGCGCAAGATCAGCGAGGCGATGGTGCGCTCGAAGTTCACCGCGCCGCATTTCACGGTCGTCGAGGAAGTCGACGTCACCGAGCTCGTGCGCCTGCGCGAGACGGCGAAGGCCATGGGTGCCGAGAGCGGCATCAAGGTCACCTTCATGCCGTTCATCATGAAGGCCTGCGCGCTCGGGCTCGCGAAGTACCCGATGCTCAACGGGCACCTCGACGAGGCGACGCAGGAGATCGTGCGCTGCGGCTACGTCAATCTCGGCATCGCGATGGACACCGACAACGGCCTGATCGTGCCGGTGGTCAAGGAAGTGCAGTCGAAGGGCATCCTGCAGCTCGCGCAGGAACTGAACGAGCTCGCGGAGCGCACCAAGGCCGGCAAGGTCAAGCCCGACGACCTCAAGGGCTCGACCTTCTCGATCACCAACGCCGGCAACATCGGCGGCATCCTCGCCACGCCGATCATCAACTTCCCCGACATCGCGATCATGGGCGTGCACCGCATCGTCAAGCGTCCGGGCGTCGTCGAGACGCCGCAGGGCGACAAGATCGAAGTGCGCCAGTACATGAACTTCTCGGCCTCGGTCGACCACCGCCTGGCCGACGGCGCCGACGGCGCGCGTTTCCTCGTGCACGTCAAGCGCCTGCTCGAGAACCCTGGCCTGCTCGCGCTGTAAGGCGAGCCTGCCGCGTCCACGCGAAGGCCGCGTCCTCTTGAAGGGCGCGGCCTTCGTGCGTTCACGGGCGCAAGGGTGGAAGAAATCGCCCGTTTCGCTCGGGGTTTTCGCGGGGCGGGCGCGGAACCGGGGATTGCGCGAGGTCGTCGAACCCGGGAGTTCCCCGGGCGGTTAGCTTGGGGGACGCTCGCCGTTCCAAGGATCCTGGAGAAGCTCCCCCCGTGCTGAACCTCACTCTCGCGTGCCTGGCGCTGGCGGCGCCGCAGGTTGGTCCGTCGTCGGTCGAGGCCGCGTTCGAGCGCTTCGAGCGCGAGCACGGCGCCGGGTGGCGCTTCGACGTCGACGAGGGCACGGGGCAGCTCGAGGTCCTGTTCTGGAAGGCGCTGGCGCCGTCCTTCGAGCCGCGTTCGGAGCGCGAGTGGTTCACGCTGGCGCGCGAGGCGCTCGCGAGCACGCAGGAACTGTTCGGGATCGAGCCGCAGACGCTGGTCGAGGAGCGCGTGCTGTTCCTGCCGCTCGGCATGGTCGGCACGAGCGACAAGCGGACGGTGAGCTTCGCGCAGCGCGTGAACGGCTTGGCCGTCGAGCAGGGAAGCGTGAACGTGCTGTTCGACACGCGCGGGCGGATGCTCGCGGTGCAGGCGCGGGCGTTGCCGGCGATCGCCGGGCTCGACACGCGCGCGACGGTGAGCCGCGAGAGCGCGGTGCGCGTCGCGAAGGGCGCGTTCGCGGCGAGCGCGCGCGTCGAAGGCGAGCTTCGCGGCGAGCCGCGGCTCGTGGTCGCGCAGGTCGAGCGCGAGGGCGCGCGCGTGGGCGTGCTCGCATGGCGTGTCGACGTCGCCTTCGAGCAGGCTGGAGCCGAGCCGGAGGCCTGGAGCCATCTCGTGGACGCGCGCAGCGGAGCGCTGCTCGGCCGCGAGACGCTCGTGCACCACTTCGACGTCAGCGGCACGCTGCGCACGCGCTCGACGCCGGGCGCGGCGCCCGACACGGGCTCGAATCCGGCGACGGAGACGGCGCTCGCCTACACGCTCATCACCGACGGCACGGTGAGCACGTACAGCGACGCACAGGGCAATTTCACGCTGCCCGGCGCGAGCGCGCCCGTTCAGATCACGGTCGGCTACGACGGCACGTTCAACAACGTCGTGCACGCGACGGGCAACGACTACTCGGGCTCGTTCCTGCTGCCGAACGCGGCGGGCAACGTCGTCGTGCTCAACGCTCCCGCGAGCGCCGACGTGACCGCGCAGGCCAACGTCGCCGTCGAGGTCGTGCGCATGCGCGACTGGATCCGCAGCGTCAACCCGTTCGACGGCATGGCGGACTTCGTGCACACCGCCTACGTGAACCTCGGGCAGACCTGCAACGCCTACTACTCCGGCGGCGCGATCAACTTCTTCAGCGCGGGCGGCGGCTGCGTCAACACCGCCTACTCGACGGTGATCGGTCACGAGGACGGGCACTGGCTCAACGATCGCTACGGCACGTTCAACGGCGGCGACGGCATGGGCGAGGGCAACGCGGACGTGTTCGCGATGTTCCTGAGCGACTCGAGCCTCGTCGGCCGCGATTTCTGCGGCAACGGCTGCCACATCCGCTCGGGCGACAACCTGCGGCAGTTCTGCGGGGATTGCTGCGGTGCGTGTTACGGCGAGGTGCACGCCGACGGCGAGCCGTGGATGGGCGCCGCGTGGAAGATCCGGCGCAACTTCAACGTCTCGCTCGGCAACTCCGCCGGGGATGCGCTCGCCGACGCGCTGTTCCTCGGCTGGATGAACGCCTACAACCAGACCGCGATCCGCACCGTGATCGAGCTGCAGTGGCTCGCGCTCGACGACGACGACGGCGACCTGCTCACGGGCACGCCGCACTTCGGCGACATCGACTCGGCCTTCCGCCTGCAGGGTTTCCCCGGAGTGGCGTTGCCGCCAATCCACGTCGGCTCGGTGTCGCAGGTGACGGACACGCTCGACCTGCAAGGGCCCTACGCGGTCGAGGCGAGCGTGTACGCGAATCCGCCGCAGGGGCTCGCGACGGTCGAGCTTTTCTACCGCACGCAATCCGGCCCGTTCACGGCGCTCGCGATGACGCAGGCGACGGCGACGAAGTGGGTGGCCTCGATCCCCGGCGCGTCACCGGGACGCGTGCACTACTTCGTGCGCGCCACGACCGCGGGCGGCGTGACCGACGAGTTCCCCGCGAGCGGAGCCGCGGTGCCGCTGTTCTTCAACGTCGGCCCGACGACGACCGTGTTCGCCGACCGTTTCGAGCAGGACTTCGGGTGGAGCGTGGTCGACAGCGCGCCGGTGGTGGGCTCGTGGGTGCGCGGGATTCCGCTGGGCACGATCCTCGGCCTGCGCACGCCGCAGGCGAGCTCCGACAGCGCGGATGCGGGCCTGCAGTGCTGGTTCACGGGGCAGGGGACGTCGTCGACGGTGCCGGACGAGGCCGATGTCGACGGTGGCCCGACGGTGCTCGTGTCGCCGCCGGTGGACCTCGCGGGCGAGCAGGCCGAGCTGCGCTACTCGTACTGGATGTTCTCGAGCGGCGTGAACGCCGACTCGCTCGTGGTCGAGCTCTCGCCCGACGGCGTGCAGTGGACGCAGGCGCGTGCTCACGTCCATTCGGGCACCGCCGGCTGGCGCACCGAACGCATCGACCTCGGCGCGCACATCGTGCCCGGCGCGGCGACGCGCGTGCGCTTCGTCATCGCCGACAATCCCAACAACTCGATCACCGAGGCGGGCATCGACGACGTGCGCTTCGTCGTCACCGGCACGAACGCCTGCGGGATGCCGCAGGTCTTCTGCACGCCGAAGGTCAACAGCGAGCTGTGCGCGCCGTCGATCGCCTTCAACGGCTATCCGACGATCTCCGGCCCCGGCCCGTTCACGATCTCGGCCTCGCTGGTGCTCAACAACCGCACGGGCCTGCTGTTCTACGGCTACGGCACGGCCTCGAAGAACTTCCAGGGTGGCACGCTCTGCTGCCAGACTCCGGTGCGCCGCACCGCGCTGCAATCGACCGGCGGAGCGCCGAGCGGCAGCGACTGCAGCGGCACGCTCTCCTTCGACATGCACGCCCTGCTCGTGTCCGGCTCCGACGCCAACCTCATCCCCGGCGCCACCGTCGCCGCGCAGTACTACTACCGCGACCCGCAGGACGCCCAAGGCGTCGGCCTCTCGGACGCCGTGCTGTTCGTCGTGTGCCCGTAGGCCGCGGGTGGAGAGGAATCAGGAGGACGCAGAGACGGAAGGAGGGAGAGGGAGGCGGCTCGAGAGGGAGAGCCGGAAGGGGGCGGCCAGTGACGATGACCCCGGCGGGGTCGGCGCGTCGAAGGTTCTTGGGACGCCAGAAGAAGAAGCGGTTCGGACGGGAGCGGAGCAGCGGCGCTGATTCTCAACTTCGTGCGGCAGTGCAGGGGCTGGCCGGAATTCCGCCATGCGTCCGGGCTCGAGTTCGGCTTCCGGCGCTCCACGCCTGGCTCGTATTCGACCTCTGCGTTCTCCTGTCTTGGCTCCGCGTCTCTTCTTCCACGGCTCCTTCTTTTCCTCGGCTAGCGGCCGCCCTTGCGTTGGCGGTCGAGGATTTCCTGCACGCTGTCGAGGTCGGCGTCCCAGGCGCGCTTGCGGTCGGCGTCGGAGGGGGCGGCCAGCGGGCGCACGAGGCGGAAGCCGACGAACTTGGCGTCGGTCAGGTACCAGATCGACTTGGGGAGCTGCGGGTCCTGCACCTTCCAGTTGGCGGTGGAGCCGCGGCGGGCGGCGGAGCGCAGGCGGTCGGGGTCGTCGTCCCAGGAGCCGCCGCGCACGACGCGCGGGTAGAGCTCGGTCGGCCAGTTGCACGGGTTGGAGGCGAGCTTGTCCTTGAAGCGCGCGTAGAACTCCTTGTCGTGGCTGTCGAGCACCCACTCGGCCACGTTGCCGTGCATGTCGTACAGGCCCCAGGGGTTGGGCTTCTTCTGCTTGACCTTCTGGTAGGCGCCGTCGGCGTTGTCGAAGAACCACGCGTGGTCGCCGAGCGCCTTGGGGTCGTCGCCGAAGGAGTAGGCGGTCGTCGTGCCGGCGCGGCAGGCGTACTCCCACTCGGCCTCGGTCGGCAGGCGGTAGAAACGCCCGGTCTTGAGCGAGAGCCACTTGGTGTAGTGGCGCGCGGCGAACTCGGTCATGCAGATCGCCGGGAAGCCCTCGACGCCCATGCCGAAATCCATCGGCACGTAGGGCGGGGTCGGGCGGCTGACGGCGTCGGCCCATTTGTCGCTCTCGCCGGCGGCGAAACGCCCGGACTTGCGCAGCTCGATGTCGAGCTTGAACTGGAACAGGCGGTACTCGTCCCAGGTGAGCTCGTGCTCTTCCATCCAGAAGGGCGCGACCTCGACCTCGTGCGTCGGGCCTTCGTCGGCCTTGCGGCCCTCTTCGCCCGCGGCGCTGCCCATCACGAACTTGCCGCCCTTGATCGGCAGCATCGTGAACGACACGTCGGAGCCGGGGATGCGCTCGACGTAGCGCTTCATCGAGGCCTCGTCGGTGGCCTCGGCGTCGGGGTTGGGCACCGGCTTGGGGAGCCCGGCCGGCATGTCCGGGTAGACGGGGACGTCGCCCTGCTGCGGGAGCGGAGCTGCGATTGCCGGGGACAGCGCCAGCGCGGCGCACACGAGGGAGAGCGCAACCATCGCGCGCAGGATACGCGACGCGGGCGCCGCGCGGTCAAGCGCGACGCCCGCGGGGAGCGCTCCGTCAACTCGACGAACGTTCAGGGACAGAGCGTGAAGGCCACGCCCGCGGTCAGGTTCGAGTTGAGCGGCACGCCCGAGTCGCGGTACCAGACCTGCGAGTAGAAGGTCTGGCCCAGCTGGATCGGCTGGCCAAGGGCGCCGGGGTTGGCGGCCATGAACGCGAGCCAGTCGAGCGAGTAGCTGCCGTTGCATTGGCCAGCCGTGCCGCCCGTCGGCTTGTTGATCGAGCGGGCGCGCGGAGGAGCGACGCAGATCGTGCTCGTGCTGCCGAAGGCGTACGCGGTCGCGGCCTGTCCCAAGCCGTAGATGAGCACCGCCTGCTTGTCGCCGGGCACGCCCGCGGCCTGCACGGTGAAGCCCGAGGTGCCCGAGGCGCTCGGGAAGCCGCTCGCGGAAATCGTCGGGACGCAGCCGGCGCCGCTGATGCCAGCCGAGCAGTAGGAGTTCCACGCGAGCTCGTCGGAGAGGCCGTCGCAGTCGTCGTCGATGCCGTTGCAGGTCTCGATCGCGCCGGGGTTCACGGCCGGGTTCGAGTCGTTGCAGTCGCCTGGCACGAGCGAGTAACCGGCCGAGGGCGGGAACAGGACCGCGAGCGAGTCGGCGGTGTTGCCGTACGTGTCGGCGTCGATGTCGCGGTACCAGGTCGTCAGCGAGTTGCGCAGGTAGATGTCGACGATCGTGTCGCCGGGTTCGCCGGCGAGCAGGTTGGTCGAGGCGCTCTGGAAGGTCGTGAAGCGGCCGTCGCTGCTCACGCCGCCGATGGCCTGGATCCCGGCGCCGTTCGGCTCGCCGGGCACGGTCAGCGGCACGCTCGCGCGCAGCGAGAGCCCGGTGGCGAGATCGACGACGAAGGCGTCCGACGTCGGGCCCGAATGGCCCGGCGTCAGGTTGGTCGCGGTCGACCGCAGCGCCGCGAAGGCACCGTTGTCGGCGAGGCGCACGGCCGACGTGGCGCCGTTGGCGACCGTGCCGTTGGGCAGCGCGTTGACGAGCGTGGTCGTCCCCGCCGTGCGATCGCGCAGGAAGGCGTTGTTCGTCGTCGCCGGGACCGTCGCGAGGTTCGAGGCGGTGCTCATGAACGCGATGCGGTTGCCGTTCGACGAGATCGAGGGCTGCGTCGAAGCGGCGTCGGCGGCGAGGCCGAGCGAGTTGACGCTCGCGAGCTGCGGCCCGCCCGCGCTCAGGTCGATGACGAGGATCTTCGAGAAGGCCGCGGTCGCGCCGGGGGCGAGGTTCGTCGCGAGGCTCTCGAAGGCCACGAAATGGCCGTCGCCGGAGAGCGCCGGAGCCTTCGAGGCCGCGTTGCCGAGCGCGCCGCCGGGGACGCGGCTCACCATGCGCGTCGAGTTCGTCGTCAGGTTGCGCACGAAGACGTCGGTCGCACCGTTGGGGTCGGAGACCGCGAGGTTGGTCGCGTCGCTCTCGAAGGCGATCAGCGTGCCGTCGGCGGAGATCGAGGGGCTCGTGCTCGCGCCGTTGCCGATCGCACCCGAGTTGGCGACGCTCACGATCGTCGTGACGCCGGTCTGGCGGTCGTGCACGAACACGTCCCACGTGCTGTTGAAGTCACCGGCCGCGAGGTTGGTGGCGAGGCTCTGGAAGGCGATGAAGCGTCCGTCGTCGCTGACCGCGGGCGAGAGCGAGTCGGCGTTGGTCTCGAGGCCGCCGCTGGCGACGCTGGTGCGCTCGATCGTCCCGGCGACGGTGTCGCGCAGGAAAACGTCGAGGAGCACGTTGGTGTCGCCGGCGACGAGGTTCGAGGAGTTGCTGGCGAACACCGCGAAGCGTCCATCGGGCGAGAGCGTGTCCGGCGACGTGCCGAGCGCCGACGGGCCGTTGCCGTTGGTGCCGCCCGCGCTGGCGCTGAGCTTGGTCGTGGACTGGGCGAAGGCGGCGGGGACGAGCAGCAGCGCTGCGGCGACGAAGGTGCGAGACGGGGTGTGCATCAGGGCCTCGGGGTAGGGGGGGCGGGCAGGGCGGACTACCGCGCCCGCCGCAGGGCGTTACGTGCCCATGATGCTCGAACGCGCCGGATTCCGCAGCCCTTCGGGGTCACGGACAGAGCGTGAAGGCCACTCCGCTCGTAAGGTTCGAGTTGAGGACGGCGCCGGGGGGCTGAACAGGCCCGGGAGGGGAACCCTCGATCGTGTCCGTTGGGCAGGCAGCCTGCTGCCGACGCCCGCTCTCAAATTGAGCCAGCCCCTCCCACGAACGCATGAACTGCGGTACCCAACCCGCGAACATCAGACTGCAACGCCGCGAAGCGAGTCGGCGCTCGCCGTCCCCGCACAATTCAAACCAGTCCGCGTGCTCCGTCAGGAGTGCTTGACAGGTCCACCCATATCACGGGCAGATGCTGAATTGCAGGCCACGCGTGAGGTTGGCGGTGCCCAGCCGGGGACGAACTCGGCGTCGGAGCGCGCGAATCAGGCCTGCACGTAGGCGCGTGCGGCCTTGACGGAGCGGAACTCGTCGAGCTCGGGCGAGTAGGCGGTCAACTTGCCGCCGTAGACGCAGCCGGTGTCGAGGCCGATGGCGACCGGGTTGCCGCGCAGCGAGTGCACACGCGGAAGCTGGCTCGGCGTGTGGCCGAAGAGCACGAGCTCCGGCCCGACGTAGTTCTCGTACCACCACGGATTGCCGCGGCCGGCGAGGCGGCGCAGTGAAGTCAGGTCGCGGATCGAGGAGCGCTCGAGCTCGACTCCGGGCACGCGGCCCGCATGCAGGATGCACCACGGGCGCCCGTCGTGCGTCGCTTGCGCGCCGTCGATCTCCGAGTGGCGCAGGAAGAAACCCGAGTGCGTCTGCAGGAATTCGAGCATCTCCGCGCGACGCGGCGGATCGACCTGGCATGGCGTGTGGCCGTCGCCGTCGAGGTCGTCCTCGTCGATGTCGGGGAAGTGCGTGCGCAGCGGCGGGCGGTCGTCGCGCGCGAGCGAGGTCGGCGCGACACCGATGCGGCGCAGGACGACGAGCTCGTGGTTGCCGAGCACGAACGGCACGCGGTGCTCGCGCATCAGGTCCATCACGCCCGCGGGATCGGGGCCGCGATGGAACAGGTCGCCGACGGAGACGAGCCGATCGGCCGGACCGAGCTGGAGGTGCTCGAGCAGGCGCGCGAGTTCTTCGGCGCAGCCGTGGATGTCGCCAACGACCCAAGTAGCCATGTTGACCCGAGTCATCGGACCGATCGCAGGCCGCCTTGAGGGTGCGGCGGGCCTTCCACGTCCTGGGAACGTGGCGCGCGCGCCCATCCCGGACCGCAAGCGCGTGCGCCACGCGCCCGAAAGGGGAAGCGCCCCCATGAAGCTAGTTTCCCTCTTCTGTGCGGTCGTGCCGCTGGTCGCCTCGTGCGCCTCGACGGCACCTGATCTCAGGCCCTCGACGGCCACTCCCACGCTCTCGTCCACGCCGGACTGGAGCGCCTTTCCGCTCGGACCGAACGACGTCGTGCGCGTCGGCGTCTACGGGCAGCCGGATCTCGGCACGGGCGGCTCGCGCATCGACATGGAAGGCAACCTGTCGCTGCCGCTGGTCGGTCCCGTGCACGTCGCGGGGCTCTCGATGAGCGCCGCACGCGAGGCGATCAGCGCCGCGTACACGAAGTACATCGTCGACCCGCGTGTCGACATGAGCGTCGTCACGCACAGCGCGCGCCGCGTGTACGTGTACGGCGAGGTCGTGCGCCCGGGTGCGCTCGAGCTCGATCGACCCGTCAACGTGATGCAGGCGCTCGCGCTCGCTGGCGGCTTCACGCCCAAGGCCGATCGCGACGAGGTCGTGCTGCTGCGCGGGCTCGAGAGCGAGCTCGAGTGGGCCGTGATCGATGCGGAAGAGCCGAACGCCAAGGGTTTCCTCGCGCTGCGCGCGGACGACGTGCTGTTCGTGCGGCGCTCGAACGCCGGCAAGTTCTCCGACGAGGTGCTGCCGTACCTCGCTGGTTTCGCGACCTCGCTCTCGACGGTGGCGACGATCCTGCTCATCGAAGACCGCCTGGGGAACAACTGAGTGGCGCGCAACGAATTCAAGGGCGGTGACGCCAGCGAAGCGCCCCAGGGTCTCTCGATCGAGGGCCTGTGGGGCCTGTTCGGCCGCAACACGCGGGTGTTCCTCGTGTGTGGCGGGCTCGCGATCGTGCTGAGCATCCTGGTCGCGAGCCAGCGCGAGCCGAGCTACCGCGCGCGCGCCACGCTGATCCTCGAGGATGCCTCGTCGTCGCAGGGCCTGCTCGGCGACCTCGCACTGCTCGGCCGCGCTCCGCAGGCCTCGAGCCAGATCGAGCTGCTGCGTGCGCGCTCGACGGCGGAAGAGGTCGTGTCGCGGGCGCACGAGCCCGAGGAAATGACGCGCCGGTTGGCGCTCACCACAGCCGTCCACGACCCGCTGCTCGCGCCGATCACGGGCGACATCGCCAACGACGAGCCCGAGGGCAAGCTGCCGCCGCGCCTGCGCGCCGACATCGAGGCCGGGAACGAGTTCGACGCGCCCGAGAAGTTCGAAGTCGAGTTTCTCGACGCGACGCATGTGCGCATCCGCGTGCCGGGCTTGCTCGGCACGAAGGAAGAAGGCGAGTTCGACCTTGCCAGCGGAGCGCTTCCGGAGCTCGCGGGCTGCCGCATCCGGCTCGCGCCCGAGGGCGACCTCACCGGACGCACGTACGCGCTGCGGCGCTTCACGCACGACGAGGCGATCGAGCGGCTCATGGGCCGCACGCGCGTCCGCGAGACCGAGCGCAACTCGGGCGTGATCGAGCTCACCGTCGACGACAGCGACCCGCGCCGCGCGGCCGAGATCGCGAACGCGCTGTGCGAGACGTACCTCGAGCGCAGCGAGTCGCGCGGAGCACGCAAGGCGACCAGCACGCTCGGATTCATTCGCGAATCGCTCCAAGCCCAGCTCGAGCTCCTGCGTGAGGCCGAGGGCGAGGTCGTCGAGGTGCAGCGCGACAACCCGCGCGCGATCAACGTCACCAAGAGCGGCGAGATCCTGATCGAGCAGCTCTCGGGCCTCGAGGTGCAGCGCATGCAGGCGCAGCTCGCGCGCGAGGCCACGCGCGGAGCGCTCGCGCTGCTCACCAGCGGCGACCTCGCGGGCATCTCGCGCATGTCGGGCGAGCTGAACGACCCGGTCACGGTGGCGTACCTCGAGAGCGTCGCGAAACTCGACGCCGAGGACGCGCTGCAGGACCGCAGCGACAGCGGGCCGTATCGCCTGCTGCTCCAGCAGCACGAGCTCGACGCTCAGGCGTCGCTCGAGCTGATCGAACGCGATCTCGCCAAGCTGCGCGAGTCGCTCGAGGCCGTCGCGGCGCGCGACGTGGCCGCGATCGCGCGCCTGGGTGGCGGGCCGCCGTCGGCGCGGGATCCGTTGCTCGAGAGCTACCTCGAGTCGCTCGGTGCGCTGCAGTCGCGCCACGCGGAGCTCGCGCTCGAG
This sequence comes from Planctomycetota bacterium, assembly GCA_026692705.1. GTDB lineage: Bacteria > Planctomycetota > UBA1135 > UBA1135 > F1-120-MAGs118. Next base: position 39,529 of record JAPLOE010000154.1, read on the forward strand.
GCGACGCCGGAACACCCCGCGCGCATCGAGGCGGAACGCCGCATCGAGGCGACGATCGGGCTGATCCATCGCCGCGGCGCGCGCGGGCCTGATGGAACGCGTGCGCGAGCACCTCGCAGGCCGCCAGCGCGGCATCGACGCGAGCCTCACCGACCTTGGTCACGAGATCGAGCGCGTCGAGTCGTCGCTCGGACGCCTGCCCGAAGAGGAGCGTGTCGTCGCGGAGCCGATGCGCAAGCTCGCGGCGCACACCGAGATCGTCAAGCTGCTGCTCGCGCGCGAGCAGGAAGCGGAGATCACGCGCGCTTCGACGCAGCCGGCGGCGGAGTTCGTCGACCCGGCCGTCGCGCCGCTCGACCGCAGCGCTCCGTCGGTGCCGCTGCACATGCTCGTTGGCATCGCGGTCGGCCTGCTCGCGGCCTGCGGCCTTTCCGTCGCGAAGGAAGCGCTGTTCCGCGGCGTGTTCACGGAATCGGAACTCGAGGCGGCGACGGACCTGCCCGTGCTCGGCGCGGTGCCGGACTTCCGACGCGGGCGCTACAAGATCCGCAACGCGTCGCAGCATTTCGTGCCGTTGCGCGACGATCCCGAAGGCGCGTGCGCCGAGGCCTACCGCTCGTTGCGCGCCAACCTGAAGTTCGCGCTCTCCGCGGACGGCGACGTGCGCTCGATCGCGGCAACTTCCTGTACGCCCGGCGAAGGCAAGTCGAGCTCGAACGTCGCGCTCGCGATGGCCTTCGCGCGCTCCGGCCGGCGCGTCGTGCTGATCGACTGCGACATGCGGCGCCCGACGATTCACCTGTACCTCGGGCTCGACCTCGGCCCGGGCATGTCCGATGTGCTAGAGGGCCGCGTCGGCTGGAAGCAGGCGCTGCGCAGCTCGGTGACCGAGCGGCTCGACGTCATCACCGCCGGCCGGCACCCGCATAGCCCGAGCGACCTGCTCGACAGCCCCGAGTTCAAGGCGCTGCTCGCCGAGCTCGAAGGCTCCTACGACCTCGTCGTGTGCGACGTCCCGCCCGCGATGGCGGTGTCGGACATGGAGACCTGCGCGGCGCTGATCGATGCGCTGCTGCTCGTCGTCCGCTCGGACAAGGCCTCCGCGCGCCTGGTCGAGCAGGCCACGCGACGCCTCAAGCAAACCGGCGCCAACCTGATCGGCGCCGTCCTCAACGGAGTTGGAACCTCGCTCGCCAATGGGAAATACGGCAATGGCTACGGCTACGGTTACGGGAAGCGCGACGACGAACGCCGCGCAGGCTGACCTCAGCAGCACTCAGATCCGCAAGCGCAGCGCGCTGGGCGAGCGGAGACGCAGCCTGCGCGCGGGCGACGGCCTGCGCGTGTGCGTCGTGGGACTGGGCTACATCGGCCTGCCCACGGCGTCGATCCTCGGCACCAAGGGCTGCCGCGTCTTCGGCGTCGACGTCTCGCCGCAGGTCGTCGACACGATCAACGCCGGGCGCATCCACATCGAGGAGCCCGACCTCGACCTGATCGTCAAGGCCGCCGTGCAGGCGGGCAACCTGACGGCGGCGACGGAGCCCTGCGAGGCCGACGTGTTCGTGCTCGCGGTGCCGACGCCGATACAGGCCGACAAGCAGCCGGACGTCTCGATGGTCGAGGCGGCCGCGCGCTCGATCGCGCCGTTCGTGCGCAAGGGCAACCTCGTGATCCTCGAGTCGACGAGCCCCGTCGGAACCACCGATGGCATCGTCGCGCGCGTGCTGCGCGAGGCGGGGCACGCCATCGGCGAGGACGTGTACGTGGCCTACTGCCCCGAGCGCGTGCTCCCCGGGCGCATCCTGACCGAGCTGATCGAGAACGATCGCGTGGTCGGCGGCGTCGACGACGCGTCGACCGAGGTCGCGCTCGAGTTCTACCAGGGCTTCGTGCGCGGCGAGGTCGTCGGCACGGACTCGCGCACGGCGGAGATGGTCAAGCTGTCGGAGAACAGCTACCGCGACGTCAACATCGCGTTCGCCAACGAGCTCTCGATGGTCTGCGACCGCGCGGGCATCAGCGTGTGGGAGGTGATCCGCATCGCCAACCGCCATCCGCGCGTGAAGATCCTGCAGCCGGGGCCGGGCGTCGGCGGCCACTGCATCGCCGTCGACCCGTGGTTCATCGTCGCGGGTGATCCGCAGAACGCGAAGGTCATCAAGGCCGCGCGCGAGGTCAACGACCGCAAGCCGCAGTGGGTGATCGACAAGGTCGAGCAGTGCGCGAAGCGCGTCGTCGATCCGGTGATCGCGTGCCTGGGCCTGTCGTTCAAGGCCGATGTCGACGACCTGCGCGAGTCGCCGGCGGTCGAGATCGTGCACGAGCTCAAGCGCCGCAATCTGGGCGAGCTGCTGGTCGTCGAGCCGCACCTCCTGTTCCATCCCGAGTTCGAGCTGGTGAAGCTGGAGGAGGCGGTGCGCCGCGCGAACATCGTGCTCGTGCTCGTCGACCACAGGCCGTTCAAGCGGCTGCGTCGCGACGCGCTCAACGAGAAGATCCTGATCGACACGCGGGGACTGTTCCTGTGACGATCCGGGTGCTCTCCGTCGTCGGCACGCGGCCGGAGGCGATCAAGATGGCGCCGCTGGTCAACCGGCTGGCGCGCGATCCACGCTTCACGTCGCGGCTGTGCGCCACGGGTCAGCACCGGCAGATGCTCGATCAGGCGCTGTCGCTGTTCGGGCTCGTGCCGGACCGCGACCTGAACGTGATGGCGCCGGGCCAGGACCTGTTCGACGTCACGAGCAAGGTGCTGCTCGGCATGCGCGAGGTGCTGCGCGAGGAGCGGCCGGACGTCGTGCTCGTGCACGGCGACACGACCACGTGCCTCGCTGCGTCGATGGCTGCGTTCTACGCGGGCGTTCCGGTGGGGCACGTCGAGGCCGGCCTGCGCTCCGGCGATCTGGCGGCGCCTTTTCCCGAGGAATTCAACCGCATCGTCGCCGATCGGATCACGCGCTGGCACTTCGCGCCGACCGAAGGCTCGCGCGACAACCTGCTCGCGGAAGGCCGCGAACCAGAGTCCATTTTCGTCACCGGCAACACGGTGATCGACGCGCTGTTGTGGACGCGCGAGCGCACCCGCAAGCGCACGGCGCGCGACTACGAGGCCCAGCTCGGGCCCGAGCTTGCGGCGCTCGTCGCCCACTGGCCGGGCCGCATCGTGCTCGTCACCGGGCATCGCCGCGAGAACTTCGGCCGTCCGTTCGAGGACCTGTGCCGCGCGATCCGCACGTGCGCCGAGCGCCACGACGACTGGCTGTTCGTGTATCCCGTGCACTTGAATCCGAATGTGCAGCGACCCGTGCGCGAGTTCCTGAGCGGCGTTCCGAACATCGCGCTCGGTGCTCCGCTCGAGTACGAGCCGTTCGTGTGGCTGATGGACCGCTGCGACCTCGTCCTGACGGACTCGGGCGGCGTGCAGGAGGAAGCTCCGGCGCTCGGCAAGCCGGTGCTCGTGCTGCGCGACGTCACGGAACGTCCCGAAGCGATCGCGGCGGGAACCGCGCGCCTGGTCGGCACGGACGAGCGGCGCATCATCACGGAGCTCGAGGCGTTGCTCGGCGATGACGAGGCCTACGCGCGCATGGCGAAGGCCCGCAATCCCTACGGCGACGGTCGCGCGTGCGAACGCATCGCCGACGTGCTGCACCGCAGCGTCGCGAGGCGCGAGAGCCTGGCCGCAACGGCCTGAGGACCGCGTGGCGAAGCCGCAACGATCGCTGGAGCCGGAACGTCCGGCGCCGAGTGCGCTCGGGAATCTCCCGGCGCTCGCTCGCCAGCTCGTGCGCACGCGGCCACGGCAGCTCGCCGAACGTGCCCGCAAGCTCGTGCGCAACCTGCTCCACGACGCGCTTCCGACGTTGGTGCTCGGCGCGGCGCCGACTTCTCTCGCGCCTTCGGCGAATCCGCCGCGTCCGGTGTTCCCGCGTCGCGACGGGCCCGTGAAGACGGGTTCCGAGGACCTGCGCGCGTGCCTGGGCGGCGTCGAGCACGGACTGTGTGGCGCGATCGACTGGAATCCTGCGGGATCCACGGCGCTCGAGCGCTTCCAGCTCCACTACATGGAGTACCTCGAAGCCGTCGACGAGCCGAACTTCGCGCGCTTGTGCCTCGACTGGATCGAGAGCAACCCGCGCAACGCGCGCGGGGCGTGGCGCACCTCGTGGGCGAGCTACGTCATCTCGATCCGCACCGTGGTGTGGATGCAGGAGCTCGTGCGCCGCGGGAATTCGCTCGCGCCTCGTGTGCGTGAACGCATCGTCGCTTCGCTGGTCGAGCAGCTCGCGCACCTCGAGCAGAACCTCGAGCTCGACATCGGCGGCAACCACCTGATCAAGAACTACAAGGCGCTGCTGTGGGGCGCGAGTTTCTTCGAAGGCGCGTCCGCACGGCGTTGGTTCCTCATCGCGGCGCGCGGGATTGCGGCCGAGCTGCGCGAGCAGGTGCTCGAGGACGGAATGCACTACGAGCGCAGCCCGAGTTACCACGCGCAGGTCTTTGCGGACCTGATCGAGTGTGCGCATGTGGCACCGCGTGCTTTGCGGGCGCGGCTCGAGGTCGCGCTCGATCCGATGGCGCAGGCGCTCGTCGACCTGACGCATCCGGACGGAACGCCGAGCCTGTTCAACGATGGCGGCCTGACGGGCGCCTACTCGACCGAAGAGTGCCTCGAAGCGTGGAGCAAGGTCACCGGCGCGTCGAAAAAACTGCCACGCACGGTCTTCGCGCTCGAGAAGGCGGGGTATTTCGGCCTGCGGACGCCGGGTTCCTACGTCGTCGCCGACTGCGGCACGATCGCGCCCGATCACCTGCCCGCGCACGGGCACGGAGACGTGCTCTCGTTCGAGTGGAGCGTCGACGGCGAGCGCTTTGTCGTCGATGCGGGCGTCTTCGAGTACGAACCCGGCGACCTGCGCGACGAGTCGCGCTCGACGCGCGCCCACAACACGCTGACGCTCGATCACCACGATCAGGCCGAGTTCTGGTCCTCGTTCCGCGTCGGCCGCCGCCCGCGGGTCACGCTCGAGCGCTTCGAGCGCCACGAGCTCGGATTCGTGCTGCAGGGCTCGCACGACGGTTACGCGCACCTGCGCGGTTCGCCGATCCATCGCCGCCGTCTCGTGGCCAGCGGCGACTCGCTCACCATCCAGGACGACGTCGAAGGCGGCAAGGGTCAGGTCGTGCGCACGCGCCTGCTGCTGCATCCGGAAGTCCGTGTCGAGCGCGACGACTTCCACCGCGTGATCCTGCACCGCGATGACATCGAGGTGCAGGTCGAGTCCCGCGACGCGATCGAGGTCGTCACGGCCTTCTGGTCGCCGGACTTCGGCGAGCGCCTGCAGACGCGCCAGCTGGTGTTCTGCCATCCGCCGGCGCCGTGCTCGACCCGCGTGACGCTGGCACGCGTGCGCACGTGGACGCGGGAGGAGGCGGACCTCGAGGCGCTGCTCGGTGCCTTGCCGCATCCGCAAGGAATGGAGGTCCGGCCTTGAGCTGGATCCTCGTCGGCCTTCACCGGCTCGCACACGCCATGCGGCGCGCAGGAATCCCGCTGATTCCCGTGCTGATCGCCCTCGTCAACCGCTTCGTGTTCGGTTGCTGGATCGGCCCTGGCGCGAAGCTCGGTCGGCGCATTTCGCTCGGCTACTGGGGCATGGGCATCGTGATCCACGACGCCGCCGTGGTCGGCGACGACGTCCGCATCGGGACGCACGTCGTGATCGGCGGGCGCTCGAAACATCCCGAGGTGCCGGTGATCGGCGACCGCTGCGTGATCTCCTCCGGCGCGAAGTTGCTCGGGCCCCTGAAGATCGGCGACGAGGCCGTGATCGGGGCGAACGCCGTGGTCGTGAAGGACGTCGAGC
>JAPLOE010000155.1 GCA_026692705.1 Planctomycetota bacterium
GAGGCTTAGGCCAAGCGGACCGCGGAACCCTTCAGCCAGCGGCTGAGCTTCGCTCAGCCTCGGGGGATCCCTCTCAGAGGACGCATTAAGCGTCCTCTGAGCTTTTCTGGCCGCAGCAGAAACAAGGCAGCGGCCAGAAAAGGACGGGCTTTCCTTCCGCGATCCGCCGTCGCCGAAGACGACGATGCTCTCGGACGGCTTGGACGTCACCTTCGCTCCGTGACCTGACTGGCGCGGCGCTTCGGCGCACGCCAGCTTCGCTCCGCGAGCCGGTTGCCTTCGGGCGGCCGGCTCGCGTCATTTCCCCACCTCGCCCCTCTCTTCTCTCTCCCGTTTTCCCTCCCCTTCTCTCTTTCTCCCTCCCCCCAAGGTTGGCCCTCTACGGCTTTCGGACGCGAGCCACCAGAGAAGGCACAGAGAGACTTCGCCAACGAACCGTACACGCGGCCCACGCCGAACTCACTTCGCGCGCGACTTCACGGTGTCGCCGAGGAACGTCATCGAGCGGCGGAGCTCGTCGAAGTCGGCGTGCGAGAGTCGAAACCACGTGTTGCACAGCCAGCCGCGGTCGAGCGCGGACGTGGGTGAGCCGACGGCAGGAACGGAGTGCTCGTAGATCGCGGAAGCGAGCTTCTGGAAGGCCTGCTCGACGCCGGTGTGGGAGATGAACTTGCCATCGCGGTCGGGGCGGATCTGGATCGAGCCGACGGCGAGGCGGCGCGAGGGCTTGGCTTCGCTCGGGCGGCCGAGGATCGCGAGCGCCCACTCGCGGAACACGTCGAAGTCGTTGCCGCGCGAGTACATCTCCCAGATGCGCTCGCCGGCGGGACGCGCGCCGATCTCGGAGAACTTCAGTCCCTTGGGGCCGAAGAACCACTCCATGTGCGTCGCCGTCGAGCGCAGGCCGAGCTCGTCGACCACGCGGCGGCCTGTCTCGCGCAGCTCGGCGTAGCTCTCGAGCTCACTGCGGTTGGTGATCGCGATCTGCGGCGAGATCCAGCGCGTGCGGTTGGCCTCGAGGCAGCCGGGAAAGTAGTGGCCGACGAAATCGTGGCGCACGCCCTCGGGGCCGGTGAGCGTGTCGAAGAAGCCCTCGTGCCCGTCGATGAACTCCTCGACGGCTACACGCTTCTTGTCCTTGAAGCCCAGGCGCGGAAGGAGCTCGGTGAGGCGCGCGGCGTCGTCGACCTTCCACGTGTCGAGCGAGTTGAAGCCGGCGATCGGCTTGACGATCAGCGGGTAGCCCTCGCGCTCGGCGAACTCGCGCAGTTCCGCCTCGCTGCCGACCGCGGCCGAGTTCGCGCACGGGATGCCGCGCTCGCGCAGGAAGGCCTTCATCGCGACCTTGTCGCGGCACAGGCGCGCCGTGGCGACCGTGAGGCCGGGAAGGCCGAGCTTCTCGCGCACGTGCGCTGCGGTCTCGACCAGCGGCTCGTCGATGGTCTCCACGCGCTCGATCGTCGCGGCGTCCGGCAACGCGAGCACGGCGGCGGCGAGCGCGTCCGCGTCGAGCAGGCGCTCACAGGCGACGTAGTGGTCGAGCAGCGGCCGCACCTTCTCCGACAGGCGCTCGCGCGGAGCGAGCCCGATGCCGGTGACGCGCGCACCCAGCTCGCGCAGGCCGCGCAGGAACTGGTGGTTGTAGGGCCCGGTGTCGGGCGAGACGAACAGGACGTGCATGGCGGCGCGGGCGCATCATGTACCGCCCCGCGCTCGCTCGCCACGGGCGACTGGCGGGAGCTTTTCGCGCGCGCGGCTTGACGCCGCCCGCGCCGCCCCTGTCTGATTCCGCGCCGGGAACACCACGTGGTCCACACCAAGAAGCCGCCCCAACGCTGGCGCGAGAACATCGAGGCCTTCACGGTCGCCATCGTGATGGCCGTGATGCTCAAGTACTTCGCGGTCGAGGCCTACCAGATCCCGACGGGGTCGATGCAGCCGACGCTGATGGGGCTCGAGCTGCGCGAGCGCGGCGCGCTCGTCGGCGAGATCAAGGACCGCATCCTGGTCGACAAGCTCTCGTTCCACCTGCGCGACCCCGAGCGCTTCGAGGTGGTGATCTTCAAGTACCCGCTCAACCGCGCGCAGAACTTCGTCAAGCGCCTGGTCGGCATGCCGGGCGACGAGCTGCGCATCCAGTACGGCGACCTGTGGCTCAAGGACGCGCAGAAGGACGAGTGGCACGTGCTGCGCCGCCCGTCGAAGGTGATGCGCGAGCACTGGAAGGCGATCGACGAGGGCCCGGCGCCGCGCGACGTGCACTGGATGGCCGAGGGCAACCGCTCGGTCAACTCGCGCGACATCGACGCCGCGGGCGCGACGACGCTGGCCTTCATGGCGCACGGCGGCGGCTCGATCCTCGACACGTACGAGCACGGCTACCCCTCGGGCGCGCGCGCAGCGATGCGCCAGTACCCGGAGTTCCACCGCTCGAACGCGAACACCGTCGGCGACCTGCGGCTCACCGGCCGCGTCACGCCGCGTGCGGAGCTCGAGAGCCTGACGGTCGAGCTGTCGGAAGGCGGACGGCGCTATCGCTTCACGCTGCCGGGCCCGCGCGCGAAGGCGAATGGCCGCATCGAGGTCGTCTGGGCGCAGATCGAGCGCTACGACCCGTCGTTCGTCGAGATCGGCACGCGCCTCGAGGCCGGCCGCACCTACGAGCTCGCGGCCGAGAACCTCGACGACCGGCTCGCGCTCACGCTCGACGGCGAGACGATCGCGACGCTCGAAGTGCCGCCCGCGCTCGATCAGGCCTCGGGCGTGAAGCTCGAGCTCGCCGGCGGCGGCGCGCGCCTCGAGGACCTGCAGGTCTGGCGCGACATCTTCTACACGGGCTCCGACAACGCCACGAGCTGGAAGATCCCGCAGGGGCACTACTTCATGCTCGGCGACAACACGCAGGACTCGAGCGACAGCCGCGAGTGGCGCACGCTCGCGCTCCTGTGGGACGGCGCTCCCGGTGGCCAGCCCGTGCTCGGCAACGCGCGCGAGGGCCCGGGCGACGGCCGTTACCTGCCCGATTCCAACCCGATCCGCGAGAACACGCCCGAGGGCGTCGCGACGTTCTTCCGCGACATCTACGGCGAGCGCCACGTGTTCCTGAAGGCCAAGGAGAAGCCGACGGCGGCCCGGATCGACCCCGCGCCGTTCGTGCCGCGCGAGCTGATCGCGGGGCGGGCTCTGGCCGTGTTCTGGCCGTTCTCGTTCCAGTTCAGCACGTACCGGCTGCAGTGGATCCGCTAGGCGCCTGAGCGGCTCGGAGGGGCCGGCGGGAGGCCGCGCGCGTCCACACAGGCGACGCTCGCCCGACCGGGGTAGGAGTGCGGTTTTCAACAGCGCCAGTTCCGGGAAATCGTCCAACGGGAGCGCCGCGACTCGGCCCAAGCGTTCGCGGCTGTCGGGACGGCAGGCTGCGCTGGATCGGCTCAAGCTGCCCGGAGAGCGCCCCCAGAGGCACCCGCGCGCGAGCAGGATCGGCACCTTGCTCCGGAAGCCAAAAATCCTTGCGCGGGGCTTGACCTTGAGTCCGGAGCCGACCTGCGGCGCGCAAACTTACTCCACAAGTTATCCACACGAGCTTTTGGAGCCTCGACAGGGCCCAGCCGACGTCGCGGACCGGCGTTCGAAGTCGCATTTTGCGTCCCCGTGCGCCCTCGGGGTCTGGAGCGCGCGCCGGGCCCGTCGACCCGGCCACCGCGGACGGATCGGCCGGCCCCCCGGCCCCCGAAGGAAGTCGCAATCTGGCCTCCGCGGCGGGCGAGCATCGCCCCCGCCCGGCCCCTAGACTCCCGCCATGAACCAGCGCCCCGATCCGGTGGCCGGCGAGCTGCTCCTCGAGGTCAAGGGACTCGTCAAGGCCTTCAAGAAGCGCACTGTCGTCGACGGAGTGTCGTTCCAGGTCCGCGCGGGCGAGATCGTCGGCCTGCTCGGCGCGAATGGTGCGGGAAAATCGACCAGTTTCCGCATGACCGTCGGCCTGACGCGGCCCGACGCGGGCGAGGTGCGGCTGCGCGGCGAGGAGTGCTCGCGCCTGCCGATGTACAAGCGCGCGCGGCTGGGAATGGGCTATCTGCCGCAGGATCGCAGCATCTTCCAGACGCTGTCGGTGCGCGACAACCTGCGCGCGGTGCTCGAGACGCTGCCCTATTCGCGGGAACAACGCGAGAGCGAGGCCTCGCGCCTGATCGGCGAGCTCGAGCTCGCGCACGTCGAGACCAGCATCGCGAACACGCTCTCCGGCGGCGAGGTGCGGCGCCTCGAGCTCGCGCGCGCGCTCGCGACGAAACCGCTGATCCTGCTGCTCGACGAGCCCTTCGCGGGCGTCGACCCGATCGCGGTCGAGGACATCCAGAACCTCGTCAAGCGCATGCGCGCGCGCAACCTCGGCATCCTGATCACCGACCACAACGTGCGCGAGACGCTGCAGCTGTGCGACCGCGCCTACGTGATCGGCTCGGGCAAGCTGCTCAAGGAAGGCACGCCCGCCGAGATCATTCGCGACCCGCTCGTGCGCGAGAAGTACCTCGGGCACACGTTCGACTCGCCCGTCGCCGGAGTCTCCGTCGCCGAAGAGCGCGAGATGCTCGGCTCCTAGGAGACGAGAAGAAGAGGAGAAGGAACCGGGTGGGGAGTCGGAAGTGAGGGGAGAAGGAGGCGAACCGGGAGGAAGCCGAAGGCATGAGATGGGGCGCGGCGGCCCGAGCCTTCGGATGAAGGCGCTCGGCCGGCTCGCGCGCTCGCGTCTCCGCATCGCTCGCCAGACTGGCTGCGGCAATTCGACAACGCCTTCGCACCCTTCAAGGACCGCCGACGGGCGCTTCGACCGTTCGCCCAGCCGACGCATGTCCTCCGCGGTTTCCTCGCGGCTCACTCCCTCTCCTCCTTCTTCTCCCCCACGGGTTCCTTTCCGACGACGATGGCGCGCCGCGAACGACATCCATGACCGAATCGCACCTGCTTCGAGTGAGCCGAACCGTGCGAGTGGAAGTGTCGGGCGATCCGGCGACGGCGCGCGAGACGTGGATCCTCGTGCACGGCTACGCGCAGCTCGCGACGGAGATGCTCGAGGCGTGCAAGGCGCTCGAGGGCCAGGAGCGCCTGCTCGTCGTGCCGGAAGCTCTATCGCGCTTCTACCGACGCGGCTCGTCGGGACCGATCGGCGCGTCGTGGATGACGCGCGAGCGGCGCGAGGAGGAGATCGCAGATTACGTCGCGTACCTCGACGAAGTCGCGCGGTGGAGCGAGCGTGAAGGCGCGGCGACGGTGTGGCGCTGGGCGGCGCTTGGAACGACGCGGCTCGAGCGGCTGATCAGTTTTGGCGGCGGCGTGCCGCCCGACGTCGACCTCGTGCAGGCCAAGGTGAAGCTGGAAGCGACGCGGATCGAGCTCTTCCGCGGGCGCAGCGACGCGTACCACACGGCGGAATGGCTCGAGCGCGATCGAGCGCGCCTCGCTGGAGAAGGCCTCGCGTGCGCGGCGCTGGAGTTCGACGGAGGCCACGAATTGCCGCCGGAAGTGCTCGTGCGACTCGGTGGCGCCACGCAGGCGTGACGCGCGAGTTCTGGCGCGCTAGCGTCGCTCTCAAGGAGTTCCCGTGAAGCACCGCTGCAGCTCGACTTCGTTCCCGCTCGCCCTCACGCTCGTTCTCGCCGCCTGTCAAGCGAACCCGGTGGCGACCTCGCAGGCAGCGGAAGCGGCTCCCGCGACATCGAACGCGCTGCTCGCGAAACCCGTGGCCGCCGACGGCTGGGACGTCGCGATCGCGCTCGACCTCGGCGCGACCGGAGTGTGGACGACGAAGGTGCTCGACGTGTTCGACTGCTACGGCGGCAACGAGGTCGTCGCGCTCGATGATCTCGGGCGTTGCCACGTGATCGTGCAGTACGCGGGCAAGTGGACCGATCTCGTCGCCTGCTCGGACGGCAGGTGGCTCGGTGGGCTCGCGCTCGGCGACCTCGACCCGCGCAAGCCGGGGCGCGAGCTGTACGTCGGTGCCGAGAGCGGGCGCGTGTACCAGATCACTCCGCAGCCCGAGGGCATGCTCGACTGCAACCTGATCGCGGACCTCGCGGGCGCGGAAGTGCACACGCTGATCGCGTGCGAGGGTGAGCTTGTGGCCTTCACGAGCCCGGGCTCGATCTGGCGGCTCGCGGCGCCGAAGGATCGCACGCGTTTCGTGGCGCGCGAGATCGCGACGACGCGTGGCCGCGTGCGCGACGCGGTGCAACTCGCCGACGGGCGGCTCGCGCTGGTCTCGCGCGATGGCTCGCTCGAGATCCGGCCGGTCGATGTGCTGGGCAACGCGGGCGAACTCGTTCTGCAGGTCGAGAGCGGCCTCGGGCGCGTCGCCCTCAGCCCGGCCGGCGTGCTGTATTCCGCGAGCGACGACGGCGTCGTGTGGCGCTCCGAACGCACGGCGCAGGGCTGGCGTAACGAACGCATCCACGTCGGCCCGCAGGGACTGCGCGGGATCGTCTGCGGGAGCTTCGGCACGCCCGGGGCGAGCGAGGAAGTCGCGATCTTCGGCTACAGCGCCGACGTCGAGGTGCTGGCGCGCGACGCCAGCGCCAAGTGGAGCGCCCACACGCTCTTCACCGACCGCGACCGTGGCCACTGGCTGGGCGTGGGCGAGCTCGACCAGCGCAACGACACCGACGAGCTGGTCGGCTCCGGTTACGGCGGCCGGGTCTTCGTGCTGACCAAGCGCGCGCGGCAGCCGTAGGGCGCCACTGGCGGGCGCTGCGGCCCGTCTTGAGACAATCTCCGCCCCGAGCCTCGCCTTGACCGCTTCGAGAGCGCAGGGTTAGCCTCCCCCATTCGACTCGCGGGGTCCGGAACGTCTCCATACCCGCGCCCCCACCGGCCAATCCCCCACAGGGCAGAACGCCATGAAAATCATCGCCTGCGTCAAGCGCGTCCCGACCACGGAAGCGCAGGTCAAGATCGGAGCCGACGGCGCCAGCATCGACGGCGCCGGGCTCGAGTCCATGCTCTCGTTCTACGACGACCTCGCGATCGAGGAAGCCGTGCGTTCGCGCGAGAAGCACGGCGGCGAGGTGACGGTGCTCACGCTCGGCCCGAGCGACTGCAGCAAGGAACTGCGCGAGGCGCTGGCAAAGGGCGCCGACAAGGCGACGATCCTGCTCGATCCGAGCTGGGCCGCGCGCGACGCGCGTTCGACGGCCAAGGCACTCGCGGCGAAGATCCAGGAGCTGGGCGCCGACGTCGTGTTCTGCGGCCGCGTCGCGACCGACCGCGACCAGGCCTCGGTCGGCACGCTGCTGTCGAGCTACCTCGGCTTCGCCTGCGTCACGGACGTGGTCAAGCTCGAGCTCACGCCGACCGGCGGCACCGCGCAGCGCGAGACGGAAGCCGGTATCGAGACGGTGAGCTTCCCGGTCCCCGTCGTGATCACCTGCGACAAGGGCCTCAACGAGCCGCGCTTCGCCGGCCTCAAGGGCATCATGGCCGCCAAGAAGAAGACCATCGACGAGGTCGCACCGCTCGCGGTCGAGAACGCGGTCGTGGTGCAGAAGATCGAGCTGCCGGCCGCACGCAAGGCCGGTCGCATCGTCGGCGAAGGTGCGGGCGCCGTGCCCGCGCTGATGGAAGCGCTGCGCAACGAAGCCAAGGTCCTCTAGGAAACCGACGGAGCCCCAACCATGACCTCGATCCTCGTCTTCGTCGAACACGTCCGCGGCACGCCGCGCCGCGCCAGCCTCGAGACCCTCGGCGCCGCCACCGCGACCGGCCTCGCGCCGATCGCGCTCGTCACCGGCCCCGACGCTGCCAACACCGCCGCCGCCCTGTCGGCCGCGGGCGCCAAGAAGCTCGTCGTCGTCACCGGCGCCGACAAGTACAGCCCGGATGGCACGGCCGCGGACATCGCCGCCGCCGTCACGGCCCACGGCGCCAAGGCGTTCCTCGCCGCGGCGACTTCGACCGGCAAGGACCTGCTCGGCCGCGTCGCGGGCCTGCTCGACTCCGCGCCGCTCGCCGACTGCACGGCGTTCTCGTTCGCCGGCGGCACGTTCACGCTGCAGCGCCCGATCCTCGCCGGCAAGGCGATCGCGACGGTGCAGTCGAAGAGCGCGGTGCTGTGCGCCACGCTGCGTCCGAACACGTTCGCGGTGGCGAGCGGTTCCGGCGCCGCTGAAGTCTCGACCGTCGCCACCAAGGGCGGCAAGGTCGTCGTCATCGGTGTCGCGGCCAAGGGCGACGCGAAGCTCGACGTCAAGGAAGCGCCGGTGGTGGTCTCCGGTGGCCGTGGCCTGCGCGAGGCCGCGGGCTTCAAGATCGTCGAGGACCTCGCCGCAGCCTTCGGCAACGCGGCCGTCGGCGCCTCGCGCGCCGTGGTCGACTCGGGCTGGCGCCCGCACGGCGAGCAGGTCGGCCAGACTGGCAAGACCGTCGCGCCGCAGCTCTACATCGCGGTCGGCATCTCGGGTGCCATCCAGCACCTCGCCGGCATGCGCACGTCGAAGGTCATCGTCGCGATCAACAAGGACGCGGCGGCTCCGATCTTCAAGGTCGCCGACTACGGCATCGTCGGTGACGCCTTCGAGATCCTGCCGGCGCTCACCGCCGCGGTGAAGGCCGTCAAGGCCTCGAACTAGCCCACAACGGCTTCAACAACGTCGGCCCCGCTCCTCGAGCCTCGAGGAGCGGGGCCGTCGCGCTTGAGTCGGCGTTGGTGGAGGCGCTGGGTCGCCGCGAGCGCGACGTCGTCCTCGGGGGAGGCTCAACTCCCGCACCCGGCCTTGGCCGGCGGGAGGAGCGTTGGTGGGCCGCACTGGAGTCGAACCAGTAACTTCCACGCTGTGAACATGGCACTCTGCCGATTGAGTTAGCGGCCCAACGTGGGTCGAGAAAGATAGCGGCGCGGGAGGCGCTCGGCAAGCCCCTGCAGGCGGCCCCGCGCAGAGCCGGGACGGGGGCGCCGGGGGGGCTCAGGCGCCGGGGCCTTCGCCCGTGTAGTCGCGCCCCACCGAGGTCCGCAGGATCTCGCGCAGCTTGGCCTCGGCCCGCCGCAGCATCATGCGCAGGGCATCTTCCGTGCGGCCGCCCATGATCTCGCCGGCTTCCCGCAGGGTCTTGCCCTCGAAGAACACGAGCGTGATCGCCTGGCGGTACTCGGGGTTGAGCTGCTCGAGGCCCTTGCGCAGGTAGCTGAAGCTCTCCTTGCGCTGCACCTGCGTCGTCACCGACAGGTCGTGCGAGGACGGATCGAGGCGCGGGCCATCGTCGTCGCCCGAATGCGCGTCCAGCGACACGAGCCGGCCGGGATTGCGCTTCGACGCGCCCCAGTACTCGGCGCGGTCGCGGATCTTGTTCTGCAGGATCTGCACGAGCCAGCGCACGAGCGCCTGCTCGCCGCGGTACTCGTACTTCTTGAAGTCGCGCTGCGCCTCGCGGAACGTCGTCTGGGCGAGGTCGTCGGCGTCCTCGCGCAGCCGCAGGTTCGGGCCCAGCCGCCGGCGCGCGACCTCGACCATCATCACGTTGTAGCGGGCGAAGAGCTGGTTGAGCGATTCCGCGTCGCCGTCCTTGGCGCGTCGCACGAGCTCGGCCGTCGCGTCGTCCGCGAAGCCCTCGGGCAGGCGGAACGGCTCGCCCTGCGCGCCGTCTTCCTGCGGGCCCTTGCCCGTTTCGCCCGTGGTCTCGTTGCCGCTCATGGGGTGCTCGCGGTTCGCAGGGTAGCCCACGCCCCAGCGAAAACCCATGGGGCGCAGCGTCGACGGCGTCGTTCAGGTGGCGGGCGGCGGCGCACGACCGGCCAGCGCGAGGAATTCCGGCTCGTCCAGCACGGTGATCCCCAGCTCGGCCGCTTTGGCCCGCTTGGAGCCCCCACCTTCGCCCGTCACGAGGAAGTGCGTCTTGGCGCTGATCGCCGAGGCCACCTTGCCACCGAGCGTCTCGACCAGCTTCTTCGCCTCGGCGCGGCCCATCCCGACCAGCGTGCCCGTGAACACGACCGTCTTGCCCGCGAACGGGCCGTCGCCAGCGATCGTGGGCCGCGGGTACTCGACGACGACGCCGCCGGCGAAGAAACGCTCGAGCAGCGCCCGGTTGGCTTCGGACTCGAACCACGCGCGCAGGCTGGACGCGCTCTCGGGTCCGATGCCCTCGACGTGCTGGAGCTCGTCCTCGGTGGCGCGCTGGAGCTCCTCGAGCGTCGCGAAGTGCAGCGCCAGCGCGCGTGCGGTCGCGCCGCCGATGTCCGGGATGCCGAGCGACGTCAGGAAGCGCTCGAAGCTCGGGTGGCGCGCGCGCTCGATCTGCTCGAGCAGGTTCGCCACGGTCTTTTCGCCCCAGCGGTCGAGCTCGACCAGCTCCGCACGGCGCGCGTCGAGGTGGAACAGGTCCGCAAGACCCCGCAGCAGGCCCGCGTCATGCAACTGCTCGACCATGCGCTCGCCGAGGCCATCGATCTCGAGCGCACCGCGGCGCGTGCCGAGCAACGTGCGCCCGACGATCTGCGTGCGGCAGCCGTAGAGGTTGGGGCAGCGCCAGAACTTGCCCTCCTGCACGAGCGCCGTGTCGCAGTCGGGGCACTGCTGATGCGGAGCCCGAGTGCGCGCACGTGGTCGGCGTTGTGCAGCGTGCTGTGACGCACGACGACGCCGCCGATCTCCACCGGATCGACGTGCGCCCGCGGCGTGATGCGGCCGAGCGCGCCGACCTGGCACTCGATCGCGCGCAGCGTGCTGGTCGCCTCATTGGCCGGGAACTTGTGGGCGTACTGCCAGCGCGTGGAGCGCGCCGTCGTGCCGAGGCGCTCGCGCAGGTCGAGCCGGTCGAGCTTGGCGACGACGCCGTCGACGTCGAACGGCAGTTCGGCGCGCTGCTTCTCCATCCGGGCGTGGTACGCGAGGCACTCGTCGAGCCCGTGCGCGCGCTCGGCCCAGCGGTTGACCGGGAAATGCCAGGCGTCGAGCGCCGCCCGCGCCTCCCAGTAGGTCTCGAAGCGCACGCCCTCGATCCGCACGACCGCCCAGGGCTGGAAAACCAGCGGATAACGCGCGACTTCGGTCGGATCGCTGCGCCGGATCGCGCCCGCGGCGGCGTTGCGCGGGTTGGCGAGCGGGGCCTCGCCGCCCGCGACGCGCTTCTCGTTGAACTGGACGAAGGCTTCGCGCTCGATCAGCACCTCGCCGCGCACCTCCAGCAACGCCGGGGCCGTGCGCTCGCCCTCGTGCAGCCGCAGCGGCACGTTGCGCAGCGTGCGCAGGTTCGTGGTGACGTCCTCGCCGTACTCGCCATCGCCGCGCGTGAGGCCGCGGACGAGCACACCGTCGACGTAGGTCAGCGACGCGCTTGCTCCGTCGAACTTCGGCTCGACCACCCAATCGAGCGGCTCGCCCTCGGGCAACGTGAGGAAACGGCGGATCTTCTGCTCGAAGTCGCGCACCTCCTCCTCCGAGAACAGGCTGTCGATCGAGAGCATCGGCACCTCGTGCCGGCGCTTCTCGAAGCCTTGGCCTTCGGGGAGCGGCGCACCGACACGCTGCGTCGGGCTGTCGGGCACGACGAGCGCGGGGAACGTGCGCTCGAGCTCCGCGAGCTCGCGGAACAGGCGGTCGTACTCGGCATCGCTGACCGCGGGCTTCGCCAGCACGTAGTAGAGGTGGTCGTGGCGCGCGAGCTCGGCGCGCAGCTCTTCTGCTCGCGCCCGGGCGGCGTCGTTCGAGGCGTTCCCGGCGGTCATGACGGCTAGCGCAGGTCCTTCGGCAGGAAGGCCTTGGGCAGGAGTTCGGCGAGCGTCGAGCGCGCGACCTCGCTCGTGCGGCCCTGCGTGAACACGGGCAGGTCCGGCGCGAACTCGGCCAGCACCTGACGGCAGGCACCGCAGGGGAACAGCGCGTGCGGCCGGTCGGTGGCGATCGCGATCGCACGGAAGCGGCGCTCGCCCGCGACGATGGCGCGCGTGATCGCCGAGCGTTCGGCGCAGATCGTGAGCCCGTAGCTCGCGTTCTCGACGTTGCAGCCCGAGTAGACCTGCCCGTCGGCGCCGACGAGCGCCGCACCGACCCGCACGTTGGAGTAGGGCGAGTAGGCGAGCTGCGCGGCGGCGTGGGCGACGCGCAGCCAGTCGTCGATCTCGTCCTTGGAGAACTGCGGCGTCGGGTTCGAGGCGCTCATGGGCGGCAGTTTGGCCCACCTGCGCGAGCCGATCAACGACGCGCGCGCTCACGCCAGTCGCCGCGCGGCGCCGCCTTCCTCGCCGAGCACCGGCGCGAAGCCCGCGTAGGGCACGCGCAAGCGCACGGAACGGCGGCCGGTCAGCGGGTCCTCGCGCTCCTCGGGCTCGAACTGCACGTGGGCCTCGCGGCCGAGCAGGTCGGCCGGTTCGACGTCGAGCGAGCCGCGCACGTCGAGCCCCAGCGACTCGAGCACGCGCTTGACGCGACGGATGCCGCGCTCGCTCCACGTCAGGCTGTCCCAGCCGGCCGTGCGGCCCGCGTATTCGCCGCGCGAGACCTCGAGGCGCAGGTTCCAGCGCGGGCTTCCGTCGCGCGACACGCCCTCGCGCACCTCGGCGACGCGGCAGTAGTACGGGCCTTCGGGGATCGAGACGAAGGATTCGATGTCCTGGATCTGGCTGAAGTCGTAATGCATGGCCTTGGGCTCCTTGGGCTGCGCGTGGTGTTCCGCGGAAGGGCACTCCGCCGCTGGAGCACGACGCTCGGGCCCTGCCCGCGGTCGCAGGTGATTCCGGAAAAATCGCGCGCAAACCCGCGTGTTACCGGCAGAGGCGCGCGCGCACGGCGTTGGTGAGCGCGAAACCGCCCGGTCGGTGCGGAGCGAGGATCGCGAGCTGGTACCAGCGCTCGGATCCGGGTTCGTTCGCGCCCATCGCGAGCTCGAGCGGCAGCTCGACCTCGCCGCGCTCGTCCAGCACCACCGTGGCCACGCGCTCGAGCTCGCCCTCGAGCCGCGTCACGCCCTCCGCCCCCATCGTCGCCCCGCTCGCGCTCGCGAACAGCACCGCCATCGCCCCCGGCGCGCCTCCGCTCGCCTCCAGCACGAAGCCACCTTCCGAAAGCGACGCACGTCCGCGGAAGGACAGCGTCGCGGTCTCGCCAGCGCTCGTCAGGCTGCCCGACCCAATCAACTCCGGCTCCTCGCAGCGCAACTCCCACGCGACCGCGACCTTCCACGGCACGAGCCCGTCCGCTCCGCGGCGCAGCTCGAGCACGTACTCGCCCGGCGCCAGCCCGCGCACGAACAGGTGCTCGACGTTGTCGATCAGGCTCGCGCTCGCGACGTTGCCAACCTCGAAGTGCGCCCGCGCCGCCTCGCCGACCAGCGACTCGCGCTCGCCATCCTCCCCGACCCGCCACAGCTCGAGGTCGAAGTTCGGCAGGCCCCAGCCGGTGAAGTTGCCGTAGGCCTGACGGTTCCACGCGGCGACGATCGAGAGCGACTCGCTGCGCGCATCGACGCGCAGGCGCCAGAAGCGGCTCGTCTGCGACGCGACCGGCGCGAGTTCCCAGCCCTGCGAGCTCACCTGCGGCGCACGCTGCAGCTGCGGCGCGCCTTCCTGCTCGCCACCGGCAAGAATCCAGTGCGCGCGGTCGATGTCGAGCGTGTCCGCGCCCCACAACGGGTCGAGCGGGCGCAGCGTGCTGCCGCGCAAAGGCCCAGAATTCGGCGCGAAATTGCTCCATTCAGATCGGTGCGCGGCGCCGGCCATCAGCACCGCCTTGATCAGCTCCGGGCGCTCGGCGTCGGGCTGCCCGGGAAAACGCGTGCGCGCCGTCTCGACCAGCAGCGCGCACGCACCGGCCACGAGCGGCGTCGCGAAGCTCGTCGCCTCCGCCGGCGCCACGAGGTCGGGCTTCTCGCGCCCAGGCCGGTCGCAACCCGGCCGCGTCGGCCCGCTGCGGTGCTCGCCATCCGCACGGCCGCAGACGATGGCGTTGAACGAGTGCGCGAGCAGCGGAGCGTCGAGCGGCCCGGGCCCGTTGTTGACGCCGACGCACACGACCAGTCCCTGCGCATCGATCGCGGCGTCGAGCTTGCGCAGCACGACGTTCGCACGCTCCGAGGCGCCGATCCACGAGTGGTTGAGCACCTTCGCGACCGTCGTCGCCGGCGGCGTCGGCCCGCTGCCGTTCAGGAAGCCGAGCCCGAGCCAGTGCGAGGCCTCGAACGCGAGCACGCGCGTCGCTCCGCTCGCCATGCCTTCGGCGCCGCACAGGTACTCGAGCACGAGGCTGGCGTGCGCGCTCGATTGCTCCGAAGGTGGCAACGACTCGATCGCGAGGTGCGCGAGGCTCGTGCGCCGGGCATCGGGCAGCCACGCGGGCACGCCCGCCTCGATTTCGCCGAGCGTGACGCCCGCACCGGTCGGCGCCGCGTCGCCCAACCGGCGGCGCAATTTGGAGAGGCCCGTTCCTTCGACGGAAACCGGACCAAACGGCGCGACGGCGACGGGAGCCTGGGCGAGCGCGAGGCTCGCGAACGCGAGCAGCGGCACGACAGCGAGGCAACGGCGAGCGGACTCGGCCATGGGGCAGACCTCGGGGTAGCGGAGGAGCCCGAGCCTAGCCGCGCGCGCGAGACTCGTGGGGCGCGAGCCGCTCCCAGCCCGTAAACTCCGTGTGCATGACCGCCGAACCCGACGAACGCGCCCCCCGGACCGAAGAGCAGGCCAGCGAACGCAACCACGGCCCGCAGCCGATCGGAGCGCTGCTCGAGCGGCACGGGCTCAAGCCGGCGCGGCTCGTGGAGGCCTCGGGCGAGCAGCTCACGCACAAGATGGTCGCGCGCGCCGTCAAGGGCCGCGAGCTGACCGCGAACGTGCGCGGCAAGGTGCTGCGCGCGCTCAACGCCGCCAGCGGCGAGAGCTACACCGAACGCGACCTGTTCACGTACGTGCAGCGCTCCTGATCGCGCCCGCGGTGCCTCAGGCCGCCGAACGCAGCGTGCGCGTGAGCCCGGCGAGCGCCTGCGCGAGATCCTCGCGGCGCACGGGCTTCGTCAAGTAGCCGTTCATGCCGGTCGCGATGCAGCGGTCGCGGTCGCCGGTGAGCGCGTTGGCCGTCAGCGCGACGATCGGCACCTGCCCCCGCGGCCCGGCCAGCGCGCGGATCTTGCGCGTTGCCTCGAAGCCGTCGAGCACCGGCATCTGGCAGTCCATCAAGATGATGTCGAAGTCGTTCGCCTGCGCGCGCTGGAAGGCCTGCTCGCCGTCGGTCGCGAGCTCGGGCAGGCAGCCCAGGCGTCGCAGCTGCACCTCGAGCACGCGCCAGTTGACCGCGTTGTCCTCGGCGACGAGCACGCGCAGGCCCGCGCGCGGCGTCGGCTCGGCCGCGGCCGCGACGTGGTGCTCCTCCGGCCGCGCTTCCACCAGTGGCAGCACGAGCGTGAACACGCTGCCCTCGCCGACCTTGCTCGCCACGCGCACGTCGCCGCCCATCAGGCGCGCGAGGTCGCGCACGATCGCGAGCCCCAATCCGGTCCCGCCGAAACGCCGCGTCGTCGTGGTGTCGGCCTGCACGAACTTCTCGAACACCGCGTCGAGCTTGTCGGGCGCGATGCCGATGCCGGAATCGTGCACCTCGAACACGAGCGTCTTGCGGTCCGATGCGCACGCGAGTTTGAGCCGCACTCCACCCTTCTCGGTGAACTTGACCGCGTTGCTCGTGAGGTTGAGCAGCACCTGCCGCAGGCGCGTCGGATCGCCTTCGACCCACTCGGGCACATCCGGCGCGATCTCGGTCGTGAGCGGCAGCCCCTTCGCCGCCGCGAGGCGCGACATCAGCATGCCGACGTGCCCGACGACGTCGCGCACGCGCACCGGCAGCTGCTCGATCGTCACCTTGCCGGCCTCGATCTTCGACAGGTCGAGGATGTCGCTGATCAGCGCGAGCAGGTGCGAGGCGGAGCTGCGCGTCATGTCGACGTACTCGCGCTGGTCGGCCGACAGCGGCGTCTCCTGCAGCAGGTCGGTCATGCCGACGATGCCGTTGAGCGGCGTGCGGAACTCGTGGCTCATGTTGGCCAGGAACTCCGACTTCGCGCGGTTGGAGCTCTCCGCGAGCGCGAGCAGCCGCGCCCCGCGTTGCCCGACCCACAGGATCGCGCCGAGCAGCGCGAGCAGGATCGCGAGCGCCTGCGCCGCGCGCACGTGCCGCTCGTAGCGGATCGAGTTCAGCCAGACGTTGGCCGGGAAGTCGACGCCGAGCACGGCCTCGACGCGCCCGAGCGGGTCGTGGATCGGATAGTAGGCGCTGACCCAGCTGCCCCAGCGGTCGACGATGATCTCGTCGTCGAAGCCGATCACGCCGCCGAAGGCCGCGCGCATGCGCGGCGTCACGTCCTCCTCGGGGAAGAGCTCGCCGATCTCCGTGCGGCTCTCGCGCGTGCCGAGGTAGTGCCCGTCGTGGTCGTAGTCGGTCTCGGAGTCGACCCACAGGCGCACCTGCCCCTCGGAATCGAGCTTGAACGTGTAGATGTCGGCGATGTGCGGGTTCGCCGCCAGCCAGCGCGTCTGCATCTCGATGATCGCGAGGTACAGCGGATTGTCGGGACTGGGGTCGTCGCCGAGCTTCCAGTGCTCGTGGTACTCCATCTCGGCCGCGTACACCGGCCCGAAGCCCTCGACCGTGCGCACCATGCGCCGCCGCTCCTCCTCGCCGGCCTCGTGCACCCACAGGCTGCTCGCGACGAGCACCACGGTCGTCGAGACGACGATCGTCACCGGTCCGATGTGGTCGACGCCGACCTTTCGGAGCTGACGAACGGCCAGCGCGATCACGAGCAGCGTGAGCGCGGCATAGGCGCAGAAGTCCCAGGAGGCGGAGACGAAGTTGTCCATGGCTCGGGGCTGGGGCGCCCCGGGGTTGTCCATGCTTCGGACTTGGAACAGCCCAAATTTGAGGCGACCTCGTTTCTGCCCCGCCCTGCGGCCTTGTGCGCACCCGCAGCCCCGCTCCAGGCCGCCCCGCACGCAAAGGAGCGGGCCCGGCAGCTCCATGCGGAGCGGCCGGGCCCGGTGATGTCAGCGGCGGCACGAGCGCTGCGTTCGCGGCAACGCATCACTCGCCGTTGCCAGCTCGCGGAGCGAGCTCAGCGTCCGTGCCGCGTCCGCGGCACGGCGTCACAAGCAGCTTGAGAACTCGCGCAGCGGGTTCTCAGCCGAGGTTCTTGTCGGCGAATTCCCAGTTCACGAGCTTGTCGAGGAAGGCCGTGATGTAGTCGGGGCGACGGTTCTGGAAGTCGAGGTAGTAGGCGTGCTCCCAGACGTCGAGCGTGATCAGGCACTTCTTGCCCTGGGTGAGCGGCGTCTCGGCGTTGCCGGTCTTGAGGACCGCGAGCTTGCCACCGTCCTCGACGAGCCAGGCCCAGCCCGAGCCGAACTGCGTCTTGGCGGCGTCGCTGAAGGCGGTCTTGAACTTGTCGTAGTCGCCGAACGAGGCGTTGATCTTGTCGAGCAGGCGGCCCTTCGGCGCGCCGCCGCCACCGGGGCGCATCGAGTTCCAGAAGAACGTGTGGTTCCAGACCTGCGCGGCGTTGTTGAACACGCCGGCCTTGGTGCTGTCGCCGGCGACCTTCTTGATCAGCGCCTCGAGCGACATCGCCGACAGCTCGGCGTTGTCCTTGATGAGGTTGTTCAGGTTGTCGACGTACGCCTTGTGGTGCTTGGCGTAGTGGAAGCTGAACGTCTTGGCGCTCATCACCGGCTCGAGGGCGGTGTCGGCGTAGGGGAGCGCGGGGAGCGTGAACGGGGCGGCTTGGGTGGTCATGACGGTGGGTGCGTTCGTCGGGGTAGGAGACGGGGACGGGTTGGAAGGGCTCGCGCAGCCGAGGGCGATCGCGCTGGCACCCGCGAGGGAGCCGGCGAGAACCTGGCGACGGTCGAGCGGGATTTCAGGGGAGCTCTGGCTCGTGGGGCTCGAGTTCATGGGACGGTGTCCATCCGGGGCGGACGAAGCGCCCGACGCCGGAGGTCGAGCATTGTGGCCCAAGTTTGGCCTCAATCCACCGGCAGGAGTCGGGAACTCGCGGCGGCGCTGCCCGGGCCGGTGACCGCGGCGTAGACGCGCTCCATGTTGCCGCCGAGCACGAGCGAGATCTCGTCCTCGCGGAAGCCGCGCCGCGCCATGCCGGCGGCGAGCGCGGGGTAGGTCGAGGCGTCCTCGAGGCCCTGCGGCGTGCGCTGGATGCCGTCGTAGTCGGAGCCCAGCCCGACGTGCTCGATCCCGGCCACCTCGACGGCGTGGCACAGGTGGTCGAGCACGCGCTCGAGCGGCAGCGGCACCGCCGCACGTTGCAGGAACTCGCATTGGGCGAGGAACAGCTCGGTGTCGTTCGCGCCGCGCAGCGCCTTGTACTCGGCCGTCTCGCGCAGGCGCTGCTCCTCGGCGCGCGCCGCCGCATCGAGGAACGGCGTGCAGAACACGATGCCGACCACGCCACCGTTCGCCGCGAGCGCGCGCAGCTGCTCGTCGTCGAGGTTGCGCTGGTGTGCGTTGACCGCCATGCAGCCCGAGTGGCTCGCGATCACGGGTTTTTGCGTGGTTTCCAGCGTGTCGAAGAACGACTGCCGGCCCGCGTGCGAGAGGTCGATGACGATCCCGAGCTCGTTCATGCGCCGCACGACCGTGCGCCCGAAGTCGCTCAAACCCTCAGGGATTCCGGCGCCCTCGAGCGAGCCTTCGATCGAATGGCCACCTTCGATGCCCGGAATGCCGGCGAGACGGCCGTTCGCGCGTGCGCGGGCGAGCTCGACCGCGTTGCCCGCGAAGCTCACCTGCGCGGGGTGGCGCTCCGCCAGCCGATGGAACTCGCGCAGCAGCCCACGCGTGCGGTCGCGCGCCCCGTGCGGGCCGGCGTCGATGAACTTCGGATCGCACCAGGACACGAACACGAGGCTGCCGAGGCCCCCCTCGCGCCCGCGCACGAGGTCGAGGTGCCCCGCCCCGCGCTCCCCGTGGTCGCGGCCGAGGTCGAGCGCGAGCTGGAGCGAGTCCGCATGTGCATCGAAGACCGGCCGGGTGGCCATCAGCCGCGAGAGGTCGCTCACAGGCCGGATGCTAGCCCCCCCACCGCGCCTGTCGAGCCCGCGCGGGCGCGGCCGCGGGCGCCCGGACCCAACCTGCCAAGCTGACAGCCCACCCGCCGCAGCCCCTACGGTGCTGCCGTTTTGGCGGAGCCAGCGACCGGAGGGGGCGCGGGAAAGGGCTTCTGGGGGCTCCGGAGGCGGGGAACGGGTCCGGAGAGCGCTTGGGCACAGGGTTTGCCATTGGGGCGGAGGCCCGAGCTCTGTCCCGGGCTCCTTTCCTGCCCCAACCATGATCCAGCGCGCCCGAGTCCTGATCGCCGACGACGACCTGAGCGTCCGCTCCGGCGTCGAGGACTTGCTCTCGCCGCTCGGTCTGGAGTTCGTGCGGGCCGAGGACGGCACCGAGGCGCTCGAGATCGCCCGCGCCCAGCTCTCCGACCTGCACCTCCTGCTGCTCGACCTGCACATGCCCGGCCTGACCGGCCTCGACGTGTTCACGCGCCTGCGCGAGGAGCTCGAGACGCGCCGCCGCTCCGAGGCCGCCGCCCCGCAACTGCGCGTGCCGCCCTGCATCCTCTACTCCGCGTAAGCCAGCGTGGAGCTGCAGACACCCCGGCGCGGCCCACTCGTCAAACCTCACGATTCCATCGCAGACCCCAGACAACGGAAGAAGAAGCCCACCATGGCCACGAAGACCTCCGCCCCCAAGTCCGGCATGATCCGTCCGCTCGGTGACCGCGTGCTCGTCCAGCGCGTCGAAGCCGAAGAGAAGACCGCCGGCGGCATCCTGCTCCCCGACACCGCCAAGGAGAAGCCGAAGGAAGGCAAGATCGTCGCGATCGGCAACGGCAAGACGCTCGACGACGGCTCGCGCTCGTCGTTCTCGGTCAAGGTCGGCGACCGCATCCTGTTCACGTCCTACGCCGGCACGGAAGTCAAGTTCGGCGGCACCGAGTACCTGATCATGCGCGAGGAAGACATCCTCGGCGTGATCGAAGGCTGATCGGGTCCCCCACTTTCACCGGAGACAACCCATGAGCGCCAAGCAGATCACCTACGACGCCGAGGCACGCGAGCACATCCGCAACGGAGTGCGCCGCCTCGCCCGCGCCGTCAAGGTCACCCTCGGTCCCCGCGGCCGCAACGTCATCATCCAGAAGTCCTTCGGCTCGCCGACCGTCACCAAGGACGGCGTCACGGTCTCCAAGGAGATCGAGCTCGAGAACCCCTACGAGAACATGGGCGCGCAGCTCGTGAAGGAAGTCGCCTCGAAGACGAGCGACCTCGCCGGCGACGGCACCACGACCGCGACCGTGCTCGCCGAGGCGATCTTCGAGGAAGGCCTCAAGAACGTCACCGCCGGCGCCAACCCGGTCGCGCTCAAGCGCGGCATCGACAAGGCCGTCGACGCCTGCGTCGCGCACCTGAAGAAGATCTCGACCAAGGTGTCGGGCTCCAAGGACGTCGCGCAGGTCGGCACCGTCGCCGCCAACAACGACAAGGAAGTCGGCGGCATGATCGCCGAGGCCATGGACAAGGTCGGCCGCGACGGCGTCATCACCGTCGAGGAAGGCAAGAGCCCCAAGACCGAGGTCCAGTGGGTCGAGGGCATGCAGTTCGACAAGGGCTACGTGTCGCCGCACTTCGTGACCAACGCGAAGACGATGACGACCGAGTTCGAGAAGCCCTACATCCTCGTGTGCGAGAAGAAGATCTCGAGCATCAAGGAGCTGATCCCGCTGCTCGAGCAGGTCGCCCAGGCGGGCCGTCCGCTCGTGCTGATCGCGGAGGACATCGAGGGTGAGGCGCTGGCGACGCTCGTCGTCAACCGCCTGCGCGGCTCGTTCCAGTGCTGCGCGATCAAGGCCCCGGGCTTCGGCGACCGCCGCAAGGCCATGCTCGAGGACATCGCGATCCTGACAGGTGCGAACCCGATCATGGAAGCGACCGGCAAGAGCCTCGAGAGCGTCACGCTCAAGGACCTCGGCACCGCGCGCAAGCTCGTGATCGAGAAGGAAAACACCACGATCGTCGAGGGCGCGGGCGCCAAGGACGCGATCCAGGGCCGCATCGCCAAGATCCGCTCGGAGATCGAGAACACCAAGTCCGACTACGACAAGGAGAAGCTCCAGGAGCGTCTCGCCAAGCTGTCGGGCGGTGTCGCGCAGATCAACGTCGGCGCGGCGACCGAGGCCGAGATGAAGGAGAAGAAGGCGCGCGTCGAGGACGCCCTGCACGCCACGCGCGCTGCGGTCGAGGAAGGCATCGTCCCCGGCGGCGGTGTCGCGCTCGTCAACTGCATCGACGTGCTCGAGAAGCTCCAGCTCGAGGGTGACGAGAAGGTCGGCGCGATGATCATCCGCCGCTCGCTCGAGGCCCCCATGCGCCAGATCGCGGCCAACGCCGGCCAGGACGGCGCCGTCATCGTCCAGAACGTGCGCTCCAAGAAGAACTCGAACTGGGGCTACAACGCGGCCACCGACACCTACGAGGACATGGTCGCCGCCGGCGTCATCGACCCCGCCAAGGTGACGCGCACCGCGCTGCAGAACGCCGCCTCCGTCGCGAGCCTCCTGCTCACGACCGACGCGCTCGTCAGCGACATGCCCGAAGAATCGGGCAGCGACAAGAAGTAGTCGCCGCCTCTCGTCCGCTCTCCTCGCGGGCCGTCCGGTGCACGTCACCGGGCGGCCCGCTTCGCTTCGAGAGGACTGTGAGCGCGGGAAACTGCCGGCGATTCTCGGGGCCCGGCGTGAAAGCTCGCGGGGCTTGAGCGCAGAATGCGCGCATGAAGAGCACGCTCGCACTCGCGCTCGGAGTTCTGATCGGCGTCGCGCTGGCGGCGGTGTTTTTCCTGCGGGTTCGGGTCGAGCCGCAGGCTCCGGAGGGGCGCGAGAAGGTCGCGACGGAGCAAGTGGCGCAGCCGGAAGTGCCGCGTGCGGCGGAGGCGAAGGTCGAGGAGTCGAGCGAGCGCGTCGATGCGTCGCAGCCGACCGGCGTGAACGAGACGGGTGACGATGCGCTGTTCTCGCCGGCGCTGCAGCGCTACGCGCGCGACGGCATCACGGCGAGCTGGAAGCGCGTGCGTGCGCAGCCGATTCCGGACGTGACGCTCGAGAGTGGATGGAAGCAGTTCCGCGAGGAGGTGCTCGCGCTGCCGGAGCGCATCGGCGGGGAACTGGCGAAGACGGCGAACGAGGAGGAGGCCTTTGCAGCGGCGCTCGCCAACGCGGATGCGTTCGAGTTGCTGAAGCAGATCGAGGAGCGTTCGCTCGGTCCGTTCGACGAGCTCGTCGGCGATCCAGCGCGCTTCGAGCAGCTCTTCGCCTGCAAGGCGGGCGGCGGTCCGCTCGTCGAGGGCAAGGCGCTCGCGACGATGACCGAGCTCGCCGAGGGGGCCGAAGTGCGTTTCCCCCCTGGCGTGCACGCGTTCGATCTGCGGCGCGCGACGCAGAATTCGTTCCCACGCTGCCTGAGCGTGCGTGGCGCGGGCATGGACCGCACCCTGCTCCGCTGCGAGACGATCTACAGCAACCACCGCATCGAACGCATCGAGATCAGCGATGCGACGCTTCTTTCCGACTACCTGTTCGACATGCGCTCGCAGCTCGCGACGATCGTGCTCGAGCGCGTGCGCATCATCGGCTTCGACGTCGCCGCGGGCTCGTCCTGCGCGTTCGCGACCGACGGAACGGCCTTGATCGTGCGCGACTCCCGCATCGAAGGCGGCTACGGCCGCCATCCCGGCAGCGGCCACCTGTTCGACATCCGCACGCCGGCGCTGCTGGCGCGCTTCGACCGCTGCATCCTGTCCGGGCTCGCCATCCCCGGCTCCTGGCTGCGGGATGGCTCGACTCTGCTGTTCAACCAATGCAGCTTCCGCGACGTCACGGAGCCCTCGTCGACCTTCTCGAAGCCCAAGCGGGGCCTGCGGTTCGTCGACTGCTCGCAGTCGTTCGTGTCGCGCGACGAGACCGGCGAGTACCCGCTCCCCAAGCTCGACCTCAACGACCTCTTCCCGGGCTGGTCCGAGCGCCGCTAGTCGCGATCCGTTTCCGCGAGATTCCTGATCGGTAGCGGGCGCGGAATGCGTGTAGGGTGGAGCCGAGCCCGCGGGGATCGCCCGTGGGCTGGCCCGGACCCAAGCAGTTCCACACCATGACCACCCCCCGCCTTGCCCTCCTGCTCGCCTCGTTCGCCCTGCTCGACCTCGCGGCCGTCGCGAGCGCCCAGAGCGGGCCGCTGCCCTACTGCACGAGCGGCATCTCCTCGATCGGCTGCCTGCCGCAGATGACGGTCAACGTGCAGCCGAACGTGACCGGCACGTCGGGGTGCGTGATCTCGACCTTGGGGCTCGAGGGCCAGAAGCTCGGGCTCACGTTCTACGGGCTCAACAACTCTGGTTTCACGCCGACGCCTTGGGCTCCGGCGAGCTCGAGCTACCTGTGCGTCAAGGCGCCGACGGCGCGCATCGCCATCGCGAACACCGGCGGCACGGCCGGCCAGTGCAACGGCTCGCTGGCGATGAACTGGGATGCCTACCAGCTCGGCAACCCCACCGCGCTCGGCGCCCCGTGGTCGGCGGGCACGAAGCTGTTCGTGCAGTCGTGGTACCGCGACCCGCTGGCGCCGCGGGGCACGAACCTCTCGGACGCCGTCGAGCTCACGGTGCGCGCGATCACGCCGGTTCCGTGCGTGTCGCCGCTGCCGGGCATGCGGCTCATCGCCAACGGCGCGTTCCAGATGGGCTCGAACGCGACCTTCACGTCGCCGTACTTCAGCTTCGCGAACGAGAAGCCCGTGCGGACGGTGAGCCTGACCCAGTGCTTCTGGATGGGCCAGCACGAGGTGACGCAGGCCGAGTACATCGCCGTGATGGGCAGCCTGCCGCGTGCGCCGGCGTTCGCCGGGGCGAACCGTCCGGTCGAGAACGTGTCGTGGATCGAGGCACGCGCGTACTGCGCCACGCTCACGGCCCAGCAGGCGGCGCAGTTCAACATCCCCTTCGGCTACGAGTACCGCCTGCCGACGGAAGCCGAGTGGGAGTACGTCTGCCGCGCGGGCACCACGAGCGAGTTCCACTACGGGCCGGCGCTCGCCTGCGCCGACGCTCGCCAGACCTACTCGTACCACCCCGGCGGCAACTGCGGCGTGAACTCGACGACGGTGGTCGAGTCGTACGCCCCGAATCCCTGGGGCCTGTTCGACCTGCACGGCAACGTCTCGGAGTGGTGCCTCGACACGTTCGCCAACTACGCACCCGGCCCGGCGACCAACCCCTTCGTCTCCGTCGGCGTCGACCGCATCGTGCGCGGCGGAAGCTGGGCAGACACCTCCTCCAACTGCCGCTCGGCCGCGCGAAGCTGGGGCAACCCGTTCTTGATCTACAACAGCATCGGCTTCCGCGTCGTGCTCGCGCCGATCATCGTCGTGCCCTGATGTGGGTGGACCTGTCAAGCACTCCTGACGGATCACGCTGACAGGTTTGGATTGTGCGGGGCCGGTCGCCTTCATCAGGCGACCGGCCCCGATCGCTTGAGAGCGGTCGAGGCTGGAGGTGCGAGGACGGCGGACGCCGGCTCGCTTCGCGGCGTTGCAGTCTGATATTCGCGGGTTGGGTACCGCAGTTCATGCGTTCGTAGGAGGAGCTGGCTCTACTTGAGAGCGGGCGTCGGCAGCAGGCTGCCTGCCCAAGGGCAGCGATCGAGCGTTCCCCTCCCGGGCTTGTTCACCGGGTCGCCCGCCGTCCTCGCGGGTCTTCTTTGCCTCGTGTTGTGAGAGAGCGTGACGGCGCTTCAGCTCGCGGTCGGCAGCGCGGGCTGCGGCAGCGCCTGGCCGATGGCCCAGACGAAGCCGACGAGCTCGCGCGCCACCGCGACGACGGCGACTTGCGAGCGCTTGCCGCGGTTGAGCATCGCCCAGTAACGCTTGTGCAGCCGCTTCTGCGCGTTCCACGCGATGTCGAGGATCGGCTGCGGCACGCCGTTGCAGCGCCGCAGCAAGTGCTTGGTCATCGCAGGCCTCAGGCGCGCGTGCCACGCGGCCTCGACCAGCTTCCAGCGTGCCGGCGGACAGCCGGCCTTGGTGATGCGGCCGCGGCGGACGGTGTCGCCGCTGGAGTGTTCGCTCGGCACGAGCCCGACGTAGGACATCAGCTGCGACGCCTTGCGGAAGCGCCGGAGATCGCCGAGCTCGGCAGCGAGTGTCGCGGCGACGATCGTGCCGACGCCACGCAGTGCTTGCAGCGCGCGGAAGACCGCGGCGCAGGACTGCGTCGCGGGCGCGAGCGTCTCGACGTGCTCGGTCGCGTCGGCGACGCGCTTTGTCAGCCGCTCGACCTCGCGCACGTAGTCCTCGAGCACGCGCTGCTGGGCCTCGCTGTCCATGCGCTAGCCGCGGATCCAGAGCAGGTGCTTCTGCGTTCAAGTGCTCTTGCCCTCGAAGCAGCGCCCGTGGCGCAGCAGGAAGGAAGAGAGCTGCTGGCGCGCCTTGCGCTGCGCGAAGACGGCGTCGTCGCGAGCTCGCAGCACGTCGCGCAGCGCCTCGGCATCGCGTTCGGGCGGAGCCATTGGCACGAGCTCGCCTGCGCGCAGGAAACGCGCGAGCTTCGCGGCATCTCGCTGGTCTGTCTTGATGCGGTCGCCGCTCGCCTTCGGCGTCTTGGAGGGCGCGACGACGACGCAGGAGTAGCCCGCAGCGCGCAGGGCGCGCCAGAGCCCGAAGCCGGTGGGCCCGGCCTCGTAGGCGATGTGGACCTGGCCCGGCTCGCCCAAGTGCTTCAGACGCTTGAGCAGCGTGGGCAGGTCGTGGGCCATCGAGCCCAGATCCTTGACCTCCATGCCGGGCCCGCCGGGCGCCACGGCCACGACGATCGTGTCCCTGTGAACATCCAGACCGACGAACTGGGATATCTTCTGCATGGTGGACCGACTTCCTTGCGGCTCTGTGCCGCTTCTGTTGACCACGGACGCAGCGTAATCCGCGTGTTCAGGAAGCTCGGTCCACCCATCCTGTTTGAGGCAATCCAAGGAAACACTGGAGGTGCGCGATCAACCCTCGGGCGAGTCCGTGGGATTCGCGAATTCCGCATCCCAAAGCTCGCGGATCTTCAGGATGACGGCCTCACGGTCGTGACCTTCCGCCGCGTAGGCGCTGGCTGCCTGGCGCGCCACATCGACGAGAAGCAGTCCCCAAGCAGCGGGATTCTTCCACGTCGTTCGCAACACGAACTGCTGCGGCTGGCCCGGGGGCGCCCAGACGCGCAGCACCTCTACCGCGGCGGAGTTCTTTGCGACGGACGACGGCACTTCGAGCTCATTGTCGTGGTGGCGCTTGCCGAACATGCGAACCCTGCTGATGGGTTTAGGGAGCGAGAAATCGAATCCACCCCAGACTAGCCACTCGCGTCGCGCGCGCGACCGATTCCGGCGCGGGGAGCGGGAGGCGCGGACGAGCGAGGGATCAAGCTTCGGGGCCCGCGAGCATTGCGAGTAGTCGCGTCGGCCCGCAAGATCCACGGCCAGAAGGAGCGCCGCCATGCGAACCGTCGTCGTGCTGAATCAGGACCAGATGGGCCATGGGGACCGCGAGCTCGGCCGCCGCATCCTCGGGACATTCCTGCGCAAGGCGCTCGCGCTCGAGGGTCTCGACGCGATCGTGTTCTACAACTCCGGAGTCAAGCTGCTCGCCAAGGACTCGCCGGTGCTCGTCGAACTCACGCTCCTCGCGGAGCACGGCGTCGACCTCGTTCCCTGCGGCACGTGCGTGCAGAGCTTGGGCCTCGAGCTCGCCACCGGCTCGGTCAGCGACATGGACACGATCCTGCGCGAGCTCTCCGCCGCACAGAAGGTCATCACCCTCTGAGCTCCCATCCAAGCGCCACGACATGTCTCGTGAAGCGCCCGGCGAGAGTGCTCTTGGACTGCAGCGCGATGCGATCACGACGGCGAAGTCACCGAGTGTTGCTGGGGATCGGAGCCGCGGGGCTCGCGGCGTGGATCGTCGGCTGCACGGCGACGGTGAAGGAACCGGCGGCGGTAGCAGATCCGGTGAGCGTGCTCCTGCTCCGCGAGGCGTTGCACACTGGCCTCGTGTTTCCGCGCGAGACGGAGCTGGTCGAGTTCGGCTTCGGCGACTGGGCGTGGTACGCGCTCGAAGAGGACGAGTGGTACGACGCGCTGCCGACGGTGCTCTGGCCGACGCGTGCGACGCTCTCCCGACGCGTGATTCCGGCGACCGATGCGGAGAGCGCGCGGGCCGCGCTGCCGTGGCTCGATTTCGTGGAGCTGCGCGTCGAACGCAGCGCGGCGGAGCGGCTGCGCGATCGGCTGGAGGAGCAATTCGCCGCGGGATCCGGCGAGCTCGTGCAGCCGCCGGGGCGCTCGATGCAATTCGTGCCGTGCGAAGGCTCCTACTGGTTCGGACACAACTGCGCGGACGTGGCGGCGCAGTGGCTCGAGGAGCTCGGCTGCGAGGTCTCGTGGTTGCCGATCCGCTTCGACCTCGAGCGCGCCCCCTGAGCGCGGCGCCTTGCCCTTCTCGGGCCGGAAAGCGCGGCCAAGAGCCGGATTCCGCCTCGAGGCCCCAACGTTCGTGTCGGGCACGGCATGCTTTCGGCGCGCTCTCGCCCCCAGGCGCTCCATCCCCGCTGCCCGTCGTCGGAGTCGTGCCCCATGAAACTCGCGCTGCTCGCCCTCGCCACCTTCGCCTCCGCCGCGTCCGCGCAATCCACGTGGTACGTCGATGATTCGGCGCTGCCTCCGGGCAACGGAACGCCGGCGAGCCCGTTCGCGAGCATCCAGTACGCGCACGACCGACCGACGACGCTCGCGGGCCACACGCTCGTGGTCGCGCCGGGCACCTATGGCGAGCGCCTCAACCTGACCAAGCGCATCACGGTGCGGAGCTCCGGCGGCGCGCTCGTCACGGCACTGCGTCCGGTAGCCGCGGGCACCGTCGTGAAGCTCGACACGACGATCGATCACTTCGCCGAGCTCGTGCTCGACGGTTTCACGATCCACAAGCTCGGCGGCGACGCGAGCGTCTGCGTGCAGGGAACTTCCGGCACGCTGCGCCGCTGCATCGTGCTGGGCAACGGCCTCGGCCTCGGATTGCTGACGAACTACGACCTCGCGGTCGAGAGCTGCCTCATCACCGGCCACGCGGCCGGCATGTTCAGCACCTACGTGAATTTCGTGTACCCGAAGAACACGATCGTCGTCGGGAACACGCTCTACGACGTCGACATCCTCAACAACGACACGAGCAAGTACTGCTGCTACGGCACGGGCTCGTTCGCGGCCACGCCGGGTCTCGTCACAGCCGATCCGCAGTGGTTCGACGCCAGCGGCCACGACTTCCACCTGCTCTCGAGCTCGCCGTGCATCGACGCAGGCAACCCGAGCTCTCCGCTCGATCCCGACGGCAGCCGCGCGGACATCGGGCCGGTCGCGTTCGATGCAACGCACGTCGCCTTCGCGAGCTACTGCACGGCGAAGACCAATTCGCTCGGCTGCGTCCCCGCGATTTCCGCGGTCGGCACCGCGAGCGCGACCGCGAGCGTTCCGTTCACGATCACGTGCTCGCAGGAGCTCAACCACCGTCCGGGACTGTTGTTCTACGGCTCCAATCCGCTGCAGACCGCGTACCAGGGCGGCTGGTTGTGCGTGCAGGCGCCGACGCGGCGCACGGGCCTGCTCGACTCGGGCGGCAATGCCGGCGCCGACGACTGCTCGGGCAGCTACACGTTCGATTTCAACGAGCACATCCGCGTCGCCGGTGAGGCCTCGCTCGTGCCCGGTGCCGTCGTTCACGTGCAATTCTGGTCGCGCGACCCGGGCGCGTCGGCCAACACCAACCGCAGCGACGCGCTGCGCTTCACGATCGCCCCGTGAACGCGGCGGCGCCGCGCTTCAGCGCTTCGCCGTCGAGAACTGCACGGGCACGGGCGAGAGCGGAACGCCGTCGGCGCTCTTGAAGCCCTGATTGCGCTCGCTGTTCAGCGAGAACGTGTACGTGCGGCCGGGTTCGAGCCGCACGGGCACCGTGAGCACCTTGCGCTCGGCGTCGTAAGCGAGCGGACCGGTGATCTCCGGCATCTGCTCCTTCGAACCGACGAGCGACCACGCCTGGTCGAGCATCGCGCGGTCGAAGCGGATCACGAGCCGCGTGAGCGCGGGGTCGACGTCGCTCGCGCCGTTCGCGGGCTCGAGCGCCACGAGCTTGGGCGCCAGCGCCGGATCCGGTAGCTTCGCCGCCTCGCGCTCGAGCAACTCGACGATGCGCGGCACGAAGGCGTCGAAACTCGGGTATTTCTTGCGATCGGCCTCGTAGTCCACGAGCAGCGCCTCGAGTGCCGGCACCCACACGAACTGCTTCTTCACCTCTTCGGCCGCCTGCTCCGCCGCCGCCGCGTCTCCTTCGGTCGCACGCCTGCAGCGCACGACGCTCGCGCGCACGAACGTCTCGTACACCATCGTCTTCCACGTGCCGTACCCCTGCCGCTGCATCGCCGCCGCGCAGCTCGCGTGGATGCGCTGGCCGGAGGCCGCGAGCTCACGCTCGAACCGATCGACGAACGGGTTGGTGTACGTGTGGCAGAGCTCGTGCACGAAGAGCGGCAGGTAGCTCTCGTCGAACACGGGGAAACCCGCGACGTCCCAGGTCCAGCAGCCGAACACGGGATTGATGCTCTCGGGCCGGCCGTCGGGGAAGCGCACGCCGACGCCGAAGTTGCCGCCGCCGCACAGAAGGCCGGCCGTCGCCGTGTAGCGTGCGCCGGGACGCGCACCGAAGAACGAGTCGAACCACGGCAGCGCGCGGCTCTGCGAGAGCCGCTCGGACAGCCGCCGTGCGACCTCGGCGTGGAACTGCCGCTCGCTCTCGAAGAACTCCGCAGCCTTGGTCACGCGCGCGAAGTCGCGCAGCTCGGTCAGGAACTCGCGCGCCTTCGTGCCGCCCCAGCGCGCGTCGAGGCGTTCAGGCGCGGCGTCGAACGGCACCAGCTCGGCGAGCTCGGGCAGCGGCCCTAGGTGCAGGGCGAGGCTGGGGATCGCGTCGTAAGAGACCCCACGCTCCGCCCGCAAGGCGACGAGGCGCTTGACCACCGCGTGCTCGCGCTGGGCCCCAAAGTGGCGCTCGACCCGCTCGGAGTAGGGCGAGCGGCTGTTGCCCATCGTGAACTCCCGGAAGCCGCCCAGCCGCGCCACGACGGTCAGGAGCTCGACCCGCGGGTCGACCTGGGCCTCGACGGCACGGACCGCGGCCGCCGCAGGAGGAGCGACCTCTCCCTGGACGGGCACCGGGGGCCTAGGGGGAGCACACAGCAGGGCGAGCAGGATCGGGAGCACGGGGACACCTCCAGCGCACTCGATGCTAACCCTGAGCCTGAGCTCCCCGATCCGTCGTCAGGGCTCACGGAACGCCCGATCGAAGGTTGTGACGCGACTTTTTCCGACCGGGTGGCTGACGCAATTCCCGCCGGCGGGGTACGCTCGTTCTTCATGGCGAGGCACTCCCGCCGCGCCGGCCAGCCCGATCAGGTAACGGGCAGGCACCCCCTGCGAGCCTCTCAGGAGCTCTCTTCAGTGACTTCTCTCTCCACGTTCGTGCACCGCGGTCTGGGCCTTGTGGCCGCCGCTTCGGTCCTTTCCTTCGCTGCGTCGGCCCAGTGCATCACCGGCGGCCCCGGCGGCGCCATTCCCGCTGCTGGCACCGGTGGCGGCGGCACGTTCCCGAACACGCTGCCCGGTTCGCCCTTCACCCAGTCGCTGGCGGTGACGATCCCCGGCGGCGCGACCGTGCTGAACTCGGTCAAGCTCAACGGCGTCACCCACACGTGGGGTGGCGACATGCAGTTCGTCCTCGAGAACCCCGCCGGCGCGAAGTTCAACGTGCTCTGCGGCATGAACACGGACCCGAACATCGACTTCGGAGGCAGCTACACGATCGTCGACGCGACGCTCGGCGCGCCCTCGATCTGGGGTGCTGGTTCGCCGGCCCCGACGGGGACCTACACGCAGGACTACGGCACGTTCACCAACGGCGCCGCCGGCATCAGCAACACGCCGCTCGAGCAGATTCCGATCTCCAGCGGAACGTGGAAGCTCTACGGGTACGACTGGGTCGGCGGTGACCTCGGTGCCGTGACCAGCTGGGAACTGTGCTTCGGCACTCCCACCGGTCCGTCCGCCCCGACGACCGCCCCGACGCTGACGGCTCCGGCCAACGGCGCCACCGTCATTCCGCCGGTCAACTTCACCTGGTCGACCCTGGCCACCGCGACGAGCTACGACCTCGAGCTCGACGGCAACGTGACGACGGGCATCACCGTCCAGCCGTTCGTCGTGAACACGCTGGCCTCGGGCACCCACAACTGGCGCGTCCGCGGTGTCAACAACGTTGGCGCCGGCCCGTGGGCCGCGCTGCAGCCCTTCGACGTTCCGGCCCCGCCGCCGGCCTCGACCTGCACCACCAACGGTGCGGGCGCGGGTCTGGTTCCGGCCTCGGGCACGGGTGGCACCGGCTCGACGTTCCCGACGACGCTGCCGGCGACTCCGTACGCCAACACGTACGCCGTCACCGTCCCCGCGGGCGCGACGCAGATCGTCAACGTCAACTTCAACTTCACGGTCGAGCACACCTGGGTGGGTGACATCCAGTTCGTCCTGACCGACCCCTCGGGCGTCAGCCACAACCTCGTCTGCCGTCCGCTCGGCAACTGCGACCTGAACGGCGCGTACTCGATCTACGAGACGGCCGGCCTCCCGTGGCCGACGGTCTGCCCGGCCTCGACGGACGTCCCGACCGGCGCCTACGACCAGTTCTTCGGCACCTGGCCGACTGGCACGAACAACATCTTCAACACCCCGCTCGGCTCGATCCCCGTCGTCAGCGGCAACTGGACGCTGACGATCTACGACTGGGCCGGTGGCGACGTCGGCACGCTCGGTGACTGGAGCCTGTGCTTCAACACGCCGACGGGTCCCGTCTCCTACTGCACCGCTGGCACCACGACGAACGGTTGCAACGCGACGATCTCCGCCGCCAACAACCCGAGCGTCTCGGCCGCCAACCCCTGCGTCATCAACGTCACGAACGTCGAAGGCGCCAAGTCGGGCCTGATCTTCTACTCGATCACTGGCTCGAGCAGCTCTGCTTGGAACGCGTCGAGCTTCCTGTGCGTCAAGGCTCCGACGCAGCGCACCGGCACGCAGGTCTCCACCGGCACCGCTGGCCTCTGCGACGGCACGCTGACCCTCGACTGGAACGCCTATCAGGCCGCTTTCCCGGCCGCGCTGGGCAACCCCTGGGCCGCTGGCAACAAGGCTTGGGCTCAGGCGTGGTTCCGCGACCCGCCGGCCGGCAAGTCGACGAACCTCTCGAACGCGATCGAGATGACGTACGTCCCGTGATCTGACGGGGAGCCTTCAGCTCCCCCGAAGCTCCGAATCGGCCGGCCTCCCTCTCGGGGGGCCGGCCGTTCTCGTTTCCAGCTTCTCTCCGGGCTCTGAGCTCGGTGCTGCCAGCTCCCGCGTTCGGCGCACACGGGTGCAAGCAGCCCAGAGCCCGCAATCCGCAGGCAAAGCGAAGGGCGCGCCGCAGCGGAAACTCGGGGATTTCCCGGAGTCTGCGCAGGATTCCGCATTGGCGCGAACCGCAGGAGCGGTGGTAGCGTCCAAGAGTCCGACCGTCGCCCTGGCCAGCGCTCCGTTGCGGAGCAGCTGCGGCGCGGAATCTCAGTTGGAAGGATCCCCTCTCGTGAAGTCCCTCTCCGTGAATCTCCAGCGAGGCCTCGGCGCTCTTGCCGTCGCTTCGATCCTCGCCTCCGCGGCGCAGGCCCAGACCCTGGGCTGCACCGTCGGCTCCGGCAACGGCGGCGTCATCCCCACGTCGGGCTCCGGCGGTGGCGGCGCTCCGCCGCCGTTCCCGATGATCAGCACCCTCAACGTGGCCTCCGTGCCGCCGGGCGCGACGGTCGTGACCGAGGTCAAGCTCCACAGCCTGTTCCACACCTACGGCGCGGACCTGCAGTGGGTGCTCAAGGACCCCGCCGGCATCACGCACAACCTGATCGGCCAGGCCAACAGCTACTGCGACTACGGCGGCGACTACACGGTCGTCGGCCAGTGCGTCGGCGGAGTGCCCTTCCCGACCTGCAACGGTGCCACCGTCCCGTCCGGCACCTACGAGCAGGACTTCGGCTTCCACGTCACGGGCACCTACGGCATCGACAACACTCCGATCAACACGATCCCGGCCCAGACGGGAACGTGGACGCTGACCTGCTACGACTGGTACGGCGGTGACATCGGCACGCTGGCGAGCTGGGACCTGTGCTTCGGCACGCCGCCCCCCGTCTCGGCGCCGACGACGAGCGCCGTGCTCACGAGCCCGATCGGCAACACCGGCGTCAGCCTGCCGACGACCCTGACTTGGGACGTCGTCAATTGCGCGACGAGCTACGACGTCGACATCGACGGCACGATCACGACTGGGGTCGGCGCCAACCTCTTCAACCTCGCCACCGCCACTCCGGGTTCCCACACTTGGACCGTCCGCGGCGTGAACGCGACCGGCGCCGGCCCGTGGGCCCTGCCGGAAGCCTTCGTCGTCCCGCAGCCTCCGCCGCCGTCGACCTGCGTCGGTCCGGGTGCTGCCTCCGGCGGCCTGGTGCCGGCTTCGGGCACGGGTGGCTCGGGTGCGAACTACCCGACGACGCTGCCGCTCAGCCCCTACACCTACACCTCGGCCCTGACGCCTCCTCCGGGTGCGTCGAGCCTGGTCAAGGTGGAGTTCGACTTCACCACCCCGCACACGTGGGCCGGTGACCTCCAGATCGTGCTGACCGACCCCGCGGGCGGCAGCCACAACTTGTTCTGTCGCGAAGGCGGCTCGTGCGAGCTCTCGGGCGTGTACTCGATCTACGCGGCCTCGGGCGTCTCCTGGTCGTCGGGCTGCGCGGGCGGCACGATCCCGGCCGGTGACTACCTGCAGAGCTTCGGCAGCTGGCCGAGCGGCACGAACAACATCTTCAACACGCCGGTCGACCTGATCCCGGTCGCCGCAGGCAACTGGACGCTCACGATCTACGACTGGGCGGGCGGCGACACCGGCTTCCTCGGCGAGTGGAAGCTGTGCTTCGACTCCGGTCCGGCGGTTCCGGTCGCCTACTGCACGGCCGGCACGACGACCAACGGCTGCGCCGCGTCGATCTCGGCCAACGCCAACCCGAGCGCGAGCCTCGCCGGCCCGTGCAACATCACGGTCACCAACGTCGAAGGCCAGAAGTCGGGCCTGATCTTCTACTCGATCAGCGGCCAGCTCATCCAAGGCTGGAACGCCTCGAGCTTCCTGTGCGTCAAGGCGCCCACGCAGCGCTCCAATACGCAGGTCTCCGGCGGCACCGTCGGCCAGTGCAACGGCACGCTCTCCCTCGACTGGAACGCCTTCCAGCTCGCCAACCCGACGGCGCTGGGCAACCCGTGGGCCGCCGGCAACAAGGCTTGGGCCCAGGCGTGGTTCCGCGACCCGCCCGCTGGCAAGGCGACGAACCTGTCGAACGCGATCGAGATGACCTACCTCCCGTGATCGCCAGAGCTGGGCAGCCCCGCTGACCTGACTCCCCACTCCGGGGCCGGCCACTGAACGCAGTGGCCGGCCCCTTTGCGTGCCGCTCCAGCGCCTGCAAACCCGAGGCAAGCCGACGGTTGAATCGAGGTTGACGGGGCCGGTCAGGACTTCCCAATTCCTCCCCCGAGCGCGTATCGTGACACGTCGAAAACGACCGCGGCCCGTCCGCAGCCGCGCGGCGGCTTTTGCCCGCCGTGATCCCCTTTGCGGATCCCCTCAGGA
This sequence comes from Planctomycetota bacterium, assembly GCA_026692705.1. GTDB lineage: Bacteria > Planctomycetota > UBA1135 > UBA1135 > F1-120-MAGs118. The sequence continues at coordinate 34,868 of JAPLOE010000155.1, forward strand.
GGTTCTCTCGTGACGTCTCTCTCAATGTTCATCCAGCGTGGTCTCGGCGTGCTCGCCGTGGCCTCGGTTCTCACGGTCGGCGCCCAGGCGCAGACCATCGGCTGCCAGGTTGGCTCCGGCAACGGCGGCGCGATCCCCACGGCCGGCACCGGTGGCGGCGGCACTCCGCCGCCGAACCCGATGCTCGCCACGCTCAACGTCGCCTCGGTTCCACCGGGCTCGACCTGCGTGACCGAGGTCAAGCTGCTCGGCGTCACCCACACGTGGGCCGGCGACGTGCAGTTTGTGCTGCAGGACCACACGGGCGTCCAG
>JAPLOE010000156.1 GCA_026692705.1 Planctomycetota bacterium
CGCGCGTCGGTGCGGCGACGCTCGAACTGTGCGCGCGGCTCGAGCACCTCGAGCGCCTCGACCTGCGCGACACGAAGCTCGACGACGCGGGCCTCGCGATGCTCGGCACCCACGCGAACCTGCGCGAGCTCGTCCTCGCGCGCACCTCGATCACCGCGGCCTCGGTGCCGCTGCTGCTCGCTCTGCCGAAGCTCGACCACGTGTTCCTCTGGGACTGCGCGCTGTCCGCCGACGATCTCGCGCGCCTGCGCGGGCGCGCGGGCCTCGTCGTCGACGCCGGCGACAAGCCCGATGCCGTGCTCGCCGAGCTCGAGCCGCCGCCGAAGTTCACGAGCGAGCTGCCTTCGCCCGACGCACCGCCGCCGGGCGATCCCGACGCGCCGATCAACGCGAACTGCCCGATCACGGGCTCGCCGGTCAACGCGAAGTACACGCGCAAGTTCGAGGGCCGCGTGATCGGCTTCTGCTGCCCCAACTGCCCCGCGGAGTTCGACAAGGACCCGGCGGCCTGCGCGGCGAAGGTGATCTCCACGCTCGAGACGAAACCGAAGACCCCGTGAGGCCGGGATGGACGTCGAAGCGGAATTGCGGAGCCTCGCGATCCGGCGCAACTGGCGCCTCGCCATCGGGGCGCTGCTGCTGATCCTGTCGGGCACTTTGCCGGCTTGGATGATCATCAACTCGAACCTCAAGGTCTTCGAGGTGATCTCCAAGACGGCCAACCCGACGCCGGAGATGCTCCGGGCAGGGATCTTGGTCGGCTTGAAATGGGCACTCGCCCTCGGCGCCGTGTTCTTCGTGAGCGGCCTCGTCGTGCTGGGCACCGGCATCGCGAGCGACCGCCAGCTCAAGCGCTTCCGGCGCGAGTGGGCCGAGCTCGCCTGACGGCGGCGGGGGATCGCGCCCCGACGTTTTTCTCTTCGGGACTGCGTGAGGCTTGGGAGCGAAGCCCGGCGCATGGGGAGCTGCCGACACGCTGTTGGCGCCCACGTCTCCCACGTCCAGACGGAAGCACACCACGATGGCCTCCCTCCGCAGCGTGCTCGTCGCGTCCCTCCCCGTCGCCCCGCTCGGCGCACATCCCTAACCTAGGAGAGCGATGGAGCTGCCGTACCTGCAAGGCTACGACGACGAGACGCTGGACGGCGTGCGCCAGCTCGTCGAGCGCGGCGAGCTCGTGTCTTACCTCGCGACGAAATACCCCGGGCTCCATCCGCACACGACGAACACGCTGCTGCGCGGCTTCGTCGAGGAACTGCGGCGGCGACACCTGAAGACGGCGCCGGCGGTTGCCCGTGTGGAGTACGACGACCAACTCGTGGCGGGCGAGGCTGCACTCGGACTGCACACGTTCGAGTCGCGCGTGCACGGCGGACGGCTGCGCGCGTCGAGCGGCATCCGGATCGCGGGCGTGTTCCGGCGCGCGCCGCTCGAGTTCCTGCGGATGATCGTGGTGCACGAACTCGCGCACCTGCGCGAGCGCGACCACACCAAGGCCTTCTGGCGGCTGTGCGTGGCGATGGAATCCGACTATCACCAGCTCGAGTTCGACGTGCGCCTGTGGTTGACGGCGCGCGCGCTCGGGGAAGTTCAATCCTGAAGGAGAAACGCGTGAACGAAGATCGAAAGGGTGCGGCGAGGCGGCGTTGGAGCCTTGGAGCGCTGGCGCTGGGAGCGTTGTTCGCCGCCGCTTGTCGTGCGAGCGCCGTCGACGCGGCCTCGGCCTCGGCGGGGCCTTCCGTGCGCAGCGAACGGAGCATGTCGGCCCCCGATGCGCCGCGCCGCTACCGCTATCTCGCGTGGACCCCCGTCGACTCCGCACCCAAAGGCGGCTGGCCCCTGCTCCTGTTCCTGCACGGCGCGGGCGAACGTGGCGACGATCTCGCGCGCGTCGAAGTCCACGGTCCGCCCAAGCTCGTCGCGACGACGCCGGCGCTGTGGGGCTGCGTGCTCGTCGCTCCGCAGTGTCCCGACGGCGAGTGGTGGTCGACCGATTCACTGCTCGCGCTGATCGAGGAAGTGCGTGCGACCGAGCGCATCGACGCGCGCCGCGTGTACGTGACGGGCCTCAGCATGGGCGGTTTCGGGACGTTCGAGCTCGTCGCGACGCGGCCCGACCTGTTCGCCGCCGCGCTTCCGATCTGTGGCGGCCTGCGAGCGGAGCGCGAGCCCGCGATCGCCGCGGCGAAGGACGTGCCGATGCGCGTCTTCCACGGTGCGGACGACAAGGTTGTCCCGCCGGAGTCCTCGGTGCGCCTCGTGGAGCGCCTGCGCGCCTTGGGAGCGGACGTCGAGCTCACCCTCTACCCGGGGGTCGCGCACGACTCGTGGACGCAAACCTACGCGGACCCCGCCGTGCTGACCTGGCTCTTCGAGCAACACCGCGGACGCACTCCCGCACGGTGAACGCGCTCGGCTGCGCCCTGTTTCGGCACGCCGAAACTGGGGCTCGCCGCTGTCAAGGCGCCACGGCGCTCTCGCGGCTTCAGGCCCGAGAGACGCTCACAGCCCGCAACGGATCGCGCCCCACACGAGCGCGCCGACGCCCGCGGCGAGCAGCCACGTTCCGAGCGCTCCGCCCGAGAAGTACGGCCCGATCATCAGCACGAGCCCGCCGAACACCTGCGGCAGCCGCTGCTCGTTGCGCCCATACCGGAAGAGCGCCATCCCCGCGACGCTCACCACCAACGACGCGACCAGTGCCTCCGCCGAGAAGTCCACGCCCGCTGCATCGACCTTGCGCGCCCCGCGGCTGGAATCACGTTCCTTCGGAGCGCCGCAACCGCCCTTGGCGCTGGCGCGCGAGCGCTCCGATCGTCGGCATCGCGTCGAAACTTGCCTCGCGAAGCACGCGGGCCGGCGCGCGATGGGTTCGCAGCAGAACACGCAGCACGGCGGTGCGGCAGTGGCCACAGGGCGTGTGATCCCACGTCCACAAGAGCAGCGAAACGAGTTCCTTCGTCACGCCGCGTTTGGCCCACTCGAGCGCGGCCACGCCGACATCGTGCGCGAGCCGCACGCCCGGAGACGAAGGCAGACGTCGAGCGAGTGCTCGAGCGTCGGCGTCGTCGCCGCCTGAAGCCAGCAGCGGAAGCCAGCGCGTGTCCCGCAGGACGCTGGCGGCGCGCAGGCGATCCCGTGCGGTGGTCAACGCAAGTTCATCTCCGGCACGCACGAGCGCGAGGACGGCGGCATGCGCGAGCTGCCGGTCTCGTCCGCGCGCCAGTTGTCGCGCGCGCCCGAGCCCAGCGTGCAGCTGACGAGCCGAGAAAACGCGCAGAATCTGGAGCAGAGAGGTGCGGTCGCGCTCCGTCGTGATCCGTTCGTCGAGCCGCTCGAGCTCGCCCCGCCTCGCCGACTTCGCCCAAGCGACCAACGGCACGCTTCGTGCGGTTTTCGCGCCCGAAATCGTCGCTTCAACATCGCGCGAGCTCCAGGCACGAGCGCGGACGGCGATGGGACGCTCCTTGCGCCGCAGGAGACGATTCAGGAACGCGCGGCCGACCCGACGTTCGATCTGCGCTCGTCCCAGCACGGCGATCGCCGCGCGCACGAACTCCTGGCGCTCGAATTCGTTCTCGCCGTCGCGAATGGAATCCCACGCAGCTTCGAAGCCTTCACGCCCCGTCGCATCGAGGTAGGGTCTCGCCACGCTTTGTCCCAGATCGTGGTGACGGCGAGGAAAGGCCTCGAGCACCGCCTTGCGAGCGGATTCGTTCCCCTGCTGAGCTTCGCGCGCGAGCCACTCGAACTGCTGCGTCCAATCCCACACGGAGTCGCGTGAGCCGCTCCTCGCGATGGCGCGCTCCATGCTCGGCGACAGGATCGACGTGCGACCGCCAAGCTGCGCGAGCTCGTGCAACCACGTTCCGCGCGAGCCATCTACCTGCGGATCGAAACCTCGCGAGCGCAGGCACGCCCGGTCGATCTCGCGCTCCAGTCCCTGGCCCTTCGTGCGCCGCACGAGCTGCACCGCTCGCCCGCGCCCGGCTGCGACGTCCTTACGGAACCTCGCGATTTCCGCCTGTTTCGCGCGCCTAGCGCGCATAGGCGCGGCGGGCGAAGAGGAGCGCGAGGAAGGGGAGCATGTTGGCCTTGTTGGGGATCAGGCGGAAGATGCGCCAGAGGCGGGCGGGGTTGAAGTAGAAGCGGCGGTAGGCGGACTTGCGCAGCTTGGTGATCGTGGCCTCGGGCACGGTCGAGAGGTTGATCTGGGTCTGGTAGGGCTCGTAGGCGGACCAGTCGTGGGGGAGCTGGAAGCCGGCGTTCTCGACCTGGCGGAAGAGCTCGGTGCCCTTGAAGGGGATGACGCGGAAGAAGGCGGCGGTGTGGAAGGAGGAGCGCGCGGCCCAGTCGACGGTCGACTGCATCTCCTCCTCGGTCTAGGAGGGGAAGCCGAGCATGAAGGCGCCGTGCACCATCACGCCCTGCTTGGCGATGAAGTCGACGATGCGCTCGACCTTCTCGATCTTGAGGTTCTTCTTCATCACCTTCTGGATGCGCGGGCTGGCCGACTCGACCGCGACCATGCAGCGGTACATGCCGGCCTGCTTGAGCAGCACGACCAGCTCCTCGTCGAGGATGTCGCCGCGGAAGCCGTTGGGGAAGGTGAGCGCGAGCTTGTAGCCGCGCGCGAGGATCCCGCGCGCGATCGCCTTGGCGCGTTCCGGCTTGAAGTTGAAGATGTCGTCCATGAAGACGAGCTCCTTCACTCCGTACTTCGTCACGAGCAGCTCGATCTCCGCGAGCACGTGCTCGGCCGAGCGGTCGCGGAAGGTCTTGCCGTAGCTGTTGTGGCAGTAGGTGCAGCGCCACGGGCAGGCGCGCGACGAGAACATCGTCGCGAACTCCTTGTGCGCGTAGATCACGCCGCCGCGCGGCACCGTGTGGTACTTCGCGTGGTCGATCAGGTCCCAGGCCGGGAACGGCAGCGCGTCGAGGTCCGCCGGCGCGGCGCGGTCGGGCTCGTGCACGATCGCTCCGTCCTTGCGCCACGAGAGGCCGAGGCAGCCCGACCAGTCCGTGCGGCCCGCGGCGATGCCGTCGAGCAGCTCCGCGAACGTGAACTCGCCCTCGCCGCGCACGACGAACTCGACGCTCGGGTCGGCGAGCACGTCGTCGGCCGCGACGCTGGGGTGCGGGCCGCCGGCGACGATCCGCGCCTGCGGCAGGCGCTCGCGCACGAGCTTCGCCACCGCGTGCAGGCAGCCCGCCTCGTAGGTCATCGCCGACAGGCCGATCACGTCGGGGCGAAGCTTCACGAGCTCCTCGACGCAACGCTCGGGATCCCAGTCCTCGACCTTCATGTCGAGGATGTGCAGGTCCGCGTGGCCAGACACCCGCGCCTGCGCGGCGATCATCATGATCCCGAGCGGGTGGACGTGGGTGAACTGGGTGTAGCGGTGGTAGGTCTGGACGAGTGCGGTGCGGACCATGGTGGAGTGGCGCGACCATGCTACCGGAGACCCTTCCGCGAGGTGGAGGTTCTGCGACCGGGACTCGACGCGCACCCAAAGATTCCAGAACATGGCGCGCCCCGGAACCTCCCCCCCGGGCCGATGCCCCCTGTGCCCGACGCACGCACCCAACTCGAGGCGGCGCTCAAGACGCCGTCCGGCCACTTCGTCTACGAATCGGGCCACCACGGCGACCTGTGGGTCGACCTGCTGCGCCTGACGGCGCGGGCGCCGCTCCTGCGTGCCTGCGCGAGCGAGCTGGCGCGCCTCGCGCGGCCCCAAGCTCCGCAGCTGGTGTGCGGACCGCTGGTGGGAGGCGCTTTTCTCGCGCAAATGACGGGTTCCGAGCTCGGCCTGCCGGCGGTGCTCGCGGAGAAGGTCGTCGAGGACGACATGCGCTACCGCGTGCCGCCGTCGCTGCGTTCGCTGGTCGCGGGCCAGCGCGTGCTGCTCGTCGACGACGCGATCAACGCCGGAGCCGCAGGGCGCTCGACGGCGCGCGACCTGAAGGAGGCCGGCGCGCGCGTGGTGGCGCTGGGGACGCTGCTCGCGATGGGGGACGGCGGTGACCGCCTCGCGGCCGATCTGGGCGTTCCGCTGCACGCCCTCGCGCGGCGCGAGCGCAACCTGTGGCGGCCCGACGAGTGCGCCCTGTGCCGCAAGGGCATCCCGCTCTCCTTCGACCTGATGCGCGGCGACTGACGCCGGCCTTGATCCGGGCTTGACGGAGCTTTCGCACGCTGCGCGCCCCCATGAAGACCGCGCTCGCCTGCCTCCTGTTGCTCCCGCTCCCGCTCGCCTGCTCGAAGGATCCGCTGCCCGGCCAGCTCGAGGAAGTGCCGACGGCCGAGGCCGACGTGCCGATGGAGGTGCGCCTCGCCGCGGCGAAGTTCTGCGCGCGCATGGGCAAGACCACCACCAGTGACTGGGTGTGGGACACCGAGGACACCAACTGGGAGGTCGCGATCCACGGCCTCAAGCGCAAGGCCGAGCTCGACATCCTGCCCGACGGGACGTTCTCGGAGCTCGAGCTCGTTTACTCGTTCGCGGAGCTCGCGAGCGCGCTGCCCGACGTCGCCGAACAGGTGCGCGCACGCTGCGGGGACCAGCACGTCGTGATCGAGGTCTCGCTGCGCAAGCTCGAGCACCTCGACACGCTGCCGGAGCTCCCCGGTGCGTGGAAGCTCGACGGTGTCGTGCTCGAGTTCCAGGGCCCGGGGCGCGGCGACTTCGAGCTCGACGCGCGGGGCATGGTGCTCTCGCACCCCGTCGACGACCGCGAGACCGAGCGCTGAGCGCAGCTCGCCCCAAAACAGAGCGGAGCCGCGCACCGGGATGGCGCGCGGCTCCGCAAGTCCCGTCCGGTCAGGTCACGGAGCGAGAGTCACGGCGATCGCGTCGCTCATCACGCGATTTTCCGGGCTGCCGTTGTCGCGCACGGAAGCCTGGAAGAAGAGCGTCGTGCCCGCCGTGAGCGGCATCGCGAGCGCGGCCGGGTGGCCCGTCGCGAAGGTCTGCAGGTCGACCGAGATCGAACCGTCGCAGGCGCCGGCGGTGCCACCGGTGAACTGCGCCTGGCCCATGCGCTGGCGCGGGGCCGCGATGCACAGGTAACCCGCCGCGAAGGGCAGGCCCGACGGAGCGAGGCCGTAGTAGAGGAGGCCGCTGCGGTTGCCATCGACGCCCGAGGCCGTGATGACGAAGCCGTTCGCGGCCGCGGCGCTCGGGCTGCCGGTCGCGGAGAGCGTCGGGACGCAGCCGTTGAGCGACGTGCCGGCCGTGCAGTAGTTGCCGTACTCCTGCGCGCAACCCGCGGCGAAATTGAGGTCGAAGCGCTTGATCAGGCCGACGTCACCCGACGCGTTGTCGTTGACGAGCAGATTCCACGTGCCGTTGGCGTCCTCGCCGTTGAACAGGCCGAGGTTGCCGTCCGGGCGCAGGCTCACCGCCACCACGTTGTTGGTGAACACCCAGGAGCCGATCACGTTCGGGCTCGCCATGCTGAACGTCGTGCCGTTGAACACGTTGTCGGTGCTGCCACCGCGACGGTTGGAGAGGTCCACGATCGTGCCCGCGGGGGACTGGACCTGGATCAGCATGTCCGCGTTCCAGGTGTGGGTGACCTCGATGTAGGCCGTCAGCCCCGCGATGAGCGACGGGCCACCGGAGATGGTGAGCGGCGAGGAAACCGTCGCGTTGTCGACGATGGCCACCGTGGTCGGGCCGGTCGAGAACGTCGTCGGCGCGCCGGGCGACGGCGGGATCGAGAGCGCGAAGCCGTCGGTGATCGAGAGCGACCAGTCGCTCAGCACCCCGACGTCGCCCGAGGCGGTGTCCTGGATCTCGAGCGTCCAGACGCCGTTGGGGTCCTCGCCGGCGAGGGAGCTGTTGAGCGACGCCTCGGGCCGCAGGTCGGGCGCCGCGACGCCCGTGGTGAACACGTACGAGCCGATCGCGTTGGCCGACTGGTCGTCGAACAACGTGCCGTTGAACACGTCGTCGTTGCTGCCGCCGCGGCCGGAGGAGAGCGGGACGATCGTGCCCGAGGGCGACACGAGGCGGATCTGCATGTCCGCGCACCAGGTGTGCGTGACCGCGAGCGTCACGTCGACGTCGAACGTGCTCGTGCCGACGCCCGAGACCGCGATCGTGTCGCTGACCGTCGCGTTGTCGATGACGGCGAGCGCGGGCGAGTTGGAGAACGAGAACGTCGCTCCGGCGACGCCGTACTCGAGCGCACCGCAGGCACCGGGCGTGTTGGAGTTCGGGGCGACGATGTAGCTCGGGCCGCTGGTGCCGGACGCGGCCGGGGCGCTGGCCGGGGTGCGGGCGGCTTCCATCTGGCGCTGGAGGCGCTCGCGGCGCAGCTTCAGCACCGAGGTCATCGGCGTCACGGGGCCGGACAGGGCCTGGTCGAGCCGCGCGAGTTCGAGCTTGAGATCGCCGAGGTCCGTGGGCTGGGCGAAGGACGGAACGGAGAGCGCGAGCGCCGCGAGGGCGACGAAATGAGAACGAAGCATCGGTTGGAAACTCCTGAGGAAATCGGAAACGGGGAAGCGCGAACTCCGTCAGCTCCTGCTCCGACGAACTTCACGGAACTGATCGTGCCTCGAAAACGCGATTTGCGTAAGCCCCGCTGCGCAACACTTCTGTTGGAGTTCCACAGGATTCCTCGAATTGGAATTTCCTTGGCTCTCGGCGGGGGAATCCGTGGAACTCGCTGGGCCCGCGCTCCGTCGCCGGAACGCGGGCCCCGTGGTGCGGTCGTCGCGCGCGGCTCAGCGCGCGCGCGTGCGGTGCTGCTCGATCAGCCGGTCGACGATTTCCGGTTCCGCGAGCGTCGAGGTGTCGCCGAGGCCGGTGTACTCGCCCGCGGCGATCTTGTCTTGCCCGAGCGTGTCTTGGGCAGTCCGGGAGCGATGTGGATCACGTCCGGCATCGCGAAGCCGCCGATCTTGTGGCGCACCTGCTCCTTGAGCGCACCCTCGAGCTCGGCCGGATTCGCCTTCGCGAACTCCGCCGTCAGCAGCACGTAGGCGTAGATGCCTTGGCCCTTGATGTCGTGCGGGCAGCCGACGACCGCCGCCTCGGCGACCGCCTCGTGCGCGACGAGCGCGCTCTCGACCTCCGCCGTGCCGAGCCGGTGCCCCGAGACGTTGAGCACGTCGTCGATGCGCCCCGTGATCCAGTAGTAGCCGTCCTCGTCGCGCGTGCAGCCGTCGCCGGTGAAGTAGTAGCCCTTGTACTGCGTGAAGTACGTCTCCTTGAAGCGCTGGTGGTCGCCCCACACGGTGCGCGCCTGCCCCGGCCACGGAGTCGCGAGGCACAACGCGCCCGAGACGCCGTTGCCTTCGAGCAGCTTGCCGCTCTCGGGATCGAGCACCACCGGCTTCACGCCGAACAGCGGCAGCGTCGCGCTGCCCGGCTTCGTGTCGGTCGCACCCGGCAGCGGCGAGATCAGGATCCCGCCGGTTTCCGTCTGCCACCACGTGTCGACCACGGCGCAGCGCCCGTCGCCGACGACGTCGTGGTACCAGCGCCAGACCTCCGGATTGATCGGCTCGCCGACCGAGCCGAGGATGCGCAGCGACTTGCGCGAGTGGCGCTTGACGGGCTCGTCCCCGAACTGCGCGATCGCACGCAGCGCGGTGGGGGCCGTGTAGAAGATGTTGATGCCGAGCTCGTCGACCATGCGCCAATAGCGGCCCGGGTCGGGATACGTCGGCGTCGACTCGAACATCACGGTCGTCGCGCCGTTGGCGAGCGGCCCGTACACGATGTAGCTGTGCCCGGTGACCCAACCGACGTCCGCCGCGCAGCAGTAGATGTCGCCGTCGTGGTAGTCGAACACGAGGCGGTGCGTCATCGCGGCGTACACCATGTAGCCGCCCGTCGTGTGCATCAAACCCTTGGGTTTTCCCGTGGATCCCGACGTGTACAGGATGAAGAGCGGATCCTCCGCGCCCATCCACGCGACCGTCGACGTCGAGCGGTGGCGCTTCATCTCGATGTCGAGCCAGTGGTCGCGACCGGCGCGCATCGGCACCTCGCTGTCGGTGCGGCGCGCGACGAGCACGCTCTCGACCATGTCGAGCCCGTCGATGGCGCGATCGGCGATGGCCTTGAGCGGGATCTTGCGGCCGCCGCGGAGGCCCTCGTTCGCCGTGAACAGCACCTTGCACTGCGCGTCGACGATGCGGTCGCGCAGCGACTCCGCCGAGAAGCCGCCGAACACCACCGAGTGGATCGCGCCGATGCGCGCGCAGGCGAGCATCGCGTACACCGTCTCGGGGATCATCGGCATGTAGATGCAGACGCGGTCGCCCTTCTTGACGCCGTGGGCGAGCAGCACGTTCGCGACGCGGCACACCTCGTGCTTCAGCTCGCGGTAGGTGATGTGGCGGTAGACGCCGGCCTCGTCCGCGGCCCAGATGATCGCGGTCTGCTCGCCGCGCTTCTCCAGATGCCGGTCGACGCAGTTGTAGCAGGCGTTGAGCCGCCCGCCGGAGAACCACGCGAAGTCGACCTCCTCGTAGTCGGCGTCGAACACCGTCGTCCACGGGTGGAACCAGTCGAGCACCATCGCCTGCTCGCCCCAGAAGGCCTCGGGGTTCTCGAGCGAGCGCCGGTACATGGCCTCGTACTGCTCGCGCGACGCGATGTGCGCGTTCGACTGGATGTGCGGCTTGACCGGGTACAGGTCCTTCGACATGGGGCGGCTCTTTCGTGTTGCCTGCGCGCCCCGGACCTCGCTCCGCGCGCGCCTCTGCGCACGCTAGCCCGTCCCGCGGCGGAGCGCCACTCCGCCGCAGGGACCGTGTGGGTCGAGCTCGCGCCGTTCAGCGCACCAGCGTGAAGGCGGAGTTCGTGCGCTGCACGAGCGTGTTCGCCGCGCTGTCGATCTCGTAGCCCTGGAAGATGCGCAGCCAGCCCGGAGGCGCGAAGGCGGGCACCGTCAGGTCGAGCGCGAGCGAGCCCGTGTTCGGGACGAGCCCGAGCGGGTGGATGCGGATGCGGTTGTTGAGGCGCTCGATCTCGACCACTTCGTCGTCGACGACCAGCGGCACCTGACCCTGCTGGAGGCGCAGCACGAAACCAGGCTGGGCGTTCGTGAGGAACTGCACGGAGTTTCCGGCCTGCGGAAGGCCGACGAACTCGAGCGTCGGATCCGGCGGCACCGCGAGCGTGGCTGCACCGGACACGTCGGACGCGCTCGGACCGCCACCCAAGAACGTCGCGCCGGAGTAGCGCAGCTCGCCGCCCCCAAAGATCTCGGCGCCAGAACCGGCCGGGGCCCAGCTCGCGGCCGGAGTGCCGCGCGCTCCACCGCGAATCACGTCGCTCGAGAGCCCCGCGACCACGCACGAGCTGGTCGCATCGATCCAGATCCCGTCGCCGCCCGCGCCGCCGCTGCCGCACAGGGGAGTTCCATTCGCGCCGTCCCCGCCGCGCACCGAGGTGCGTGCAACATGGACGCGCGCGCCATTCAGCACGAACATGCCCTTGCCGCCCAAGTTGCCGTCCCAGCAGCCGCTCGAAGGCACGTTGCCGCCGCGACCGCCCTGCACGCGCGAGCTGGAGAGCTCGACCCGCGACCCGATCACGATCAGCCCCGTCGCGCCGTTCCAGTTGGCGAGGCCCATCGCCGGGGCGAGCAGCTCGCAGCGCTGGAAGCGCACGTCGCGGCAGGCCGTGACCTCGACGAGATCGTATTGCGCCGAATTGAGGATTCCCGACGGCGTGTCGGTCGCGACTACCGAGTCGAACAGCACCGCGCCCGCGCAGGACGTGACCGTGAGCTGGCCGGTGCGCAGGCTCGCGAGCGCCGCGACACTCGCGTTCGGAATCCCCGTCACCGTCACGTCGCCCGTCTGCACGAAGCCCGTGCCGAGCACGAACAGCGCCTTGTCGAGCGTGAACCCCGCGTAGTTGCCGCCGCGCACGAGCACCCGATCGCCCGGACTCGCCGCCGCGATCGCGCTGCCGATGTCCGTGAAGTTCACTCCCGCTCCACCGCTGTCGTCGACGATGTACGTGGTCGACTGCCCGTAGGCGAGCGGTGCGAGAGCGAGCGCCAGTGCCACCTTGGAAGCGACGGCCTGCATGCGAGATTCCTCCGGTTCGGGATGAAACGGCCGAGAACGCTCCCAAACCTAGCGCGGTTTCCGTCCCTCGCCACCTGATGTTCCTGTCACGCACGCAGCGGCAGGCCGCGGGCGCGGCTCCGTTCGAGCGGAACTGGCGAGCGTGGAGTTCGAGCCGCCCCGCGCAGCTCAGCCCTCGACGCGGACGCGCATGTCGACGGCGCAGAGGGAGCCGGGGAAGGCGAGGGCGGGGTTGATCTCGAGTTCGGCGATCTCGGGGTGGTCGAGGGCGAGTTGCGAGAGGCGCTGGATGAGCTCGACGAGCGCGTCCTCGTCGATGCCTTCCTGGCCGCGGATGCCGGCGAGGATCGGCCAACCCTTGATCTCGCGCAGGAGCTCGCGCGCGCGCACGTCGTTGACGGGGCAGAGCGCGAAGGAGACGTCCTTCAGGACCTCGACGTAGATGCCGCCGAGGCCGAACATCAGGACCGGGCCGTAGCTCGGGTCCTGCGTGAAGCCGATCACGACCTCGCGGCCGCCCTTGAGCATCTTCTGGATGTTGACGCCCTCGGCCTCAGGGTGGCGCAGCTTCTCGAAGGCGGCGCGCACGGCGGCCTCGTCGGCGAGGTTGAGGAGCACGCCGCCAACATCGGACTTGTGGGGGATCGAGGGCACCGAGAGCTTGGCGACGACGGGGTAGCCGACCTTCTCGGCGATCGCGACGGCTTCCTTCGGGCTCTGCGCGAGGCCACCGGGCACGACGGGCAGGCCGTAGGCGCGCGCGAGCTCGCGGCGGGCCTTGACGCCGAGCCAGCCGGGCTTGAGCGCGTTTTTCGCGCCCTTGGCGTCGACGCGGAACTGGCGCACCTTGCCGACGGGACGCGCGAGGATGCGGCGGCGTTCGTCGAGGGCGGCGAGCGCGCGCACGGCGGATTCGGGGTACAGGTACACGGGCACCCAACCCTGCTGGGCCTCGCTCGAGATCGAGCGCAACACCTCGTCGCGCGCCATGAAGCAGCCGACGACGGGCTTCTTCGAGTCGCGCGCGGCCTCGAACACGGCTCGCGCGACGACGACCGGATCGTGCGTGATCGGCGGGACGAAGATCACGATCACCTGATCGACGTTCGCGTCGCGCAGGAGCACACCGAGGGCCTTGCGGTAGTGCTCGGCCGTCGCACCCGCGACCATGTCGACGGGATTCTGCACGCTCGCTTCGGGCACGAGGATCGTGCGCAGCTCGGCGCGTGTCGCCTCCGAGAGCTGCGCCATCTCGAGGCCGGAGCCGACGATCGCATCGGTGGCGAGGATCGCGGGGCCACCGGCGTTGGTGAGCACGACCGTGCGGTTTCCGGCCGGAATCGGCAGCTTCGAGAGCGCGAGGCCGACGTCGAAGAGCTCCTCGACCGAGTCGACGCGCTGCACGCCGCATTCCTTGAGCAGCGCATCGGCGGCGACGTCCGCGCCCGCGAGCGAGCCCGTGTGGCTCGAGGCCGCGCGCGCGCCGGCGCTCGAGCGCCCGGCCTTGACGGTGACGAGCGCCTTGTCGCGGCTCACGCGGCGCGCGGTCGGCACGAAGTTGCGCGGGTTGCCGAAGCTCTCGAGGTACAGGAGCACGCAGCGGATCGACGGATCCGCGCCCCAGTACTCGAGCAGGTCGTTGGCGCTGACATCCGCGCGGTTGCCCATCGACACGAACATCGCGACACCCAGCGACAGGTGGTCGGACTGCGCGAGGATCGCCTCGCCCATCGCTCCCGACTGCGACACGAACGCGACCGGACCGGCCTTGGGGAACGTACGCGAGAAGGACGCGTTGAGGCGCACGTCACTTTGCGCGTTCTGGATCCCCATGCAGTTGGGGCCGACGAGCCGCATGCCGTGCTTGCGCGCGAGCTTGACGAGCTGCGCCTCGACCGCGGCGCCCTCGGGACCGGTCTCCTTGAAGCCAGCGGTGATGATCACGACCGCACCGACCTTCTTCCTCGCGCAGTCGGCGAGCGCCTTGGGCACGCCGGCCTTGGGCACCGTCAGCACGGCGAGGTCGACCGCGTCGGGGATCGCCGACACGCTCTTGTGGCACTTGATCGAGTGCAGCACCTGCGCGTGCGGGTTGACCGGGAAGACCTTGCCCTCGAAGCCGCCGGTGATCAGGTTGTGGAGCACCTGCCAGCCGATCGAGCCGGGGCGGCGCGAGGCGCCGATGACGGCGACGGCGCGCGGACGGAAAAGACGGTCGAGCCCGCGGGAGCCCTGGGCGGGGTCGGTGTTCATCGGAGGGACCATGGGGGAACAGTTCTAGGGAAGCGCTCCCGGCGCTTCCAAGTGCACTTCGGCGTACCCGACGGAACCTGGGCGGCCGGCGTGCGTCCAAATCCCGTCCTGAGACAAGTTCGCGCCGCGCACGTTCGAAGGAGGTTGCATCCCGTCCCGCCGTGGGGCGGTCTGCTAGGCTCGATGCCCGCCGCGACCGCGCGCCTCTCCTCGCGCCGCCTCCGCACCTACCCAAGATGTCCCGCATCGCCTTTGTCCTGACGACGTGCCACGAGTTCGAGGGCGTCAAGGTGCTCTCGTCCGTGCTGAAGAAGCATGGGCACCAGACCGACGCCTTCATCACGAGCGAAGAGAGCGACTACTACCAGGCCGTCGCGGATTTCCGCCCGGACGTGGTCGCGATCTACGCCACCACCGGCCAGCACGAGTGGCCCTACCCGTACATCCGGCGCTGGAAGAAGCTCAACCCGAAGCTGAAGGTCGTGATGGGCGGGCCGCACCCCAGCCACGAGCTCGAGCCGCTCGAGCACGTCGACGTGATCGACGCGACGGTCAAGGGCGAAGCCGAGTACGCGATGCTCGAGCTGGTCGAAGCGTGGGCGAAGGGCGAGAGCATCGAGCTCATCCCCAACGTCGCCTACCGCGGCCCCGGAGGCACGCCGATCCAGAACCCGATCCGGCCGGTGATCCAGGACCTCGACACCCTGCCGTTCCCCGACGTCGACATCTTCTACAAGTACCCGTTCCTGCGCTCCAAGCGCGTGCTGCAGGTGCACGCGAGCCGCGGCTGCCAGAACTCGTGCACGTACTGCTCGGTCGGCACGATGAAGAAGGACTGGGTGAGCGGCAAGAAGGGCGAGAAGTTCAACCGCACCAAGTCCGTCGACTACCTGTGCGACGAGATCAACGACGTGCTCGCGCGCTATCCGGGCTTCCGGATGATCAACTTCGGCGACGCGGCGCTGAACATGTACTCGGGCTGGCTGGCGGAGTTCGCGGAGAAGTGGCCCGCCAAGGTCGGCCTGCCGTTCGCCTGCAACATCAACATCAACTACCTCGACGAGGACGACATCATCGCGCTCAAGCGCGCGGGGTGCGTGTCGGTGCAGTTCGGGCTCGAGTCGGGCAGCGAGGACGTGCGGCTCAAGATCTACAAGAAGGGCTACACCGACGACGTCGTGTTCGGCATCCCGCCGCTGCTCAAGAAGCACAAGCTGACGTTCCGCACGAACAACATCATGGGCTCGCCGGCGGAGACGCTCGACGACATGTTCGAGACGGTGCGCGTCAACAAGAAGATCAAGCCCAACGGCTGCACGGTGCTGATCTACCGCTCGTTCCGCTCGACGGCGCTGGGCAAGGAGGACTTCGAGCTCGGCCGCATCGACGAGGGCAAGGACATCGGCCCGTCGATCCAGCACGACTCGAACATGATCCGCGAGGACGTGCGCGAGGTCGTCAACCTCCAGAAGCTCTTCAACGTCGCCGTCTACGTGCCGTTCGGCATGCCGCTCGTGCGCGCGCTGATCCGGATGCCGCGCAACCGCGTGTTCGAGCTGACCCAGCTCTCGTTCCTGTGGTACCAGCACGCGGTCGTGTCGGGGTACGGGATGCTCGACGACTTCCTGCTCGGCCTGAAGAACCTGCGAAACATCTTCCAGCCGACGAAGCGCCGGGAGGCGGGCCGGGCGATTGCCCAGCGGCTCGACACCACTCCCGAGACGACGTTGTAGGCGAACTCACGAGCCTGTCACGAAACCGCTCGCGCGGCCGTGGTACTTTTTTCCCGATGCTTCGAACCTCTCTCCTCGCCCTGACGCTTGGCCTCCCCGCGCTGGCCGCCCAGGGCCCGCGCAACGGCCCTCCGCCGCCGCTGCCGGGCAACGTCGTCGTGATCGTCACCGACGACACGGGCGTGGACCTGATCGGTGCCTACGAGACCTACTTCGTCTCGCAGGGGCGAGCTCCCGGGACGCCCGCGAACACGCCGGCCATCGACAACCTGATGGCCGCGCGCGGGATCCTGTTCACCGAGGGCTGGGTGGCGCCGATGTGCTCGCCGACGCGCGCGCGCATCCTCACCGGGCAGTTCGGGTACCGCAATGGCGTCGGAGCGGTCATCAAGGAGAACGACACGTCGGGCTACGACAACCCGGGGCTGCAGACCTCGCGCGTGCTGATCCCCAAGGTGCTGCGCGGCGCGCCGGTGCCGTACACGTCGGCGGCGGTCGGCAAGTGGCACATCGTCGACGCGGCGCAGCTCGTGCTCGAGCCGCAGCACCCGCTCGGCACGCCGGTGGGGAGCTGGTTCGACCGCTACGCGGGCTCGATCTACAACCTGCGCAACGCCGCGCCGGGCGCGGGCCTGAACGCGTACGTGAGCTGGATCAAGACCTACGCGTCCCTGCTCGATCCCAACGGGCCCTCGCCGTGCGCCAGCGGATTTCCGCCCTGCGACGTGATGAACATCGCGCCGCCCGCGATCCGCTACGCGACGGTCGACACGACCGAGGATGCGCTCGCGATGATCGCGACGTTGCCCGAGCCGTTCTTCCTGCTCGTCGCCTACAACGCGGTGCACGCGCCGGCGCACGACATTCCGGCGGGCCTGCCGAGCGCGAGCTGCTCGGGCTACACGGCCAATCCGAGCCCGTGCAACCCCGGCGCCGGCGCGACCTTCGACCAGCGCATCCGCTGCGCGATGGAGGAGCTCGACAACCAGATCGGGCGCCTCCTGTGCGTGATCGACGAGACGGACACGACGGTCATGCTGATCGGTGACAACGGCACCGACCCCGACGCGACGCTGCCGCCCCACGATCAGGCGCCCTCGAAGGGCACGATCTACGAGGGCGGCGTCCGCGTGCCGTTCCTGATCCGCTCGCCGCTTCAGGCGCCCGGGACCGCCGGTCGTGTCTCGCGCGCGCTGGTCAACGGCAGCGACATCTACGCGACCGTGATGGACATCGCCGGCGTCAGCGGATCGCTCGCGCGCACGCCCGACTCGATCTCGATGGTGCCGTACCTGACGGGTTTCACGGGCTCGGTGCGCAAGATCAACTACACCGAGAACTTCTACCCGAACTTTCGGCCCGATCCGGTCACCAACCAGCCGCCGGCGGGCTGGATCGCGCACCGCCACGTGCAGGCGCTCCGGCTCGATCGCTACAAGCTCGTGCGCAAGACCGAGCGTGACCACGGCTTCACCCAGATCACGGTGACCGAGCAGATGTTCGACCTCGACAAGGGCGGCGTGCCGGATCCGGTGACGGGCGCGGCGACGCCGGACTGGTTCGAGCAGAACGACCTGCTCCTCAGTGGCCAGCCGCTCTCCCTGCGGGCCCAGCGGGCGCTGAACGTCATGCGCCTCAAGCTCGACACGCTGTATCCGACGCTCGTGCAGTGAGCGCGGCGCCACGGCGCTCGACAGACGGCTTTCCGAGCGCCATCGTCATTTCCGTCGGACCGGGCCAAGAGGCGCGCTTTCCACGCCGTTGTCCTGCGGTCCGAAAGAAAGGGCGGGATCATGCTCACGGTGTTGCTGGCGTGCCTGATCGGCGCGGGGGAGCCCGCGCGCGGGCTGGAGTCGCGCGTTGAGGCGGTGACGGTGTTCGAGAGTTCGGCGCTCGTGCGGCGCAGCGCGAGCGTGCCGGCGGGCGGAGGCGCGGTCGTGATCGAGGGCCTGCCGGCGGGGCTCGATCCCGCGACGGTGCGCGCTCGCACGAACGGCGTCACGATCACCGGACTGGAGACGCTCGAGCGTGGCACGCGCGTGAGCGCGATCGAGCGGCTCGAGGCGCTCGAGGAGGAACTCGAGGCCGCGAAGGCGCGCCTCGCGCAGCTCGTGGACGAGCGCGACGTCACGGTGCGCCAGCTCGCCCATGTCGAGAGCCTGTTCACGCTCGAGGAGCAGACGCGTCTGGCCGAGGTGCGCTCGGGGACGATGCAGCTCGAGGTGTGGCGCGTCGAGATCAGGGACCTGACGGAAGCGGTGCGCAGCACGCGGCGGATCCGGCGCGAGCGCCTGTGGGCCTGCGAGGACGCCGAGGCGGAGGTTCAGGCGGCGCGGCAGCGGCTGGGAGACAGCCAAGGCTGGCGGCGCGTGCACGACGTGCGCATCGAATTGCCCGAAGGTGCGCCGGCGACGCGCCTCGAGCTCGAGTACGTCGTCGCGGACGCCGGCTGGAAGCCTGAGTACGACCTGCGCGCGGCGAAGGACGCGCGTTCGGTCGAGCTCGGCGTGCGCGCCAGCGTGTGGCAGTCGACGGGCGAGGACTGGGGCGAGGTCGAGCTCTCGCTCTCGACGGCGCGGCCAAACACCGGCGCACAGGGGCCCGATCCGCGGCCGAAATGGCTCTCCCTCCAGCATGAGAAGGCCATCAGGATGGCGCTCGAAACGCTCGGGGAGGACGAGCAGGAGGCCGAGAAGAAGCTCAAGGACATGGACTCCGGGGTCGCGGCGGGGGCGTTCCTCGCGCCCGTCGAGGCGACGGTCGAGAAGCAGGGGCTGTCCGTGCGCATGAAGGTCGCGCGCCGCGAGAGCGTGCTGTCGGGCGCGAGTCCGGTCAGCGTGCTCGTCGGCCGCAAGAGCCTCGACGTCCAGCCGGAATACTTTGCGACGCCCGCGCTCGACTCGAACGTCTGGCTGCGTGCGCGCGCGCGCAACACGAGCGAGTGGACGCTGCTGCCGGGACCGGCCTCGGTCTACTTCGGCGGCGATTTCATCGGGCGCGCGTCGCTCGGGCTCGTGCATCCCGAGGCGGAGTTCACGCTGCCGCTGGGGCCCGACCCGGCGCTCGTGCTCGAACGCACGCTGCTCGAGGACCTCACGGAAGAGCCCGGTTTCGTGCAGCGCAAGCGAGTGCACACGCAGCGCTGGAAGGTGCGGATCACCAACACGGGCGCAGCGGTCGCCGGCGCCGATGGCAGCGCGCTCGTGATCGTGCGCGACGTGCTGCCGCGCTCGACCAACGACGAGATCGAGGTCGAGCTCGTCGATGCCAAGCCGCAGCCCGCGAAGGACGAGCGCTGGAAGAAGGAGCGCGAGGAGCAGGGCTGGCTCGTGTGGAACCTGCGCGTGCCGCGCGGCGGCGAGGCGACGATCGAACACGGCGTGCGGGTGCGTTCGGCAGCGGAACTCATGGTGCAGGAGGTGCGGCGATGAGCGCGATGGGAATGCTTCTGTGCGTGGCGCTGGCGGTGCAGGATGCGCCGATCCGCGAGGTGACGGTGTTCGGCTCCGGGGCGCTCGTGCAGCGCCGGGCGACACTCGCTCCCGACGGAACGGCGGTCGAGTTCCGGGGCCTGCCGGGTGACCTCGACCGCGAGGCGCTGCGGGCGCGCGCGGGGCGTGGGCTCGCGGTGAGTGGACTCGAGGTCAGCGAGCGGCTCGAGCGGCGCGTGCCCGAAGCGCGCGTCGAGGAGCTGCGCGAGACGCGCATCGCGCTGCAGCGCGAGATCGCGGCCCAGCAGGACGACCTGCAGGTCTGCGACCTGCTCGAGCGGCACTTCGGGCGGCTGTACGAGCTCCCGCAGCCCGAGCCGGGCTCGCGGCCGGGCACCGGCGCCGTGGCCAACTGGCTGCGCTACGGTTCGGTCGTGGGCGATGAAAGCGTGCGCAACCTGACGCAGCGGCGCGAGCTCACGCGGCGCCTCGTCGAATTGCACAAC
>JAPLOE010000157.1 GCA_026692705.1 Planctomycetota bacterium
CGTCGGGCACGGTTCCGGGCGCTGCCGAATTCCAATCGGGACGCGCCGCGACAGGATTCCGACGTACCGGTCTTTACCCGTGCCGCTCCGGGGCGGCTACGCAGTTTGTTCGGCGGCACGTTCCCACGCGGGGAGCGCACCTGCCTCGAAAGAGAGCAGCGCTCGCGCTCCCTCGGGTGAGAGGTCGCGCCAGCGTGGGACAGGGGGCGCGGATAGTACGAAACTCCGCGCCGCTCCGTGCCCCTCTCGCACGCAAAAAAAGCGCTGCGGGCTGGCGGATCGCGCTCGCCAGCCGCGCCTTTCCCTTCGGCCGTGGCGCGCTCCTCCCCGGGCGCCGAACGCTGGCGCGCAAAGCACCGCGGGCCCGGTGCTCGAAAGCACCAGGCCCGCGGATTCGAAGCGAGTCGAGAGCGAGCTACTCGCCCAGCTGCGACGGCAGCGGCTCGCGCTCTTCGGGGATCACGATCGTCGCGGTGACGAGGATCAGGAGCTTCTGGTTGGCCGCGTAGGTGCCCTGGCGACCGAAGAGGAAGCGCACGATCGGGATGTCGTTGATGATCGGGATGCCCGAGCGCAGGTCCTGCTTCTCGCTGACCTTGAGGCCGCCGAGCATCACGGTCGCGCCGTCCGGCATCGGAACGGTGGTGCGGACGCGCTGGATGTCGAGCTCGGGCAGCTGGATCGTCACGGCGTTCTGGCTGCCGAGCGTGGTGGCGATCTCCTTGATCGGACGCTTGAGCGTCGCGACGGTCGGGCGCAGCTCCATCATGATGAAGCGGCGGTCGGCCGAGACCACCGGGCGGACGTCGAGCACGACGCCGTCCTGGACCACGTCGACGATCGGGTCGGCGATCGAGGCCGCCTGCGCGATCTCGACGTCGAAGTCCTGCACGTAGGCGACCTGGTTCATCACCGAGAGGTTCGCGCGCGCGGTGTTGAACACGAGCACCTTCGGGCTCGTCACGATCTCGCGGCGCTCGGACTTCGACACGGCGCGCAGCACCATCTGGAGCTGCAGGTCGTTGAGGTAGGTCCACGAGAACGAGAGGCCACCCG
Organism: Planctomycetota bacterium; assembly: GCA_026692705.1. Taxonomy (GTDB): domain Bacteria; phylum Planctomycetota; class UBA1135; order UBA1135; genus F1-120-MAGs118. Next base: position 1,057 of record JAPLOE010000157.1, read on the forward strand.
AGGCCTGCAGGACGTCGCTGTTGCCGAGGCCGACGTCGTACAGGTTCTCGACGCGCGTGCGCAGGTCACCGTCCTGGCCGTCGTCGTAGAACGCGCCGAGGTCGTTGCCCTGACCGATTTCCTTGCCGAGGTCGGCCTGGGTCGAGGCGTCGCCGTAGTCGTTGATGAACGTGTTGGTGCCCAGACCCGGCTGGCCGAGGCCGCGGAAGTCGACGCCGATGTCCTCGAGGAAGTTGTCCTCGACGCGCAGGAAGCGCGCCTGGATGTCGACCATGATGCCGGTCGCCTCGCGGAGGTCGTCGAGCAGGTGCTTGATCATCTCCTGCACTTCGGGCGTCTGGTTGACGACCATCGTGCCGGCTTCGGTGATGCGGACCGAGTTCTGCGGGTCCTCGTTCCAGCTTTCCGGCGAGACGTTGTCGCGGATCAGGGTCTCGAGGGCGTCGGACGTGACGACCAGGCCCTCACGCTCCTCGACTTCCTCTTCCGGCTGCTCCAGACCGCCCGAGGGGCTGATGTTGATCTCGCGGCCGGGGAAGGACGGGACCGGGTGGATGATGTCCCGGACCTCGTACATCTTGAGGAGCTGGTTGCCGTGCGTCTCTTCCTTGGTGACGAACTTCACCACGCCGTCCTGCACCTTCCAGCGCAGGCCTTCGTGCGTCTCGGTGATCAGCTCGAGCACGTTGCGGACGCTGCGCTCGGACAGGTCGAGGGCGACCTGCTGCTGCTCCTCGTCGAGCTCTTCCGTGACCTTGGCGGACACGAGGAAGTTCACGCCGGTGAGGTTCTGCAGGAAGCTCGCGACTTCGGCGAGGGGCACGCCCGAGCCGTCCGCAGTGCGGAAGCGGGGGGCGAAGCGCACCGACGACAGGCGCTCGAGCACCGCGTTGGTGTCGGCCGAGGCGTCGGCGGCCTTGGCGGTGAATTCCAGCGGCTGGCGCTTGGAGACTTCGGCCCAGCGACGGAGGTCGTCGAACACGAGCGGCGTCACCTGCGGGACGTCCATCGTGTCGAGCTCGTCGAAGGTCTTCTGCCACTCTTCGCGGTAGCGCTTGAGGGTCTCGTCGCCGGTCTTGGTGTGGCGGGCGAGGGCCGCAGCGTCGCGCAGCTTGGTGGCCGCCGAGTTGGCCGGGTCTTCCAGCAGGATCTGCTCGCACAGCGCTTCGGCCTGCGAGTACTTGTCCGCCATGAAGGCGCGGTTGGCGTCCTCGAACAGCGTGCGCAGCTTGTTCGCGCGGTAGTTGCGGACTTCCTCTTCCTTGGCGGCGGCTTCGGCCTGCGCGGCGGCGACCTTGGCGGCGGCTTCGGCCTTGCGGGAGGCCTCGAGCTGGTCGAGGGCGTCGTTGAGGCGGCCGGTGATGACCTTCTCGTCGAGCGAGTCCTTGGCGATCAGCGGGTGCCAGATCAGGATCGACTGCGCTTCGCGGAAGGCGCCGACGGCCGAGGTGTAGTCACCCTTGGACATCGCGACTTCGGCGCGCTTGACCGCTTCTTCGGCGGCCATCTGGGCCTGGGCGCGGCGGACGATCTCGCGCTCCTTGGCGTCGAGGAACTGCTCGCCCATCGACATGTAGCGGTCGCCCATGAGCGCCTTGACGCGCGCGAGGCGGTCGCGGGCGTCCGCGCTGGTCGGGTCGACCTCGAGGGCGTTGGAGTACTGCGACAGGGCGGCCTGGATGTCGCCTTCGTCGCGCTTCTTGTCGCCGACCTTGATGTACTCGGCGGCGAGGATCTTGGCGCGGTCGGCGCGCAGCTCGATCTCCGAGCGCTCGCCCTGCACCACCGGATCCACCGCGAGGATGGCTTCGGCCTTCGGTTCGGCGTTGGCGGCGACAAGCTCCGCCGCACCTTCACTCGACGCGGTGGCGAGCTTGGTCTCGGTGGTCTGGCACGCGGGGGCGAGGGAGGCGGCGATGGCCGGCAGGAAGAGGAAGCGCAAACGCATGGAAGTTTGGGGGCCTTGATCTCGCGGAACGCCGCGCGAGCGGTATCCGCGGTGGGACTAGAGGGGCAAGGATGCGATCGCGGGGGCGACCAGTGGGTGGGACTGCGATGCGATGCTTCTAGAGACCGTCTCGAACCCACCGGCGCGCGGGGGGCCCGCCTCGCCGCAAAGGGCCGGTTTTTCGAGCGGTTTCGCCGCCTTCGCTCCCACGCGGAGAGCGCTGGCAGGTCGTCCGTCCGAGCTCCGGTTCCTCGTCCCAAGCGCCGGCCGTGGGGCCAGAGTTGGGTCGAGCGAGGGGCGGGAGCATAGCGGTGGGCTGGAAAGGGGTCAACGGCGCGGAGCCCCCGGGTTGGGGGCGGGACTGAGGCCGTGGCGGGGCGTACCGCACCAAGCGCCCGAGGTAACGCTCCCCCGTCGCACCGACCGCGCGCTATCCGCGCTTCTTGGGCGGCTCGAGCCCGAGCAGGCCCATCGCGACCTGGATGTCCTTCCAGCAGTCCTTCTTCGCGTCCGGCGTGCGGAGCAAGTAGGACGGGTGGTAGGTCGGGACGAGCTTCCCGAAACGCGACTCCAGCACCTGCCCGCGCAGCGAGCCCATCGAGCGCAGGTCGGGCCCCTCGACGCCTAGGAGGTGGTTCGCCGCGTGCCGCCCGAGCGGGACGATCACTTCCGGCCCGAGCAGCTCGATCTGCCGCGCCAGCCACGGGGCGCAGGCGCGCTTCTCCTCTTGACTGGGGTCGCGGTTCCCCGGCGGGCGGCACTTGAGGACGTTGGCGATCGCGACCTGCGAGCGCGGGATCCCGATGCCTTTTTCGATGATGTCGGTGAGCAATGGCCCGGCCGGACCGACGAACGGCACGCCCTGAAGGTCCTCCTGCTCTCCCGGGGCCTCGCCCACGAACAGCAGCCGCGCCCTGTCGGGCCCGTCGGAGAACACGGTCTGGGTGCGGGTCGAGCACAGGCCGCAGGCGCGGCACTCGGCCACGGCGGCGCGCAGGCTCGCGAGGTCCTTGCAGGCGGCGGCGCGGGCGGCGACCTCGGAGGCCGGCGAAGGCGCGGGAGCGACGTTCGGTTGGGCGAGCGGCGGCGGGGGCGGAGCGACGGGGCGCGGGACGGCCGCGGGCGGAGTCCGCAGAGTCGGCGGGGGCGGCGGCGGGGCGAGCGGGCGGACGGCGGGGCTCTCCGGGCGCGGCGGAGCGGGCTCCGGGCGAGTGGGGGCCGGGCTCGTGGTAGCCGGACGGGCGGCGGAGGGCCGTTCGGGCGCCGGAAGCCGGACGCTGCGATCCCCGAACGCTCTCCGGCGGCGCAGGTGCGCGCGCGCGGCGTTGGCGAGCGCGTCGAGCTCGTGCGCGGGGTCGTCGTGGGCGGGAAGTTGCGGGTCGGGGCTCACGGGAGTGACTGTAGTGGCAGCGCGCGCGCATGGTAGCCCGCTCGGCGCACGTTTAGGATGCGCCGCTTCCATGGAGCGCCTTCCGGTTCTCGCGACGCTGCTCGCGCTGGCACCCCTCGCCGCCTGCGACAAGGGCGAGGACAAGGCCACGCCGTCGGTCGACGTCTCCGATCCGCTCGCCACGGCGGGGGACGCGCGCCCGAAGCCGCAGCCGGTCGCGAAGGCGCCTGTCGGCGCCGGCAGCGCTCCCGCTCCGACGCCGCAGCAGGCCGCGCTGCTCTCGCCCCAGGCGCCGCGCCTCGCCGACCCGAGCTTCCGCGAGGCGGTGGCGAGCTTCGAGAAGGGCGAGTTCGAGCGTGCGGAGGCCCTGCGGCTCGCGCTCGCGACGGGCCTCGATGTCGAGCTCTTCGGCGCGCGCCTGTCGGCCGCGCGCGGCGACGACATCGCCGCCGTGCGCGCGATCGAGTCGCTGCGCGAGCGTTTCCCGGGCGAAGGCCGCGTCTACGCGACGGCCGCGGAGATCCACGCCGCCGCCGGGCGCCTGTCGTCGGCCGAAGAGGAGATCCGCGAGGGGCTCGCGCTCGCCGGGCCGACCGCGGACCTGACGCGGGCGCGCGGAGTGCTCGCGCTGTGCCGCGAGGGCGGAGCGAGCAAGGGGCTCGACCACCTGCTGGCGGCGCTCGACCTCGTTCCCGGGCTCGAATTCACCGCGCGACCGCTGTCGCAGGCGCACCTGCTGCTCGGCAATGCGGCGCTGGCGGCCGAGAAGGCGCTCGAGGCCGCCGCGCACGCCAAGGCCGCGCTGGTCGCGATGCCGGGTGAGCTCGAGGCCGAGCGCCTGTACGGTGACTCGCTCGCGGCGCTCGGCGATTTCGACAAGGCGATCGATGTGTACGAGGCGCTGCGCACGCGCGGCATCGAGGTGCAGGTCGCGCTGATCACGCTCTGCACGCGCGCGGCGACGAAGGAACTGCTCGCGGGCCGCAAGGACGCCGCGCTGCGCCGCTGGCAACGCGCGCGTGCGCTGGGTGCGAGCGACGAGGAGCTCGGGTTCGGCGTCGCAGCGCTCGCCAAGGCCGCGAGCGAACGCATCGACGCCGCGCTCGCGCTGCACGACAAGGGCGACCTCGAAGGCGCGAAGGCCACGCTCACCGAGGCGTTGTCCCTTGATCCGGCCTCGCTCGAGGCGCTGCACCACCTCGGCGTGCTGCGCTACAAGTCCTCCGACCTCGACGGTGCCGCAGAGGCGTGGTCGAAGGCGCTCGAGCTCGCGTACGCGCGTTCGCTCGCGTTGCCTGAGCCGATGCACCTGAACCTCGCGCGCATCCACTACCAGCGCAAGCAGTTCGCGCAGGCTCGCGCGGTGCTCGAGAGCTATCTGGCGGCGCATCCCGAAGGCGAATTCGCTGCGGACACGCGCGAGATGCTCGCGCGCCTCCCGAAGTAGAAACCGACAACACAGAGAAGTCGGGAGGGGAGAAGGGAGCCGAGCCGAGGAGTCGGAAAAGGAAGGGGCAGGCGGCCTCGCGACGGCCGACGGCGATGGCGATCAGGAGCGCGATGCGGCCTCAAGGCAAGGCCAGCGCACGGCCTCTCCAAACATCCTCAGCTCCCCGACGGCAACACCTCTGCCTTCACCTCGCCTCCCGCGCCCACCCTCCGTGGCTTGTCTCCCCGCTCCTCCCTTCTCCCTCCGTCTCCTCCCCAACCGGGTTCCGTCTCCCGGTCAGTTCTTCTTGCGCGGGATCGCGGTCACGACGCCCGACTCCGCCGTCGCGGTGACGCGGCGGATGCGACGCACCTCGATGCGTGTCGGCGCGATTCCCCGCGCCATCAGCGCCTGCCGCACGCGCTCGAGCCGCTCGGAAGCGATTGCGAGCGCCGCCGCGCGCGAACGTTCGGGCGTGCGCCGGTCCGAGCCGGGGCGCAGGAGCTCGTGCAGCCGATCGAGCGCACCTTCGACGAGTCCGAGCTCGCGGTCGAAGTTGCGGACGCGCTCGCGCACGCGTTCGGCTTCCTCCGAGCGGCCGAGCGCATAGGCGAGACGGCTCTCGCTGGCGAGTTCTTCGCGCAGGCGCGCGAGCTCGGCTCGGCGCTGGCGCAGGCGCGCGCTCAGCAGTCGGCAATCGGCGGCGTCGGGGTTGGCGAGGCGCTGCGCGCGCT
>JAPLOE010000158.1 GCA_026692705.1 Planctomycetota bacterium
GTCGACGCGCGAGGGCTGGTGGGAGCTGCCCGGCGGGCGTTTCGATCGCGGAGAGGAGCAGCTCGACCCGCGCGACGTGCTGCGGCGCGAGCTCGCGGAAGAGCTCGGCCCGCAGTTCCAGTGCGAGATCGGCGCGCCGGCGCTCACGTGGATCCGCCCCGTGCGCCACGAGGTCAGCGAGTTCACGTTCGTCGTCGCGCACCGCTGCACGCAGGCCACCGGCGAGATCCAGCTCTCGCACGAGCACGTCGAGTACCGCTGGGTCGACGAGCACGGCACGTTCGAGCTCGACCTCGCGCCGAGCTACGAAGGCCCGCTGCGCGAGTTCTGGCGCGGCGAGACTCCGCGCAGCGGCCAGGAATGGCACTGAAGGTCGCGCGTTTCGGCGTGGGGGAGTAGCCTCCGGCGCGGAGGACTCCCGCATGCTCGCCGCGCTCTTCGCCAGCCTTTGCCTTCAGGGAACCGTCGTCGGTCCGCAGCCGGCCACGCAGGCCGATCGGTTCTTCGCCGCCTGTGAGGAGTTCCGACGCACGTCGCGTGCCGTCGGGATCACGGTCGCGGTCGCGCGCAATGGACGCGTCACCGAGAACGGCGGCTGGGGCGAGCGCGATCGCGAGGCGAAGCAGCCGATGCTCGCCGGCACGCTCGTGCGGCTCGCGTCGGTGTCGAAGCCGGTGACGGCGGCGCTCACGGCGCTGCTCGCGCACGAGGGCAAGCTCTCGCTCGACGCAGCGATCTCCACGCACGTTCCCGATCTCCCGGAGACGCTGCAGCCGCTCACGCTGCGCGGCCTGCTCTCGCACACCGCCGGCGTGCGCCACTATCGCGCCGACCGCAACGACAACGCGGCGAAGCACTGCACGACGCGCGAGGCGCTCGCGCTGTTCGTCAACGATCCGCTGATCGCACCTCCGGGCACGAAGTACTCGTACTCGACGCACGCGTTCACGCTCGTGGCCGCCACGCTCGAAGGTGCGACGAAGCAGGACTTCCGCACGCTCCTGCGCGAGCGCATCTCGACGCCGTTCGCGCCGACGCTCGACTGCGAGGACGCGGCGGAGACCAAGGAACTGCGCTCGGCGGTGTACGACCTCGTGCTCGGCAAGGCCGTGCGGTCCGAGCCGCGCCAGGACCTCTCGTGGAAGTACGCCGGCGGCGGCATGGAGAGTTCCGCGCCCGATCTCGCGCGTTTCGCCGACGCTCTGCTGAACGCCAAGATCGTGCCCGCGGAAGTGCGCGACGCGCTCTGGACGCGCCAGAAGCTCGCCGACGGGAGCGAGGTGGACTACGGGCTGGGCTGGAATGTCACGTCGGAGGGCTCGGTGGTCCGGCACTCGGGCTCGCAGCAGGGCTCGAGCACCGCGCTGACCGTCGACCGGAAGAACGGTCTCGTGATCGTGGTCCTGTGCAACACGACCGACGTGAAGGCCACCGAGCTCGCCGCACGGCTGCGCGAGATCCTGCTCGACGCCAAGTAGCTCGCGCAGGCCCGCCGCTCAGCAGTTCTCGTACTTCCAGTTGCGCGACTTGCCTTCGGCGATCCACTCGATGGCCTGCTCGAGCCGCGCGAGCCGCGTCGCCTCGCGCTTGGCCTCGGTGATCCAATCGATGTACTCGCGCCGCTTGCCCGGCGTGAAGGCCTTGAACTGCGCGGCGGCGGCCTTGTTGCGCGCGAGCGCACGCTGCAAATCCTCAGGCACTTCCGCCTCGGGCTTGGGGCCGGAGCGCTTCATCGCCGGCTTGTCCGACAGCGCGAGCTCGACCGCCCGCTTCATCAGCTTCTTCATCGCCGCCGCGCTCGGCACCTCGTCGAGGCTGACCAGCCGCTCGCGATGGATGCCGCCGACGCCGGCCTTGCCCTTGCCCGCGGCCGCGATTTCGGCCTGCATGTCCTTGTGCCAGAAGCCGAACACGCAGTGCGCCTTGAAGGCCGCCATGCCACACAGGAGCTTGCCCTCGTGCGTCCAGCTCGGGCTGTTCCACTTGAGCGTCTCCTCGAGCTCGACGCCGCTCCCGAGCACACGCTCGCGGATCGTATTGAGGATCGGCTGCGCGAAGGGCGCGGCCTTGGCGATGTAAGCGTCGACTTTCGCGTTCTTGCGGTTGGCCATCGTCGTTCAGCGTTGCAGAAGGGCCTTGCGGAGCGAGCCACCGGCGGCATCGAGCGCCGCCTGGGCCTGTTCGAGGTTGCAGCGCCGCTCCTGCAGCAGCACCGCGAGCTTCACGCGGCCGCGCGCCTCGCGCAGCAGCTCGAGCGCACGCGCGTGCGGCACTCCGGTCAGGGTCGTCACGATGCGCGCGCCGCGCTCGACGAGCTTGGCGTTCTTCGTCGTGTCGACGTCGACCATCAGGTTGCCGTGCACCTTGCAGAGCTGCGCCATCGCGACGGTCGTGACGGTGTTGAGCGCGAGCTTCGTCACCGTGCCGGCCTTGAGCCGCGTGCTGCCCGCGATCACCTCGGGCCCGGTGACGATGCGCACGGAAACGTCGGCGCGATCGGGCACTTGCTCGCGCGGCACGCAAGCGAGGAACACCGTCGCGGCGCCGCGCGCGCGCGCGAAGTCGATCGCGCCGTGCACGAACGGCGTCGTTCCGCCGGCCGCAATCCCGAACACGACGTCGCGCTCGCCGAGCCCGCGCCGCGCCAGTTCCGCTCCCGCGGCCTCGCGATCGTCCTCGGCGCCTTCGACGGCACCCGTGACGGCGACCGCGCCGCCCGCGAGCACCGCCTGCACCAGAGACGGATCGGTCTGGAACGTCGGCGGGCACTCGACCGCGTCGAGCAGCGCGAGGCGCCCGCTCGTGCCGGCTCCGACGTAGAAGAGCCTTCCGCCGCGGCGAAAACGCTCGACGACGAGCTCGATGGCCCGCGCCAGATCGGCCCGCGCCGCGGCGAGCGCCGCGTGGATGCTCTCGTCCTCGCGCTGCATCAGCGCCACCGCGTCGGCGATGGCGAGCGTGTCGAACTGCGCCGTCGCGGAGTTGACGAGCTCGGTCGCGAGGTGCGCACGCGTCGGTTCGCTCACGGCTGCTTCCTCCCGTCGCGCGCTTCGCCCGGTTGCCACATGCCGCGGCCGAGCGACAGCCCGCCGTCGACCACGAAACACTCGCCGTTGACGTACTCGCAGGCCGGCGAGAGCAGGTACAGCGAGTGCGCGGCCATCTCGTCGGCGCGCCCGAAGCGCCCGAGCGGAATCTGCGCCTCGATGCGCTCCTTCATGCCTTCCTCGGGCCACAGGTTGCGCGCGGCGCCTTCGCTCTCGAACGGCCCGGGCGCGATCGCGTTGACGCGGATCCCGTGGCGCGCCCATTCGATCGCGAGCGTGCGCGTCATCGCGAGCACGCCCGCCTTCGCGCTCGCCGAATGCACGACTCCGGCCATGCCGGTCCACGCATACGTCGCGACGACGTTGAGGATCTGCCCGCGCTTGCGCGCGATCATGCCGCGGCCGAAGTAGCGCGAGCAGTAGAACGTGCCGTCGAGCACGATTCCGAGCACCGCTCGCCACGCGCGCGCCTGCAGACGCTCGGCCGGGCACACGAAGTTGCCCGCGGCGTTGTTGACGAGGATGTCGATGCCACCCGACTGGTCGAGCTCGAGCGCGAGCGCCTCGACATCGGCCGCCTCGCGCACGTCGAGCTTGCGCGACTCGACCTGCCAGCCGCGCTCGGCGGCCTCCGCCAGCAGCCCCGCGTGGTGCTCGGGCGTGCGCGAGGCGACGATCACGCGCGCGCCGAGATGGGCGAGGCCGCGGCTCAGCTCGAGTCCCATCCCGGTGCCGCCGCCGGTGACGAGCGCGGTCGAGCCGCGGAACGTGCCCGGCGCGAGCCAACGCGCGGCGGGCGGGGGAGTCGAGGGGTTCACGAGCAAGAGCCTGACGCGCTGCGCTCCACGATCAAGGGGCGCGCCGGCCGACAGCCCCGGGGGCGACGGGAAACAGCCCCGGCGCTAGCATGTGCGATTCCGATGGCCGCCCCGATCTCCAACGGACCTGCCCAGCCCGCGCACGAGCCCTGGGTGCAGCGTTTTGAGCTCCAGTCCGCCGTAGCCGCCGCGCTCTGCACCGCGCTGGGCGTCTGGTTGCGCACGACCGAAGCCGGCGCACCGATCGCGGTGTTCCTGCTCGACGGCGCCTACGTCTGGGCGCTGCTCTCGATCGCGCTGGGGCTCCTGTTCATGGGCCTGCGCCACCGCAACGGCACCGGCATGGCCTCGGCCGCCGTCGCCCTCGCGCTCGCGCTCGCCACCTTCGCCTTCCACCTCTCGCTCCCGTCCTGAACCTTCGCCCTACCTCCATGCAGACCCTCACGAGCTACGTCCAAGGCCGCTGGCACACCGGAACCGGCGCGAGCGTCGCGCTCCACAACCCGACCACCGAGGCGCAGCTCGCGACGGCCTCGTCGGGTGGCATCGACTTCAAGGGCGTGCTCGAGCACGCGCGCTCGAAGGGCGGCCCGGCGCTGCGCGCGCTGACCTTCGCGCAGCGGGGTGAGCTGCTCGACAAGCTCTCGAAGGCGATCCACGCGCACCGCGACGAGTTGATCGAGCTCTCGATCCAGAACGCCGGCACGCCGCGCTCGGACGCCAAGTTCGACATCGACGGCGCGATCGGCACGCTCGCGTTCTACGGGCGCCTCGGCGCGGAACTCGGCGCGCGCACGTTCCTGTACGACGGCCCTGGCGTGCAGCTCGGCCGCACCGCGCGCTTCTGGGGCGAGCACGTCCTCGTGCCGCGCCTGGGTGCCGCCGTGCACATCAACGCCTTCAACTTCCCGGCCTGGAACATGATGGAGAAGGTCGCCTGCGCGCTGCTCGCGGGCACGCCGGTGATCGAGAAGCCGGGCACGCCGACCGCGCTCGTCGCCTGGCGCATCGCCGAGCTCACCATCGCCAGCGGAGCGCTGCCCGAGGGCGCGTTCCAGTTCATCGCCGGCTCCGTCGGCGACCTGCTCGAGCACCTGACGAGCCAGGATTGCCTCGCGTTCACGGGCTCGTCGGGCACTGCGGCCAAGCTGCGCGGCCACACGAACCTCGTGCGCCACAACGTGCGCGTCAATTTCGAGGCCGACTCGCTCAACGCCGCCGTGTTCGCGCCCGACCTCGAGGCCGGCAGCGACGCGTTCAACCTGTTCGTCGCCAACGTCGCGCTCGACATGACGCAGAAGACCGGCCAGAAGTGCACCGCCGTGCGGCGCGTCTTCGTGCCGAAGGAGCGCGTCGATGAGCTCACGGCGGAGATCGTCGCCGCCGCCAACGCGGTCAAGCTCGGCGACCCGTCCGACGCCGCGGTCCGCATGGGCCCGCTGGCGAGCGCCGACCAGTTCCGCGACGTGCGCGCGGGCATCGAGCGCCTCGCCAAGCACGCGAAGCTCGCCACCGGCGGCGCCGCCTCGATCCGCGAGAAGGGCTACTTCGTCGCGCCGACGGTGTTCGTCGCCTCCGACGCGCGCAACGCGGCCTTCCACGCCGAAGAGGTGTTCGGGCCCTGCGCGACGATCCTGCCGTACTCCGGCGACGCGCGTGAAGCGGCCGAGCTCGTCGGCCTCGGCGGCGGCAGCCTCGTGACCAGCGTGTACTCGAACGACACCGCCTTCCTCGAGGCCGCGGCGCTGGGCATCGGTCCGTGGTCGGGCCGCGTGTGGCTGGGCAGCGACAAGATGGCCGAGCAGTCGCTCGCGCCGGGCATGGTGCTTCCGCAGATGATCCACGGCGGTCCCGGCCGTGCCGGCGGCGGTGAGGAGCTCGGCGGCCTGCGCGGGCTCTCGTTCTACTTGCAGCGGGTCGCGCTGCAGGGCTTCAAGGGCGTGATCGCGCCCGAGTCCTTCGTGGCCTCGAAGGCCGCCGCACCGAGCGCCTGAGCCGCTCACGATCGAAACAAAGAACCGCCCCGGACCGTCGCGACGGTCCGGGGCGTTTTTGATTTTGCTGGAGCAGCTGCGCGCGAGCCGCGCTGGCCGTTGGAGCCGCTGTCAGGCGTCGCCGGCGGTCTTGGGGTGCTCCGGCGTCGGCCGGAAGCGCGCGCCGTTGCTGTCCCACCACGCGAGCCACGACTTGTTCGTGTCGCCGGGGTTTTCGCCGGTGAGCTGGCGCAGCGCGAGTCGCAGCTTGCGGCTCTCAACCGCGAAGGTCATCTCGTGCACGCCGATCACGCGCACGTCGAGCACCGCGCCCTCGATCGCCGTGTTGACCTGCGGATCCGCGACGGCCGCGAACTGCGCGACCTCGACGTCGTAGTCCTGCACGTAGGCGAATTGGCGCCCGACGAAGATGTGCGACGCGGGTGCCTTCCACGCGCCGCCGGAGCCCTGGGGCGACGACAGCGCGCGCATGCGGGCCACGAGCGGCTCGACCGCGCCGCGGAACCCCATCACGCCCAGCGCATCGATCGCGTTCTCGCGCACGCCGGAGTTCGCCGAGCCCAGCGCACGCAGCACCGGCAGCGAAACGGCCTCTTCGCCGGTCGCCTTGAGCGTCAGCGCGGCCTCGCGGCGCACTTCGCTCGAACCGTCGAGCACGGCGCGGCCGAGCAGCTCCTTCACGCTCGCACCCGGATCGATGCGGCGCAGCCCGAGCGCGGCGAAGGCGCGGATACGCGGCGAGTGGGAGCCGAGCGCCTTTTGCAGCGCTTCGGTGACCTTCGCGGAGGGGTCGCGCCGCGCGAGCGAGGCGACGGCGAGCTCCTGCAGCGCGCGCGGGCTGGTCGCGCCGGCGCGCACCGCCTCCTCGACCGACTCGAGCGACGCACCGGGCGCCCGCAGCGGCACCGGCAGGTGCGCGAGCAGGGCGAGGGCCTGCGGCTGGTCGGGGTTGGCCTGGAGCGTCTCGTCGAGCTGGATCAGCGCCTCCTCGTAGAGGCCGGCGCGGAACAGCCAGTCGGCGTAAGGGACGCGCGCGGCCGGGTCGTTGCGATCCAGCTTGAGGCTCAGCTCGCGCGCTTGGGCGAGCACGTCGCGCTCGAGCAGCACGCGGTCGATCACCGCGTCCTCGATGCGCGTCCACTGGCCGTCGGAGCGAACCTCCCAGCCGCCGTCGACGCGGCGGGCGCGCGCGCGGACCGAGCCGCCGCCGCGCAGGTAGACGACCCGGTTCAGCTCGCGCGTGTCATCCGCGGTGCTGTCGTCGGGCGGGAGCGGGAACGTGGCGTAGGCCGGCGCCGCTGCGAGGGGCGGCGTGGCCGTGGCCTGGGCGAGGAGAACGAGGACGAGCGAACTCATGAAGTGGACCCGGGGGTAGCGGGAGCTAGGTGAGCTACTTGCGCAGGTTTCGTAGGTGTGGTCCAGCATGTCGTCGTTTTCCATAAGCGGGATCGCCAAAAAAGGCCTCCGGCGTTCTTAGGCGCGGGGTGGCTCACGGGCTACGACTTCCGTGCCCGTCGGTGGGGGAGAACTGCGGGTCTAACGCAGGAACGACAAGCCTCAGGGGCCCTTCCTGCCCCGTCCAGCGCCAGCGGATGCCCCTCCGGTCCAGCTCGCGCGCGACCTCCGGCCGGGCCGAGCCGCTGATCCAGACCTCCTCGGGACGGCTCGTCTCGAGCAGCTCCGCCGTCCAGACGCTGGCGTCGCCGTGGTGAGGCCACAAAAGCACCCGCACGGGCCCGCGGAGGGCCCCCAGCTCGAGCTGGCGCCACAACCCGTCCTCGACCGCGTCCCCGTGCAACGCCACCCGCGGCGCATCCCCGGTGACCCCGAGCTTGGCCACCAGCGTCCGGGAGCCCTCGTTCGACTCGTCCCGGCCCCCGCGCACCAGCCGCCACGCGCCGGCCCCGGGCAGCTCGAATTCCAGCGCACTCCCCGGGCCCCCGGCGTCGACGCGGCCCCGACTGTGCGGTTGCCGCTCACCCGACTGTGCGGTAGCCGCGCCTAGCCACTGGGCGACCTCGTACCGGTCGGCGAGCCACGGCAGCGCCTCCGCATGGTCGCTGTCGACGTGGGAGAGCACGACCGCGACCTCCGCGACTTCCTCCTGCGCGAGCAACGGCCCGAGCGCCGACTGCCCGACCCGCGCCCGATCGCGCGAGCCCGCGTCGTACACCCAGACCGGCCCCGCCGGCCCTCGCAGCACGGCACAGGTCCCGTGGCCGACGTCGAGCACGTCGAGCACCCAGCCCGCCGGCCGCGCGCTCCACGGGGCGAGCACGAGGGCCGCGAGCGCACACCCCACGCGCGCCACGCGATCGCGCAACCCGCCGCGCAGGCAACCGACGACGCACGCGAGCGTCGCCGCCGCGAGCAGCCAGTCCGGTCGCGGCGGCAGCACGCACGGCGTGCCCGGCGCGAGGTCCGACAACTCGAGCCAGCGTTCGTAGGCGTGCGCCGCGACATCGAAAGCCGCGGCCGGAATCAGAGGCGGCGCGAGCACCGCGAGCCAGCCGACGACGAGCAGCCACGCGACCAGCGGCGTCGTGAGCGCGGTGACGAGCGCACCCACCGGGCTCCACTCGCCGAACAGGCTCCAGCTCAACGGCAAGGTCGCGATCACCGCCGCGAACGAGGCCGCGAGCGTTCCGAGGAGCCAGCGCCCCGCCAGCGCACGCAACGCGTGCCGCGCGCGTGTCGGTCCGAGCGCGGGACGCCGCCGCGACCCTTGCAGGCGCCGTGCGATCGGACGGGTGAGCAGCACGAGCCCCAGCGTGGCCGAGTAGGAGAGCAGCAGCGACACGCTGAACAGCGCGCGCACGTCGAGCGCGGCCTCCGCGAGCAGCGAGAGCGCGAGCAGCGACAACGTGTCCGGCCTTCGCGGCGGTCCGTGCTTGCCGCTCCACAACGGCGCCGCGAGTCCGAGCGCGAGCGCGATCGCCGCGCGCCGCACGGGTGCGTTGCCGCCGGTGAGTCCCGCGAACAGCGCGAGGGCCGCCGCCGTCGCCAGCGTGAGCGCGACGCGCCCGCGCCGTCCCGTGCGCCCGACCAGCGGCGCGAGCAGCACCGCCGCGAGCAGGCTGACGTGCATGCCGCTCACCGCGAGCACATGCCGCTGCCCCGTGCGCGCGAAGGTCGCCGCCAGTTCCGGATCGAGGCTCGCCGTGTCGCCGTAGAGCAACGCCCGCGCGAGCGCCCGCGGCCGCCCGGCCTCGAATTGTTCGCAGCGCCGCTCGACGCCTGCGCGCACGCTCGCGATCCACGCCGTGCCCGCGTCCCACAGCGGCGCGCTCGTGCGGCGTTGCACCTCGTCCGCCCGCGCGCTCCACAGCACGAAAGCCTCCGTCTCCCCGGGCGCACGCGGCGGCGGCACGGGGCCGCGCGCCTCGCGCCGCGGCGCATCGATCGGCGCGATGTCGAGCCACTCGCCCGCGGCGGCGCAGCCCGGAGGAAGCTCGACCCAGGCCTGCACTCGCCCCGGTTGTTCGACGCGCCCGAGCACGCCGCGTCCGGTCGCCCGCAGCGGGCGCCACGCGCCTTCCAGATGCGGCTGGCCCTGCGCATCCCAGCGCACCGAGGGCTCGCGCGGTCGCGACGCGAGCGCCGCCGAGAAGCACGCGAGCAGGAACAGCGCGGGCCAGGTCGGCTGCGGTGCTCCCGCCGGTCGTCGCCGCGCGAAGGCGCGCATCCACAGCCCCAGCGCGAAGGCCGGCAACGCGATGCGCACGAGCCCGGCCCACGCGAAATCGGTCGGGGTGGTGAGCTTGGTCGCCGCACCTTCCAGCCCACCGCCTACGGCCGCGCCGGCGAGCACCGCCAGCGCCGCCAGCACGAACGGTCGCGACCGGCAGGCCTCCAGCGGACCGACCCGCGGCGACGGCACTGCCTGCGAAGTCTCGGCGCCCGGCTGCGCGCCGAGCCGTCGATCCCGCATGTCCCGTCCTTCCGCTCGCTCCATCCCATTCCCGCTAGACGTTCGGGGACCCCGCGCGGTCGCACCCCAACCGGGAATTCCCGTGCGAGACGGGGCGGGGAGCGCACGGCTAAGATCGCTCGCCATGCCGCAGCCCCGCTCGGAACCTTCGCACCACGCCCTGTTCCCCGGCACGTTCGATCCGGTGACGCTCGGCCACATCGACATCGTGCGGCGGGCCGCGCGCATCTTCGGCCGCGTGACCGTGGCGGTCGCGAGCCATCCTTCGAAGCGCGAGCTGCTCCCGCTCGCTGAACGCATCGCGTTGCTGCGCGAGGTCACCGCCGACATCCACGGCGTCACGGTCGCGCACGTGCCGGGCCTGACGGTCGACGGCTGCGTGCAGCTCGGCGCCGACGTGATCATCCGCGGCCTGCGCAACTCGACCGACTTCGAGTACGAGTCGCAGATGGCGCGCTCGAACCGCTCGATGGCGCGCCAGCTCGACACGCTGTTCCTCGCCTCCGAGCCCGAGCACGCGCACATCTCGAGCACGCTCGTCCGTCAGGTCGCCGAGATGGGCGGCCCGGTCGAGCTCTTCGTTCCCCCGACGGTCGCCCGTGCGCTGCGTGAGCGCATCCGCCGCTCCGTCTGAGGCTCTCAGGACCCGCTCCCATGACCGACCGTCGCATCGTCGCCACCGAAGGCGCTCCCAAGGCCATCGGCCCCTACAGCCAGGCGGTGATCGCCGGCGGCCTCGTCCACTGCTCGGGCCAGATCGCGCTCGATCCTGCGACGGGCGAGTTCCTCGGCGGCGACGTCGCGGGGCAGACTGAGCGTGTGCTCAAGAACCTGCAGGCCGTGCTGCGCGCCGCGGGCAGCGACCTGTCGCGTGCGGTCAAGTGCAACGTGTTCCTGACGACGATGGAGCACTTCGGCGCGATGAACGAGGTCTACGGCCGCCACTTCCCGCAGGGTGCGGCGCCGGCGCGCGCGACGGTCGCCGTCTCGGGCCTGCCGCGCGGGGCGCTGGTCGAGATCGACTGCATCGCGCTCGTCTAACCATCCCGAGCCCGCGCCCGAGCCCGCGCCCCCGCGCGCGGCTCCGCCATGCAGTTCAGCTCCCCGACGTTCCTGTTCCTGTTCCTGCCCTTGGCGCTCGCGCTGGGGCTGGCGCTGCCGCGTGCGCTGCGGAACGTCGCGCTGTTCGTCGCGAGCCTCGTGTTCTACGCCTGGGGCGAGCCGTGGGTCGTGCGGGTCATGCTCGTGTCGATCCTCGTCAACTGGGCGCTGGCGCTGTGGGTCGAGCGCGACCGCGAGCGCTCGCGGCTGGCGATCGGCGTCGCGCTGGTCTTCAACCTCGGGCTGCTCGGCTTCTACAAGTACTGGAACTTCCTCTGGGACAACCTCGCGGCCGTGGGCGTGTCGCTCGAGCGTTTCCCGGCCGAGCCCGTCCAGCTGCCGATCGGCATCTCGTTCTTCACGTTCCAGGCGCTGTCGTACGTGATCGACGTGCGCCGCGGCGAGGGCCGCGCGCAGCGCAATCCGCTCGATTTCGGCCTCTACATCGCGCTCTTCCCGCAGCTGATCGCCGGCCCGATCGTGCGCTACCGCGACGTCGCGGCGCAGATCGCCGAGCGCACGCTGTCGAGCGAGAAGTTCGCCTCCGGAGTGCGGCGCTTCGCGGTCGGTCTCGCGAAGAAGCTCCTGATCGCCAACACCTGCGCCGTCGCCGCCAAGGACATCTTCGGTCTCGATCCGGCGCAGCTCGACGCGGGCACGGCGTGGCTCGGCGCGCTGTGCTACACCGCGCAGATCTACTTCGACTTCTCGGGCTACAGCGACATGGCGATCGGCCTCGGTCGCATGCTCGGCTTCGAGTTCCTCGAGAACTTCGACTATCCGTACATCGCGCGCAGCGTGACCGAGTTCTGGCGGCGCTGGCACCTGTCGCTCTCGACCTGGTTCCGCGACTACCTCTACATCCCGCTCGGTGGCAACCGGCACGGCCGCGCGCGCACGTACTTCAACCTCGTGCTCGTGTTCTTCCTGTGCGGCCTGTGGCACGGGGCCGCGTGGAATTTCGTCGTGTGGGGCCTGTTCCACGGCGCGTTCCTCGTGCTCGAGCGCATGGCGAGCGGTGGAAAGCGCGCGCGCAGCTCGTGGCTCGGCTGGCCCTACGCGTTCGTCGTCGCGGTGGTCGGCTGGGTGTTCTTCAACGCGAAGTCGTTGCCGCACGCGCTCGAGTTCCTGCGTGCGATGGCGGGGTTCGGCACGGGCGACGGTGTCGCGGTGCACGCGGGCCTGTACCTCGACGCGCTGCTCGCCACGACCCTCGCCGTCGCTGCCGTCGGTTCGACGCCGTGGGTGCCCGCGTTGGCGCGCTGGCGAGAGCGACGGCGCGCCGCGGGCGCTGAAGATGGGCTCGAGCGTGGCCTCGAGCTCGCCACGGTCGCGCTGCCGCTCGTGATGCTCTGCCTGTCCGCCGCGCGGCTCTCCGCCGGAACTTTCAACCCGTTCATCTACTTCCGCTTCTGATGAACGCGTCCACGAAGTCTCCGTTCCGCAGCTGGTGCGACCGCGCGCTCGCGCTCGCGTTCGTGCTGTTCTGCGCGGTTCCCGGTGCGCTCACGTGGCTGCAGCCGCCGCCGTCGGGCTCGATCGAGCGCGAGTTCCGGCGCCCGGCGCCCGAGCCGAAGGCGCCGCAGACGCTGGCCGAGGCCGAAGCCTGGCCCACGGCCTTCGACGCGTGGTTCCGCGACCATTTCGGCCTGCGGCCGACGTGGATCCGGCTCAACAACCGCGTGAGCATCGAGGCCTTCGGCGTCTCGCCGACGAACGAGATCGTGCTCGGCCCCGACGCGTGGATGTTCACGACGCGCGATCGCGCGGTTGACGTGTGGCGCGGCGCGGATCCGTTCAGCGCGGAAGAACTCTAGCTGTGGGGCCGCGTGCTCGCCGACCGCCGCGAGTGGTGCGCCCAACGCGGCGTGAAGTACCTCTTCGCGATCGCGCCCAACAAGGAATCGATCTACCCCGAGTTCTTCCCCGCGCGCCTCGACAAGGTCGGGCCGTCGCGGCGCGAGCAGCTCGTGCGGCACGTCGCGGAGCGCTCGGACTTCCCGCTGCTCGACCTCACGGCGCCGATCCTCGTCGAGAAGGCGCTCGCGCAGCCCGGTGAGCACCTCTACTACCGCCTCGGCACGCACTGGAACGACCGTGGCGCCGTGCCGGCCGCGCGCGCGCTGCTCGAGCGCCTGCACGGCGAGCTGCCGCAGGTGAGCGCACTCGCGCGCGAAGCCTTCACGTTTGCGCCGACCGACTTCCAGGACGATTCTTGGGCCGGGCGCCTCTACATGGAGGACGTGCTGCGCCAGGACAACGCCGTCGCAAAGTTCGCGCGCGCGATTCCGGAAGCGGCGTGGGAGCGCGTGCGGCTGTTCCTCGAGCGCAAGGACAAGACTCCGCAGGAGCGCCAGCGTTTCGAGATTCGCCCCGAAGCGGGCGAGAGCGGCGGCTGGGCGATCGACGTGCTCGACAGCATGAACGTCGACGTCACGCGCGAGGGCGTCGCGTTGCCGCGCGCCGTCGTGTTCCACGATTCGATGGGGGAGAAGCTGCGGCCGCTGCTCGCGGAGTCCTTCTCGCACGTCGCCTTCCGCTGGGTGCCCGACTTCGACACGAACGTGATCGAGCGCGAGAAGCCCGACGTGGTGCTGCAGGTGTTCGTCGAGCGCGCGCTCGCGGCGGTCTCGCTCTCGTCGTCGCCGCTCGACACGCAGGAGGTGCTCGAGCGCGAGTTCCAGGCCTCGTCGGCGACGGTGCTCTCGGGCCTGAGTGGCCTGACGTTGCCCGTCGCGGCGAAGAGCCGCATCGCGAGCCAGACGACCGCGGAACTGACCCTCGAATACGGCGGCACGGCGCTCGAGCTCCCGCCGCTCGTGGTGCCCCCGGGCACGTGGCCGCTGCTGCGGATCGAGCTCGACAGCCCGGTCGACACGGCCCTGTGCCTCGAATTCCTGACCGGCCGCTTCTCGACCTATTCGCGCCTCGCGCGCGGCGTCCAGCGGCCGCTCCCGGCGCGCAGCGCCAACGTCGTGTACGTCAAGCTGCGCGTCCCGGGCCTCGCGGGGCGCATCCGGCTGCATCCGGGGCTCGCCGCGGGCACCTATGTCCTGCGCTCCCTCGAAGTCCGGGCCGTGCCGCAGTAGACTTCTCGCCCCAAAAACAGGGGCAAATCCATGGGTCTCGCCTGCGGCATCGTCGGTCTCCCGAACGTCGGGAAGTCCACCATCTTCAACGCGATCACGGCCGCCGGGGCCGAGAGCGCGAATTACCCGTTCTGCACGATCGAGCCGAACATCGGCGTGGTCGACGTGCCCGATCCCAACCTCGAGCTGATCCGCGGCTTCATCTCGAGCGAGCGCACGATCCCCGCCTCGCTCAAGATCGTCGACATCGCCGGGCTCGTGAAGGGCGCGAGCCAGGGCGAAGGCCTTGGCAACAAGTTCCTCGGCAACATCAAGGAGTGCGACGCGATCCTGCACGTCGTGCGCTGCTTCGAGTCGAGCGACATCATCCACGTGTCGGGCACGGTCGAGCCGCTGCGCGACATCGAGGTGATCGAGCTCGAGCTCGGCCTCGCGGACCTCGACACCGTCGAGCGCGCCGCGGACCGCGCGGCGAAGAAGGCGCGCGCGATGGACAAGGACGCGATGTTCGAAAAGGACGTACTCGACCGCGCCAAGGTCTGGCTCGAGGCCGGCAAGCAGCTGCGCACGCACCCGTGGACGCCGCAGGAAGCCGCGGTGCTCTACCCGCTGTTCCTGATCACGATGAAGCCCGTGCTGTTCGTCGCGAACGTCGCCGACAGCGACCTCGAGGGCAAGTCGCCGCTGGTCGACAAGGTGCGCGCGCATGCCGAGGCCACCGGTGCCGAGATGGTCGCGCTTTCCGGTGCGATCGAGGGCGAGATCATGAGCCTCGAGCCCGCGGACCGCACGGCGTTCCTCGCCGACATGGGCCTCGCCGAGCCGGGCCTGCACCGCCTGATCCGGCAGGCCTACCACCTGCTCGGCCTGCAGGTGTACTACACCGCCGGTCCCAAGGAGATCCGCGCCTGGACGAACCAAAAGGGCGACAACGCTCCCAAGGCCGCAGGCGACATCCACACGGACTTCGAGAAGGGCTTCATCCGCGCCGA
>JAPLOE010000159.1 GCA_026692705.1 Planctomycetota bacterium
TTCCTCAAGCACGTCGAGCGCTGCAAGGTGCTGCTGCATCTGGTCGACGTTTCGTCGGAGCGCGAGAGCGATCCGGCCGAGGAATGGCGCGTCGTCGACGCCGAGCTCGCGCTGTCCAGTCCCGAGCTGTACGCGAAGCCGCGGCTCGTGGTCGCGACCAAGTGCGAGGACGAGACGGCCCATGCCCGCGCGGACGAGCTCGGTCGGGCGCTCGCCGGACGGACGTTCGGCGGTTGCGACACGACGCGCGTGCTGCGCATCTCGTCGGTGCTGGGTGAGGGGCTGCGTGAGCTGCTGCTCGAGGCCCACCGCCTCGTCCGCCCGCGCGCGTGAGAGCTCGTGGAGAGCTGAGTTTGCGAGCTCTCGAGGATCTGGTTGCGCCGTCGCCTGGCGGCGCCGGACGGCGAGCCTGTGAATTGCTTCACAGGCTCAGACCGGGAATAGCTTTCCGGGTCGAGGCCACGCGCGGCTGAAGGCTCGATAAATCGCGGCGGGAAGCCCGACGCGGGCCGGCGCAGGCTCAAGCGGCTCTCCGGCCGGCGTCGAAATCTCGCCACGGAGCTGTACGCCCCATCCCGGCGGCGCTCCCAAGAGCTCCTCGCGTGACTCCCAGCCCCAATTCGCCTGGAAACGACCCCGGCTCCGCCGCTCGCACGCCTCGTGGAGCCTGGGAACCGCCGCCGTGGGAGGCGAACTCGCCGCGCCGCCCCGGAGAGGCCGCACCGCTGCCGACGCGCAGCATTCCGCTCAAGCCCGAGGGCGAAGGCTCCGGCGCACCCGGCACGATGGCCCAGCCCGGCCGCAGCACGCCGCCGACGCAGTTCCAGCCGCAACCTGCCGCTCCCGCGCAGCCTCAGGGAAATCCCAACGCCGCACCGCGCTCGTTGCCGCCGCTCGCGCCGCCGCCGTTCCAGCAACCGCCGCCGCAGGCCCCCGCGCAGCAGGCTCCGCCGCCGCCGGCCTATGCGCCGCGCGCCTACCCGCCTCCGCCCGTGAGCGCACCGCCGGTCGCGCCCGCGTTGCAGCCCGAGTCCGCCGCTCCGCTCCAAGTCACGCCGATCGCCGGCACTCCGCCGCTCTCGGCGCAGCCGCCCGCGCTCGAGCCCGAGCCGCTGCGCGAGTCCGAGGCGCCGTCACTCGAGGCCGCGGAAGCCTCGCGCTTCAATTCGCTGCCGCCGCGCCACAAGGTCGAGGCGTGGCTCGCGGTGATGGTCAAGGCCGGAGCGAGCGACCTGATCCTGCGCGCCGGCGGACGTCCGTCGACACGCATCGACGGGCGCATCGGGTTCCTGCCCGGGCGCGTGCCGAACGCCGGTGCGCTGCTCGAGGTGCTCGAGGGCGTGATGGGCTCCGAGCGCATGGAGACCTGGCGCAAGACGGGCTCGGTCGACGCCGCGCTACAGCTCGACGGGCTCGGCCGCTTCCGCCTCAACGCCTACAAGCAGATGGGCGAGCCGGCGGTGGTCGTGCGCCGCATCTCGGAGAACGCGCCCGATCTCGAGAAGCTCGAGCTGCCGACCGCGGACCTCTCGAAGATCGCGCAGCGCAAGCGCGGGCTCGTGCTCGTCACCGGCATCGCCGGCTCGGGCAAGTCGACCACGCTGGCGGCGATGATCGAGATGATGAACCGCAACGCGGACCGCCACGTGATCACGCTGGAGGATCCGATCGAGGTGCTGTTCAGCGAGAAGCGCTGCGTCATCAGCCAGCGCGAGGTCGGCATCGACTGCTCGAGCTTCCACGACGGCCTGCGCCACGCGCTGCGCCAGAGTCCCGACGTGATCCAGATCGGCGAGATGCGCGACCGCGAGACGGTCGGCGCCGCGCTCGACGCCGCCGAGACGGGCCACCTCGTGATGAGCACGCTGCACACCGTCAACGCCGCGCAGACCATCGACCGCATCCTCGGCTTCTTCCCGGCCGAGCAGCACTCGCAGGTGCGCACGCGCCTCTCCGACAACCTGGCCTGCGTGCTCTCGCAGCGCCTCATCCCGCGCGCCTCGGGCAAGGGCATGGTGCCCGCGTTCGAGCTGCTCGTGCAGACGCCGCGCGTGCGCGAGCTGATCGACAACGGCGAGACCGGCGAGCTGATGCGCACGATCGAGCAGGGGGCGACCCCGGGCCTGATCAGCTTCAACCAGTCGCTGCGGCGCCTCGTTCAGGCGAGCCTGGTCGAGCTCAAGGACGCGCTGGCGGCGAGCGATCGCCCCGAGGAGCTGGTGCTCGCCCTGCGCGGCATCACCTCGAGCTCGGGCCGCAACCGCGGCGAGGGCTGAGCCCCGGCGGGGTTTGGGCGGAATACCGGTCGGAGCCGGTCGTCCGCCCTCCCGATCCACCCCGGACTGGCCTCCGGGGGCCGACGAGCGACTTGGAACCTCCGAGCCGCCGTGGGTAGCATTCGCCCGACGCCATGAACACCGCCCAACAGAAGCTGGTCGTCTGGACCATCACCGGCCTGCTCGGGGCCGGCCTCGCCGGTTACCTGGCGCTCTCGCTCCCGCAGTTCAACTCGTGGAAGGAGACCGTGCCCAAGGAGCGCATGGCCTCGACGCTGCAGCGCGTGCCGGACGTCGGCGACAAGCGCGAGGACATGCTCGCGTCCGCGCTGGTCGAGCGCGGCCTCAAGAGCCTCGACTGGACCGGCAAGCCGCCGCCGGAGAAGCCCGTCGAGGAGGTCAAGACCAACGACAACGCCGGGCCCGTGCGCGAGCTCGTGCGCGACCTGATCCAAATCCGCGCCATCCGCTACGACGCGGCCGTGCCCGCGCAGAGCGAGGTGCTGCTGAAGTACCGCTCGACGGCGATGATCGTCGCGCCGGGCAACACCGACGGCACGTTCCTGAAGCGCGCCGGCGACCGCCTCGAAGGGCGCCTCAACCAGATCGAGATCTCGGCCGTCTATCCGGGTTCGGTCGAGTTCAACTTCACCAACGAGCCCAAGCGCGAGCGTGAGCTCGTCGCGCCCGCGCCGTTCTCGCTCTCGCGCTTCTACGCCGTGGTCGCGCCGGGTGCGACGCCGGTCTCCAGTGGCGGCACGGACGTCACCGCGTTCGTGCCGCGCCGTCCCGACGCGCCGCCCGAGGCGACGACGGTGCAGATCAGCCCGAGCAAGTTCCGCATCGGCACCGACGACGCGACGGAGATCAACGACAACTACGCCGAGATCCTGACCAGCGACGTCTCGCTCGATCGCCACCGCGATCCCAAGACGCGCCGCTTCGACGGCATCGAGATCAAGAACGTCAAGCCCGGCTCGATCGCCGCGCGCCACGGCGTGCAGGACGGCGACGTGATCAAGTCGATCAACGGGCACGCGGTCTCGAGCAAGGAAGAGGCCATCGTGTTCGTGAAGAACAACAAGGACCAGTACGACACGTGGGAAGTCGAGATCTGGAACAAGGGCCAGACGCGCGTCGTCACGTACTATCCGCCCAAGAAGAAGTGAGCCTCG
The DNA here is from genome assembly GCA_026692705.1 of Planctomycetota bacterium. GTDB lineage: Bacteria > Planctomycetota > UBA1135 > UBA1135 > F1-120-MAGs118. The sequence goes on from JAPLOE010000159.1 coordinate 3,452, forward strand.
CGCTCGTCACGCTCGACCTCGGCAACTCGGGGCTCAAGCTGCGGAGCTGGAGGGAGCGCGCCGGCCCGGGGGCGCGCTTCGAGCTGCAGGCGGTGCTCGACGTCGGGCTCGAGCGCCTGCGCGAGGAAGCCGCGCTGCCCAAGTCCCGTTTGCGCGCGGAATTCGCGTGTTTTGCGGGCCAACGCTCCGGGCTTTCGTCGGTCGCGAGCGCGGCGGACACGCAAGCGCTGGTCGAGCTCGCGCAGGCGGCGGGGCTGCAACTCGAGCCCGGACTCGAGAGCGGCGTCGGCAACCTCACGCGCACGCCGCACACGGTCGGGGCGGACCGCCTGTTCGCAGCGCGCGGCGCGGCGGAGCTCGTGGGCGTGTCGTGCATCGTGCTCGACGCCGGCACCGCGCTCACCGTCGATGCGGTCGTGGTCGCGGAAGATGGGGCGGGAGCTCCGCTGTTCCTCGGCGGGGCGATCGCGCCGGGCCCGCGCCTGTGGGCGCACGCGCTGCACACGTTGACGGCGCGCCTGCCCGAGGTCGAACTCGAGCCCGCCGTGCCCGCGCTGGGGCGCGACACGCGCGAGGCGCTGCGTTCGGGCGTCGTGCACGGCTTCCGCGGCGCGGCGACGGAGCTCGCGCTGCGGGTCGCGGGCGAAGCGGGGCTCCAACGCGCGCCTGCGGTGCTCACCGGCGGCGCCGCGCGTTTCCTGCTCGAGCCGCGGCCGATCCTCGCGCCGCTCCTGCACGAACCGGAACTCGTCCACTTCGGGCTGCTGGCGGCCCTCGCGGGTCCGTTGCAGCTCCAACGAAGTCCATGAGCCGGCCCGTGGCGCGCGAGCTCTCGCCGCGTGGCGCTGGCGGCGTCAGCGTGCTCGAGATCGCCGGCGACGGAGCCTCGGCGGCGCTGCAGAACTTCCTCGGGCGGCGGCTCGCGGTGGGGGAACTGCGCCTCGTGCGCGTCGAGCTCGAGGGCGAGCTCGTCGACGAGGCGCTCGCGTGGTGCGAGAGCGACGCGCGCGTCGAGCTGCACCTGCACGGCAGCGTGCCGCTCGTGCGGCGCGTGCTGCAGGCGCTCGACGCTGCGGGCGTCGCGGCGCACGACACCGAACTGCCCAAGTGCGCGAGCGCGGAGGAATTGCTGGCGAACGCGGCCTGCGAGGACGCCGCGCGCATCCTGCTCGATCAGGTCGAGGGTGCGTTCGAACGTGAGCTCGCGAGCTGGGACACGCTGTCGCTGGCGGAGATCGAAACGCGTGCGCGCGCGCTCGCCCGGCGCAGTGCGGTCGCCCGTCTTGCGCTCGAGCCCGCGCGCGTAGTGCTCGCGGGGCCCGTGAACGCCGGGAAATCCACGTTGTTCAACCTGCTGCACGGCCGCGAACGCGTGGTGACGAGCGCGCAGGCCGGGACGACGCGTGATGCCGTGCTCGAGCGCGTGCGGCTGGGCGCGTGGCCCGTCGAGCTCGTCGACACGGCGGGGGAGCGCGAGGGCGACGACGGCCTCGAGCGCCGCGGCATCGAGCTCGCGCGCGAGCTGCGCACAACGGCGGAGCTCGTGCTGTGGCTCTCGCCCGCCGACGCGCCCGTGCCGCCGCCGCCGGGACTCCCGCGCGTCGTGACGCTGCACTCGCGCTCCGACCTTGGCTCGCACGACGCTCAGGAGTCGATTTCGGTCGTGCGCGACCCGCAGGCCGCGCTCGCGGCCGTCGAGCGGGCCTTCCGCAGGGCCTTCGATCTGCCGTTGCGCGCGTGGGAACCTGGTGCGGCGGTGGCCTTCGACGCGGCGGGCCGTACGGCGCTGGACGAGCTGCTCGAGCGGCTCGCGCGCCGCGACGAACCCGGCTCGCGCGCGGTTCTCGCGCAGCTTCGCTCCCTCGCGCGTTGATTCCGCAGGCCAGGATCCACTAACCTCCCTCCTTCGGACGCGCTCCACTCCCGCCACGCCCAGCGGGAAGGCCGTTCCGACCATGCCCGAGCAGCGCCATCTCGTCTCGATCGACGACCTCTCCCTGCCTGAGATCCGCGCGCTTTTTGAGCACGCCAAGGGGTTCGCCGAGGATCCGCGCGCCTGGTCGCACCTGTGCCCGGGCCTGATCTCCGCGAGCCTGTTCTACGAGCCGTCGACACGCACGCGCCTGTCGTTCGAGTCGGCCATGCTGCGGCTGGGCGGCGGGGTGCTGACGGCGGCCGACATGAAGTCGACCTCGGCCTCCAAGGGCGAGTCGCTCGCCGACACGGTGCGCGTGGTCGGCGGCGCCTACGCCGACGTGATCGTGCTGCGCCACGCGAGCGAAGGGGCCGCGCGGCTCGCGGCGCAGTACTCGCCGATTCCGGTCGTCAACGCCGGGGACGGCGCGCACGAGCATCCGACGCAGACCTTGTGCGACCTCTACAACCTGTGGCTCGAGCGCGGGCGCATCGACGGCATCCACGTGGTGCTCGCCGGCGACCTGCGGTACAGCCGCACGATCCACTCGTTCGTCTACGCGCTGGCGCGTTTTGGCGCGAACATCGTGTGCACGCCGCAGCCGGGCTTCGAGCTGCCGGCCTACGTGATGCAGCGCCTGCGCGAGGAATTCGGCGTGGAACCCGTGCGCGCGGACGCCTCGCGGCTGGGGGAGCTCGCGGAGAGCTGCGACGCGATGTACCTCACGCCGCAGAAGCCGCACCAGCTCAGCCTGTTCACCGAAGGCAGCAAGGGGCTCGCGATCGAGCGCGTCGACGCGCTCTACATGACGCGGCCGCAGACCGAGCGCTTCACCGAGAACGACAAGCCGATCACCAAGTACCAGCAGCTCGGCCTGCGCCAGATGAACGCGGCCTCGCTCAAGGACGCGGTCGTGATGCATCCGCTGCCGCGGCGCGACGAGATTCAGCCCGAGCTCGACGCCGACCCGCGCAGCATCTACTTCAAGCAGGCCGCCCGCGGGGTGCCGATCCGCATGGCGATCCTGGCCTTCCTGCTCGGCCGCATCGACCTGAAGGTCGAGCCCAAGCCGGCCGAGGGGCGCTTCCAGTCGATGGCGGTCGGCCCGAACCCGTGCCAGAACCCGACCTGCATCTCGCGCACCGAGTCGCGCCACGTGCGGCCGCTCTTCCGGCTGGCCTCGCGCTTCCCGATCCGCGCCTACTGCGGGTTCTGCTCGCACGAGCTGTCGGCCCCCTTCGTGGGGTGCTCGACCACCGGCCACTTCCACGAGCGCGACTCGACCACGGCGCGCAAGATCCGGCCGGATCACCTCGTGCTGTTCCGCAGCGAGGCCGAGGCGCTCGAGGCCGGCTTCCTGCCCGCCGCCGGCGCTGCGGCGACGCCCTGAGGGTCGTCCTGCGGTTGCGCGACTGTGCGCTTCCGCACGAAGCCGGGGCCAAAGGGTGCGCGTGCGGAGCGGTGGCACGGCCCAAGCGCTGCCGCGGCGTCCGATGGCGTGCGCGAGCGTGCCCCTAAGCTGATTGCTGACAGGCAGTTACGCTCGAAGTCTGGAGTCGTTCCTGCGGACCGGCGGACGGCACGCTGTTTGATGTTGTCCGGCCGGACGTCTCGGGACTTCACCCTCCCGGATCGGTTCCGCGCTCAGGCCAGCCCGCAAGTCGGGGTGGCGCAGGCCGGGGCCGGACGGTCGGGCCTCGCCGCGCGCGGGGACCGGCGGGTGGGGGAGCGAGACGGGTCCAGGGATCCCGGCCCACGGCGCGCGCGCCGCCGCCGCTCCCGCGCTCTGTGAAAGCACCTCGACAAGCTCCTGTGGAAACCGGACAGCTCGCGCTCGCCGGTCCATTCGGAGACACCGTCCGGTCCGCCGGAAGGCACCGAGATCCGCCAAAAATCGGTGCCACGAAGGCAACCAACGGCCCGCTCTCTATATCATCCGCGACCCGTCGACCTCCGCGCCCCACCCGGGCCCGGGGGGCGGTTCGCTTGCATACCCACCAGACCCCTCAAGCCCCACGCGCTCTCTGGCCCCACGAACCCTGACCCACCCGGCCTGCGGGACCTGACGGTCCTCGCTCCCGATCCTTCGGAGCGCACGGTCCACCCACCGCGCCTCCGACCGTCCCAGGACGGCTCGATCGGGACCGACGCAAACCGCAGCAGCCAACGGTCAGCGACTCTTCCAAGCAGAACCCTATGAACAAGCTCCAGCCGAACCAGTTCCAGCCGAGCCCGCTCCAGCGTGCTGGCCTGCGAGTCTCGCCTGCGTCTCGACACGCTGCGCGTGCGCGGCGTGCGATCGGTCTCGTGTCGTTCGCGGCCCTTGCCCTCGTCGCCGGTTGCGCCGGCGGTGGCGGCAGCGGTGCGTCGAACTCCGGCGCGCTGCCCGGCACGGTGCTCACCAACCCGACCACGGGCAAGCTGTTCCTCGTCGACGACAACGCCGCGGGCGCCACGACGTCGCTGCGCATCGTCGAGACCTACTGGGGCCGCCTGGTCGACGTGTACGACGTCGACTCGACCGCCGAAGTCCTGCGCGACTTCGTGATCTCCGAGGACATCGACACCGACGGCATCAACTATCGCCTCGAGCGCGACCCGCTGACCGAGCGTGACAAGCTGACGATCCTGTTCCAGACGGGCACGCCGGAGTTCCAGTTCGCGCTGCAGCAGGCGGAAGCGAACCTGCAGGTGATGCTCAAGAAGGGTCTCGACCCGGCCGAGCTCCCGCCGTTCACCTCGGTGCCGCGCAACGCCGCGATGGTGCTGCGCTTCAACGACGTGCTCGACGACGGCGGCAGCCCCGCGACGGGCAACCTGACCTACCCGGGCAGCGTCAGCGACGCGACGCTCGAGGTCCTGACCGGCTACTCGCCGACGCAGCCCTACGAGGCGCGCATCCTGCCCGACCCCAACCACG
>JAPLOE010000160.1 GCA_026692705.1 Planctomycetota bacterium
GCGCGCGCGACGTGGCGCGGACGAGCGCCGACACGGACCTGATCGCCGAGTGCGAGAAATTGCTCGCCTCGCTCCCCGAGGTCGAGGCCCTGCCCGGCGAGATCAAGCAACCCGCGTCCGATGCCTTCCGCGCCGACGAGACCGAGATCCGCGGCGCGCTCGAGGCGACGCGCGAGAAGCAGGCGACCCCCGACGCTCCCCCGCCGACCGACCCGAAGGGCTCCCAGCCGTGAAACGCGCGCCGTGGCTCCTCGTCGGCCTTGCGCTGGTCCTCGCGGGCCTGCTCGGCGCCTGTGGGTACTCGACCGGCTTCCGTCCGCCCGAGGGCCGCACCGTCGGCGTGGCTTTCTTCGAGAACGTGTCCAAGCTGCGCGACCTCGACCGCGACCTGCAGGGGCCGCTTTCGGAGGCCGTGCAGCGCATCGTCCACGCCCCGCTCGTGTCGCCGGAGCTCGCCGACTACCGCATCGAGGGCAAGATCCTCGAGTTCCGGCGCCGCAACGGCATCCGCGACGGCCAGAACCGGCTGCTCGAGACCGGCGTGCAGGTGGTGGTCGAGGCGCGCCTCGTGCGGGGCGGATCGGTCGGACCCGACGGGCTGCCTGAGGTGCTGCGGCGCGTCCGCGTCGGCGACGAGCGTGGCTACCTGAAGAGCGACCCGCTCGGCGAGGCCGGCGCGCTCGAGCGCGTGCTGCGCAACGTCTCGGACCGGATCGTGATCGAGCTCTTCGCCGACCTCGCCTGGACGCCGCAGTGACGGGCTCCGGCGGCCTCGCGGTCGCCGTGCAAAAGCCCGTGCGAAGCTCCAGAAACGGCTCCTTACCCCTGAAGCGCTCCCCCGCGCTGGATTAGGATGGGCCCGACTCGGCCCGCCGACGGTCCCCGGCTTCAGGGGAGCGCGAGGGCCGTCGATAGCTGGGAACACGATGCCCGAGAAGAACGACACTGGGGACAAGCAGAAGAAGAGCCGCTCACTCGGCGCCTTCGTGCTGTTCCTGACCGTGCTGGCCTCGATCCTCTTCGCCCTCGGCCGCCAGAACGCCGGGTCGACGCGGGTCCTCACCAAGGACCAGTTCGAGTACCACCTCTACCGCGGCGACGTCGACACCGTCGAGATCAGCCCGAGCGGCGTCGCCGGTCGCCTGCGCGCCGGCGCGAAGCCCTACGAGGCGCTGATCAGCGGTCTCGACCGCGATCCGTCGCTCGCGTCGCTGTACCAGCAGCTCAAGGCGATCCCCGACATCAAGTCGATCGACTCGGCCGAGCTCGCCGCCGCGGTGGCCGCGGGCGTGTACCGGCCCGAGCAGGTGCGCAAGCTGCGCACGATCAAGCGCGTCCAGAAGGAAGAGCGCCCCGGCTCCGAGACGGCGCCGCCGGTGTACGAGAGCGGCGAGGAGCTCTACACGCGCGTGCTCACCGGCCCGGGCAACGACGAGTTTCCGCGCCCGTCCGTCGGCTCGACCCTCGACCTGCGCATCCAGTTCTCCGAGCGTGGCCCCGGTCTCGCCGCGACCGTCGAGACGCTGCGTGGCGCGGGCGCGAACTACGAGTCGCGCGACTTCGACATCACCGAGAAGGGCGGCACCAGCTTCTCGCCCGGCTCCGGCCCGTGGCAGGTGATGCTGTTCGGCATCGCGCCGTGGATCATCGGCATCATCGTGATCGTGCTGTTCATGCGCCAGATGCGCGCCCAGTCCGGCGCCGGTGGCGTGATGGGCTTCGGGCGCTCGCGCGCGCAGCTCTACACCAAGGAAAACCACACCAACGTCACCTTCGACGACGTCGCCGGGGCCCAGGAGGCCAAGGACGAGGTGCGCGAGGTGGTCGAGTTCCTGAAGAACCCGTCGCGCTTCACGCGCATCGGCGGCCGCATCCCGCGCGGGGTGCTGCTCGTCGGGCCTCCCGGCTGCGGCAAGACGCTGCTCGCCAAGGCCATCGCCGGCGAGGCCGAGGTGCCGTTCTTCTCGATCTCCGGTTCCGACTTCGTCGAGATGTTCGTCGGCGTCGGCGCCTCGCGCGTGCGCGACCTGTTCAAGCAGGCGCGCGAGAACTCGCCCTGCATCATCTTCCTCGACGAGATCGACGCGGTCGGTCGCCGGCGTGGAAGCGGCATGGGCGGTGGCCACGATGAGCGTGAGCAAACCCTCAACGCGATACTGGTCGAGATGGATGGCTTCGGCACCGACGAGGGCATCATCGTCATCGCCGCGACCAACCGCCCCGACGTGCTCGACCCCGCGCTGCTGCGCCCGGGCCGCTTCGACCGCGAAGTCACGATCGAGCTGCCCGACTTCGAGGGCCGCGAGGAGATCCTGCGCGTCCACCTGAAGAAGGTGAAGGCCGGTCCGGACGCGGAGCCGCGCACGATCGCCAAGCTGACCGCCGGCTACTCGGGCGCCGATCTCGCCGCGATCGTCAACGAGGCCGCCATCCGCGCGGCGCTCAACAAGAAGGACGCGATCACGCTCGAGGACCTCGACGAGGCGCGCGAGAAGGTGCGCTACGGCCGCCAGAAGAAGTCGCGCAAGGTCGAGATCGAGGACAAGAAGATCACCGCCTACCACGAGGCCGGCCACACGGTCGTCGCCTCGGCGATTCCCGAAGTCGACGACCCGCACAAGGTCTCGATCGTGCCGCGCGGGCGTTCGCTCGGCGTCACCTGGATCCTGCCGGACAAGGAGAGCTACCACATGCAGAAGAAGCGCATGATCGGCCAGCTCGCCCTCGCGTTCGGCGGTCGTGCGGCGGAAGAGGTCTTCTGCGGCGACATCTCCGCCGGTGCTTTCGACGACATCAAGCGCGCCACCGAGATGGCCAAGGCGATGGTGACCGAGCTCGGCATGAGCGAGAAGATCGGTCCGATCAACTACGCCGAGCGCCAGGGCTCCGAGTTCCTCGGGGCCGAGCTCGGCCGCGGGCGCGACCACAGCGAAGCCACCGCGCGCGAGATCGACGAGGAGGTCAAGCGCCTCCTGACCGAGGCCCACGAGCGGGCGCTCTCGATCGTCAGCGACAAGCGCGCCGAGATCGAGCGCATCACGCAGGCCCTGCTGCTGTACGAGACGCTCAACGGCGACGAGATCGGCCGCCTGTTCCGCGGCGAGGCTCCGCAGACGCTGCGTTCCGGCGCCGGCGGTCCCCCGCCCAGCGCTCCCGCCACCACCGAACGCAAGCCCGCTCCCAAGCCGGCGAGCGACGGCAAGCTCGGCGACCTGCCGGGCGCGACGGGCCTCTCGCCCGCCTGACCCGGGCCACGTTCCACTCGTCGCCCGCAGCTCGCGGGCGAGCCGTTGGAGCACGAAGTTTCGCGCGCGGCGCACTCCCGATCGCTCGGGGTTGCGCCGCGCGCGCTTTCGCTCGGGCTCCGCACTCGGCACAATCGGCGCCCTTCAGGAACCACGAGTGGCACAACGCATCTTCGGAACCGACGGAGTCCGCGGGAAAGCGGGCGAGGGCTGGCTGACCGCGGGCAACGTCTCGGCGCTCGGCCGCCACGCGGGCGAGGTGCTCGGCGCGGGCTCGAAGGCGCGCACGGCGCTCGTCGGCCACGACGGCCGGCGTTCCGGGCCGGAGCTCGAGGCGGCGCTCGCGCGCGGCCTGAGCGCGGCCGGCTTCCGCGTGACCAGCGTCGGCCTGATCAGCACGCCCGGCCTCGCGCTCCTCACGCGCCTGCGCGAGTTCCACGTCGGCGGGATGATCTCCGCCTCGCACAATCCGGCCGAGGACAACGGCGTCAAGCTGTTCGGGCGCAACGCGCGCAAGCTCTCGGACGCCGACGAGCTCGCGATCGAGGCCAAGCTGCTCGCCGACACGACGCCCTCCGAGCGCGGCGCGGCGCCGGAGCTCGATCCGGAGCTCGAGAAGGCCTACCTCGGCTATCTGGTCGACAAGGCCGGCGCAGGGCTCTCGCTCGCCGGGATGACGATCGCGCTCGACTGCTCCAACGGCGGCGGCAGCCGCATCGCCCCGCGCGTCTTCGGCCGCCTTGGCGCGCGCGTGATCCCGCTGTGCGCGGAGCCGGACGGCGAGAACATCAACAAGGGCTGCGGCTCGACCCACCCCGAGGCGCTGCAGGCCGAGGTGCGGCGCATGGGCGCGAACGTCGGCATCGCGCTCGACGGCGACGGCGACCGGTGCCTGTTGGTTGACGAACGCGGCGCGCTGGTCGACGGCGACGGCATCCTGACGATCTGCGGGCGGCAGGACGGCCCGAAGTGGCCCGACCGGCGCGTGGTCGCGACCGTGATGAGCAACAAGGGGCTCCACAAGGCCCTGCGCGAGGTCGGCGTCGGCGTCCTGACCGTCGGGGTCGGGGACCGCTACGTGGTCGAGGCGCTCGAGCGCGAGAAGCTCCGGCTCGGCGGCGAGCAGTCGGGCCACATCGTGTTCGGCGACGACAACTACATGATCGGCGACGGCGTCTACACGGCCCTGCGGGTCCTGCGCGTGCTGCGCGAGACTGGCAAGCCGCTGTCGGAGCTCGCCGGCGCCTACCGTTCGTTCCCGCAGGTGCTGCTCAACGTGCGCGTGGCCCGCAAGCCGGCGCTGTCGGGCATCCCGGCGATCGTCGAGGCCGTCGCGAAGGTCGAGCGCGAGCTGGGCGACGACGGGCGCGTGCTGCTGCGCTACTCGGGCACCGAATCGCTGGCGCGGGTCATGGTCGAGGGGCCGGACCTGGGGCTCATTCAGGCGCACGCCCAAGGGCTCGCGAAGCTGCTCGCGGCCGAGCTCGGCACGTGAACGCCGGCGGCGACGGACTGTTCGTCGCGCTGGAGACCTCCAGCCGCAGCCCGCAGATCGCGGTCCGCCGCGGGGCGACCACGCTCTGCCGGTCGCTCGAGAGCGCCCGCGCGCACGCCAGCGACCTCGTCCCGACCCTGGCGCGGCTGGTCGAGGAGCTCGGGGGCCGTCCGACGGACCTCGCGGCGATCGTCGTCGGCCTGGGGCCCGGCAGCTACACCGGCCTGCGCGTCGGCGCGGCGACCGGAATCGGACTGGCACGCGGCTCGGGTGCCGTCCTGCTCGGCGTGCCGTCGCTCGAGGCACTCGCGCTCGGGGCGCTCCAGCCCGGCGAGGTCGGCCAGGTGCTGCTCGACGCGCGCTCGGGCGAGCTCTACTTCGCGAGCTACCGCCGCGCCGGCGACTCGGTCGAGGTCGTCGAGGCCCCCTGCGTCCTGCGCGCCGCCGAGGTGCCCACGCGCATCGATCGCGGGCTCAAGCTGCTCGCCGAGGACGATGCGTTGCGCGCCGGCGGGCTGTTCGACGCTCCGCCGCCGTCGCTCGAGCGTTCGACCCGGCCACGCGCGGACGCGCTGCTCGAGCTCGGCCTCGCGCGCTGGCGTGCGGGAACGCTGCAACCGGCGACGACGCTCGAGCCGCTGTACCTGCGCGGCTTCGCGGCAAGCTCGCGCCGGCGTTGAAATCGCATTCGGCGAGTGGGATCTTCTCGCTCGTGGTGGATGCCTATCGCGCCTGGGCCGAGATCGATCTCGACGCCCTGACTCACAACCTCGGCGAGATCCGAGCGCGCCTGAATCCGGGCGTGCGCGTGATGCTCGTCGTGAAGGCCGATGCGTACGGACACGGCGCGGTCGCGATCGCGCACCACGCGCTGCGCTGCGGAGTGAGCGCTTTCGGCGTCGGCACGTCGGCGGAGGCGCTCGAGCTGCGCAAGGCCGGAGTGCGCGCGCGCATCCTCGTGCTCGGCACGATCGTCGACGAGGAAGCGAGCGCGGCGCTGCGCCACGGCATCGAGATCGGCCTGCACTCGCTCGACCGCGCGCGGCTGCTCGACGAGCTGTGCGAGCGCCTCGGCGAGCGCGCGAAGGTGCACGTCAAGATCGACACGGGACTCGGGCGCCTGGGCGTGCTGCCCTCGAAGGCGATCGAGCTGCTCGAGCGCATCGCGGGCTCGCGCAACCTCGAGCTCGGCGGCGTCATGACGCACATGGCCGGCGGCGGCGGCATGCAGGACGACTTCACGCACGAGCAGCTGCGCGTGTTCGAGTCCGTGCTCGCGACGGCGCGCGAACGTGGGCTCCTGCGCGGCTGGATCCACGCGGCGAACTCCGCTTGCCTCTTCACCGGCATCGAGCCGCAGTACGACTGCGTGCGACCGGGCATCAGCGCCTACGGCGTGCTGCCGGGAGCGCTGCCCGGTTCCGACACGCTGCGGCCCGTGATGAACCTGCACAGCCAGGTGATCTTCCTCAAGGACGTGCCCGCGGGCGCGCCCATCGGATACAGCGGCACGTGGACGGCGAGCGAGCCGACGCGCATCGCGACGTTGCCCGTGGGCTACAACGACGGCCTCGCGTGGCGCCTTGGAAACAAGGGCGAAGTGCTCGTGCGCGGGCGCCGCGCGCGCATCGTCGGCCGCGTGTCGATGGACTACACGTCGATCGACGTCGGGCACATTCCCGGCGTGTGCGTCGGCGACCGCGTGACGATCGTCGGCTCGCAGGGTGCGGAGCGCATCACGCTCGAGGAACTCGCCGATCACGTCGGCACGATCCCCTACGAGCTCTCGTGTTCCGTCGGCAAGCGCGTCGAGCGCGTGTACAAGGGCGGCGAGGAGCCGCTCGATCCGTACTCGCTCGTGCCGCGCGCTCCGGCGGCGCAAGTGCCCCACCTGCCGGCGCGCCTCGTGCCGGTCGCGGACGACGTCGCCGCGCCCGAGCGCGTGGCGCGGGCCGCCCAGTCGTGAAGGAGCGCCTGCTCGCCCTGCTGCGCTGGACCGCGTTCGTCGCGGCGCTCGTGGTGCTGATCGCCGCGGCCGTGCTGTGGCGACTCGAATCCGGCGGCTGGCTGGTCGAGCGCGTGAGTGCGCTCGCGCGGCGAGAGACCGGGCTCGAGCTCGAGATCGACGAGGCGCGGCTGGACTGGTTCGGGCCGGCGGTGATCCTGCGCGGCGTCAGGCTGCCGGGCGAGCCGGCGCCGCTGGAGCTCGAAAACGTCGAGATTTCCTTCGAGTACGTCGACGGCCGCTTCACGCTCACGCGCATCGACGTCGACGGCGGCCGCATCGAGCTCTCGGAGGCGTTGCTCGCGCGCCTGGAATCCGCGCACCTCGCGCAGGCGGAGAACGAGAGCGCCGCGCCCGCGGCAGGCATCGCGCTGCCGACGATCGTGGTCGAGCGCCTGCAGTGGGACTGGGTGCACCCCAACTGGGGCCTCGTGAAGCTCGGGCGCGGCGACGTGCTCGCGCTCGTCGCGCGCGACGGCACGCCGCGCGTCGAGGGCCGCATCCAGCCGGATTTTGCCGATGCGGACGCGGGTCTCGCGCCCGAGATCTACCTCGCCGGGCGCCGCGACCAGGACGGCCGCATCCACGTCAGCGCGTCGTGCTCCGGCGTTCCGATCGACGCCGATGCGCTGCCCGAGCGTTCGCCGGCGGGTGTCGCGCGCGCGTGGCAGCCGCGAGCGCGGCTCTCGTTCGCGCTCGACGCGAGCTTCCAGCTCGACGCTTCCGCGCCGCCGTCGGGGCGCCTGCGCCTGCACTGCGCCGACGGTTCGCTCGCGCCGCCGACGACTCCGATTCCCGTCACGAACGTCACCGTCGACGTCGAGGCGCTGTGCTCGGCGAGCTCGCTCGCGGGCATGCTCGCGCCCGATGCGTGGCAGAGCACCGCGCGCGTCGCGGCGCTGTGGAAGGGCCTGCCGGTGTCGTGCTGGGCGCTGCTCGGCGCGAACGCGGGCCCGGGACTCTCGGCGCGCGCGTGGCTGCACGCGCCGCGACTGCCCGTGACGCGCGAGCTCGCCGCAGCGACCGGTTTTGGCGCGGAACTCGAGGAAATGTGGGCCATCGCCGATCCCGATGGCACGGTCGACGCGCTCGTCGGCGCGCGCTGGCCCGCGGCGGGACGACTCGACGACACCGAGGCCGCGCTGCGCGCGGACCTGTGCGCGGACGTCGTCGTCGACGGCAAGTTGAGCGCCTGCTACACGGGCCTGCTCGACACTGCTGGCAAGCGTCGCGAGGGCGTGCCGCTGCGCGTGGAGTCGATCACCGGACGCATCGTCGCGCTGCACGACCTCGGCCGGACGAAGCCGACGCGCTTCGCGCTGCTCGAGATCCTCGGCGCACACTCCAAGGGCCGCGTCGAGGATCGGCCGGGTTTTGCCGACGGAATCGTGCAGGTCTCGCACGAGGGCGAGCCCGTCGCGTGGCTCGACCTGCGCGTCGGCGGACACGGCGTCCCGATCGACGCGGAGGCCGAGCGCGGCCTGCGCGGGCTCTCGGGCACCGACTTCATCTTCCCCGAGTTCTCGCCGCGCGGCGGCGAGGTCAGCGTCGTCACGCGCTTGCACCAGCAGGGCACGAAGTTCCCGTTTGCGCTGGTTTCCGTCGACATCTTCGGCACGCAGGCGCGCTGGCGCGACCTGCCGCTCGAGCTCGAGAACGTGCAGGGGCACGTGCTGTTCATTTCCGACCACGACGGCGACACCGCGACCGGCTTCGAGCTCACGGGCCGCACGCTGCGCGGCGCGGAACTCGAGATCCGCGGCCGCCTGCAGGACGTGATCGCGAGCGAATTGCCGCCGGCCCTGCGTCCGCCCGCGTCGTGGAACCAGCGGCACCTCGAGTCGTTCGCGATCGACCTGCGCGGGCTCGCGCTGCGCGGCGACGACCGCGAGGCGATCGCGACGGCCTACCCGGAAGTCGCCGACGTGCTCGCGACGCTCGGCGCCTCGGGCCGCGCCGACGTGTCGGTGCGCTCGGAGGTCGCGCTGGCCGGCGAGCCGCGCCGTTGGCGCGCGGAGATCGAGCCGCGCGAGGCCGAGCTGCTCCCCGCACGTTTCCCCGTGGCGCTCACCGGAGTGCGCGGTCGCGTGCTCGTCGACGGCGACATGCCGACCGCCGGCGAAGGCATGGGCGGCACACGCGCGCGTGTGGCGCCGCTGGTCGGCCGCTGGGTCGCCGGTGGCGTCGTCGCCGCGACCGCGACGATCCCCGACGACGCCGACGGGCGCATCCTGATCAGCGCGGCCTCGGTCGACCTGTCGAACGCGAGCCTCGCGGGCGCCTTCGGCGAGGCGCAGTCGCGCGGCCTCGGCGGCGGCTGGTCGGGCCCCGGACTCGCGGACCTGAACTTCACCGGACGCATCGATTTCGACGGGGAATTCGTGCTTCCGCTCTACGCGCCGCGTGCGCCGGAGAGCCGCTATCGCGTCTACCTGCGCCGCAACGACGTGCGCACGGAACTGGGCACCAACCGGCTCGACCTCGGGCGGCTGGAGGGCGTGCTCGAGCAGTCCGGCGACGGCCTGCTCGTCGGCGAGCGCATCGGTGCCGAGCTCGCGGGCACGCGCATCGAGCTGCGCGACGCGAGCTTCGGCGAGAGCGAGGGCCGCTTCCTGATCGAGACCGAGATCGACGCGCTGCGGCTGCAGGTCGACCGCGAGCACCTCGCGCCGTTCCTCGACGAGGCCACGGTGCACGCGCTGGTCGACGACCTCGGCTGGTCGGGCGAGCTCGACGTGCGCGGCGCGAAGCTGCGCATCGAGACCGGCCCCGACGGCCGCGGCGTCGCGCGCTTCTCCGGCGCCGTCACTCCGCGCGGGATGCGCGTCGACTTCGGCCTGCCGATCGAGGTCGACGAAGCCGAGGTCAGCATCGAGGAACTGCTCGTCGGCCCCGAGGGCGTGCGTTTTTCCGCCGCCGTCAGCGGGCTTTCCGGCCGCATCAGCGATCGCGAGCTCGAAGGCGCGTCGCTGCGACTCGACTACCGCGAGCCGCGCCTCGAGGTCATCGGGCTGAGCGCCGGCCTCGAGAATGGCCGCATCGACTGCCTCGCGGACGAGCGCGACCCGCGGCCGTTCTTCGCGATCGAGCTCAAGGCCCCCTACCGCTTCGAGCTCGCGCTCGCGCTGCGCGACGTCGACGTCGGGCGCCTGCTCAAGGGCGTGTTCGAGTCGGACTTCGCGAGCCGCGGCCGGCTCGCCGCGCAGCTCGAGCTCGCGGGCGACCTCGAGCGCCTGACCGGAATCCGCGGCAAGGGCAGGCTCGAGATCGACGACACGGTGCTGTGGTCGATGCCCGTCGTGCGCGAGCTGCTCGAGAACCTCGACATCAAGTCCGGCGCCGTGTTCGAGCACGTCGAGACCAACCTCGAGATCGACCGCGGCCGCGTCGCGATGAAGGACCTGCTGGTCGAGAGCCCGCTGGTCAAGCTCGTCGGCGAGGGCACGCTCGACCTCGACGGCTCGCTCAGCCACGACCTCGAGGTGCAGTACCAGCTGCTCGACTGGCTCGGCTTCTTCAACCGCCTGATCTACTGGGTGCAGTCGAGCCTGATCCGCGTCGCGATCCGCGGCGACATGTCGCGCCCGCGCATCGAGATCAAGGGCGCCTTCGGCCGCTCGCCCGACCCGCGCCGCGGCCCGCGCGACCTTCCGCTGCCCGGCCTGAGCCCGCTGCCGCCGCGCTTCTAGTGGGGCCCTCGCGCTGCCGATAGGCTCTTGGCGAACATGGAATCTCCCCAGCTCTACGCCGTGCTGCTCTCCGGCGGCACGGGCACGCGTTTCTGGCCCGCGAGCCGCAGGCAGCGTCCCAAGCAGTACCTGCGCATCGTCGGCGAGCGCTCGATGCTGGCGGAGACCTGCGCGCGGCTCGAGGGTCTCGTGCCGCTCGAGCGCGTGCTCGTCGTCACGACCGCGGACCAGCGCGACGAGGTGCTCGCGGCGCTGCCCGAGCTCGCGCCCGCCAACGTCGTGATCGAGCCCGAGGGTCGCAACACCGCGCCCTGCATCGCGCTCGCCGCCCAGGAAGTGCGCCGTCGCGACCCGCACGCGGTGCTCGCCGTGCTGCCCGCCGACCACGTGATCCGCCCGCGCGAGGCCTTCCAGCGCTCGCTCGTCGCCGCCGCGCGCGCGGCCGCGCTCGAACCCTCGATCTTCGTCTTCGGCATCCACCCGAGCTTCCCCGCCACGAGCTTCGGCTGGATTCGCGCCGGCGCCGTCGAGGACATCGTCGACGGCATCGCGGTGCACGTGGTCGAGCGTTTCGTCGAGAAACCCGACCTCGCGCGCGCGCGCACGTTCCTCGAGCAGGGCGGCCACTACTGGAATTCCGGCATGTTCGTCGCATCCGTCGACGGGCTCGCGCGCGCCTTCGGTGAGCACCTGCCGCAGGTCTGGTCGGCGCTGCAGGAACCGCTCTCGCCCACCGCGCTCGCGTCGGTCTACTCGCGCCTGCCTTCCGTCTCGCTCGACGTCGGCGTGCTCGAGCGCGAGCAGCGCGTGCGCATGCTGCCGATCGACTACTTCTGGAGCGACGTCGGCTCCTGGGATGCGCTCGCGACCGTGCACGCGCCCGACGAGACCGGCAACCTCGCCGCCGGCGGTGCCCAGATCGTCGCCACCGATGCGACCGGCAACATCGTGCACGGCGAGGACGGTGCGCTCGTCGCGCTCGTCGGCGTCGACGACCTGATCATCGTGCACTCCGGTGCGATCACGCTCGTCTGCCGTCGCGACCGCGCGCAGGACGTCAAGCTGATCGTCGAGCGCCTGCGCACGCAGGGCCCGCAGTTCCTGTGAGCGCTCCGATCCGTCGCGGCGTCCTCGCGCTCGACCACGGCACGAAACGCACGGGGTTCGCGTGCACCGATGCGCTGCGCATCACGACGACGCCGCTCGAGGCGTTCCACGGCCCGGGCGACTCGCCGGCGTTGTTTGCGGCGCTCCAGCGCGTGCTCGACGAGCGCGACATCGACACGTTCCTCGTCGGCTGGCCATGCAACATGGATGGCACGGCAGGGCCGCGTGCGACCGATGTCGAGCGCTTTGCGGCGGTGTTGGCGGCGAAGTTCCCGCGGCATCGCGTGCTGCTGCACGACGAGCGGCTCACCACGAAGGCCGCGGAAGAGCGCCTGCGCGAGCTCGGACTGCGCGGCAAGGACGCCAAGGCGCGGCGCGACTCGTGGAGCGCGCTCGTGCTGCTCGAAGACTGGGTGCGCTCGGGCGAGCCCGGCACCAAGCGCGTCAGCGCAAGCTGACCCGCGGGCGCGCGCTCAGCTCACGCGCGCCGTCAGCCAGTCGCGCACGAACCCGACCGTGCCCGCCGCGCCCGCGTCGTGCAACAGCTCGTGCCGCGCACCGCGCACGTCGTGGATCGCGAGGCTCGAGCCACCCGCTGCAGCGGAAATGGCGCGTTCCGAAAGAGAGTCCGCCTCGCCGTGCAGCACGAGCGTCGGAACATCGACCTTGGAGAGCCGCGCCTCGACATCCTTCGCGACCGCCGTCACCTGCTCGATCGCACGCAGCGTGATCGCGTCGTGAACGAGCCCGTCCTTCGTCCACGCCGCCCGAGCAGCGCTGTCGTTGAAGAGCTTCGAGGGATCATTGCCGACACGACCCGGCGCGTCGGGCGCGAGCTTCTTGAACATCTTGAGCAGGCCACCGGGCTGCACGGGCGCCTCGAAACTCGGACGCCAGCGCGGCGAGACGAGCACGAGCGCGGCGACGCTGCCCGGTTTGTCGAGCACGTATCGCGCGGCATAGAGCGCACCGAGACCGACACCGACGAGCGCTTTCGGCGCGACCGGCAGGCGATAGGCGAGATGGTCCTGCACCGCGTCGAGGTCGCGCAGGACCTCCGCGATGCCCGCGCTGTGACCGCGAGCGCCCTCGGACTTGCCGTGGCCGCGCAAGTCGGGCAGCGCGACCGCCCAGCGCGCCTGCGCGAGCTCGCGCGCGACGTCGAGGTAACGCCCGCCATGGTCGCCCGCGTCGTGCACGAGCGTGACGCCGCCGCGCGGCTCACCCGTCGCCGCGAGCTCGAGCACGTGCAGCAAGAACAGGCCCTTCTGCGAGTGGCTGAGCCCGGCTCCCGCGGAACCGTCCTCGGCGGACTGGCGCAGCTCGAGGTACGTCGCGAGCGGTTCGGTGACGGCCATCGCTAGCGCCCCACGTAGGTGCCGCCGTTCTCTTCGGCGAGGCGCCGCATGAGCACGGCGTCGTGCGCGTCCGAGAGTCCGATGGCGTGGATGACGATGCCCGCGTTGCGGTTGCGCTCGCGCACGTGAGCGAGGATCTCCTCGGTGTCGACCGTGACGCCGACCGTCGCGCGGCCATCGGTGAGGAAGTAGATCGTGTCGATCACAGGCGCGCTCCAGGTCGCGCCCGCCTTGGCACCGGCGAGGTCGAGCGCCCGCTCGAGAGCGCCGTAGATGTTGGTGCCGCCGACCGCCTCGGACTTGGTGATGAACTCGTTGACCTGCGCGCGCACCTCGGGCTTCATCGTCACGAGGTCGTCGGACCAGGTCCACACGTCGCTCGCGAACAGCACGAGGTTGAACACTCCGCCGTCCTTGAGCCCGCTCACCGCCTTCGTGAGGTCGCGCTTCGCCGCATCGAGGCGCGACATGTCGCCCTGGCGCGGCTCGTCGTAAGGCATCGACGGGTCGTCGTTGGGGTTGTTGCGCGGCGTCATCGAGAACTTCATCGAGCCCGACAGGTCGAGCACGAACAGCACGCGCTGGCTTTCGGTGGTGATCCCGAAGAACGTGACGCCGCTGGATTCCTGCGCTTCCTCGAGCGCCGTGAGTTCCTTCGGTGCCGGCGGCACGACGAAGTCCTTCTCGTTCTCCTTCCACCAGCGCTGCCACACGGCGTGCACGGGCCGGAAGTTCTGGCCCGTGAGCGACTGCAGCGCCTCGTTGATGTCGGTGCGCGAGCGCCCTTCCTCCTTCTCGAGGCGCGCGATCAGCGCGGAAATCCCTGCGCGCGAGCGCAGCACAGCGAGCGCGTGGGCCGCACGCGCACGCACGTACCAGGACTCGTGCGCGAGGTACTTCGTGAGCAACGCGGGCTCGATCGCGGTGTCGCCGAGCGCGGCTAGACCGTCGATCAGCGTGCCCAGCCCGAGCGCTTCCGTCTCCGCCGCCAGCAGGTTGCGCACGGACTCGCGCACAGCGTCCCCACCGGCCATCGTCAGGAACCGCAGCGTGTCGAGGCGCGTGCGGTCCTTCGCTTTCTTCAGGTTGGCGACGAGCTTGGCGAGCGTCTTCTCGAGCTCCTTGCCGCTCTCGCGCTCGAGCGCCTTCGCTCCGCCGCGCTGCGCGGCCTCGACCAGGATCTCGAGCTTGTAGCCCTGCGTCGTGAGGTCCGCCGCCTCGCGCTTGACCTGCTCGTACTGCTGCGCCGTCGCCTGCGACATGCCGCCGTTCTGGCGCGCGGCTTCTTCCTGCATGCGCTGCTCGAACTTGCGCACTTCCCCCATCGCCTTCGCGATGCGCGTGCGCAGCTTGTCGATGCCCGTCGAGGCCTCGAGCATCAGGTCGTAGACCTGCGCCGCCGTGCCGGGCCCGCCGATGCGGCCGACGAGCTCGACCGAAGCCGCGCGCAGCAGCGTGTCGGGGTGCTCGCGCGCGTCCTGCCAGACTTCCGCGTCCGACTTGCGGCGCCGCGCCGGCCCGAGGTTGTCGAACAGCTTGCCGAGCCCGTCCGCCAGTGCATCACGCCACGGCTCGAGCTCACCGACGCGCGTGTCGGCCTTCGCGCGGTCCTTCTTCAGCTCGGAGAAACGCTCTTCCTCGCGCTTGAGCAGCGCTGCGACCGACTCGTCGCGCGCCGCCTCCGTGCGCAGGTTCGAGAGCACGACCTCGCGCCGCTCGCAGGCGTACTTGAGCCGCTGCGCCTCGACCCGCGCCGCGCGCAGGCCCTCGGCGGCCGTGCCGTACTCGCCGAGCAGGGTTGGCACCGCACCCGGATCGTTGAGCGCGAGCAACCCCTCGAGCGCCGCCTTGCGCTCCGCCAGCGTCCCCGCCGCCGCAGCCTTCACGAACTTCTGCTCGGCCGCCGCGAGGCCCTTCTCGTCGAATCCCGGCAGGAACGCGAGCAGGGAGCACAACAGCGCCAGAAAGGAAGCGGGCATGGGGAACCTCTGGATGCGGGGCGATCCGGCCGAGCCGGGGCGAAAGGGTAGCGCACGGGGGCACCGCGGTTCCCAAGGCTTCCCCCAAGGCTTACGATCGCCGCCGGTGTGAGGGGCCCAGGACCGTCGTTCGCGGGCAACCGCGAGAGGAAAGTCCGGGCTCCACGGGTCAGGATGGTTGCTAACGGCAACCGGCCGCGAGGCCAGGGAAAGTGCCACAGAAAACAAACCGCCATCCGGCCCTCACGGGTCGGGCGGCAAGGGTGAAACGGTGCGGTAAGAGCGCACCGCGGAGCTGGTGACAGCTCTGGCAGGGCAAACCCCATCCGGAGAAAGACCAAATAGGGATGGCTCATGGGGACGACCCGCTCCTCGC
Source organism: Planctomycetota bacterium (assembly GCA_026692705.1). Taxonomy (GTDB): domain Bacteria; phylum Planctomycetota; class UBA1135; order UBA1135; genus F1-120-MAGs118. The sequence continues at coordinate 15,255 of JAPLOE010000160.1, forward strand.
CATCCGGGTAGGTCGTTCGAGGGCGTGCGCGAGCACGCTCCCAGAGAAAGGACGGTCTCGCCGCGCAAGCGGTCAGACAGGACCCGGCTTACAGGGCCCCTCACGCCACTCCTTTCGTTCGATCCGGCGCTCGGCCGGGCGCATCCGCCTCCGCTCGAACGGCGTCTGAACACAATTAGTAGTGTTCGAAGATCTCCGCACCTTCAGCATCTTGACAGATTGCAGGGTCCGGGGAGAATCGGACCCCACGTCGCAGCTCGAGGGGAGCGCGAGGACCTTGGGCCGCTGCCACGTCGCAGCGGCGCAACGCCCCGGCCACCCTCGAGGGGGCCCCCGAGCCCGCCGCGGCGCACCTCTCCAGACCACCGACCGGGCACGCCTCTCAACTAGAAGGGGGAGACGGCCCACGGCGGACGCGGCCTGCCAGACTGGCGGGCGGCCCCGTCGAAGGCTCCCTCTCTCAAAACCTCACCTCGATGGAGTTCGTCTTTGTCGTTCCGCGCCGGGAGCTCTTCCCGGACCACTTCCCGCAGGGCTTCGTGCCCTTTGGCGAGGTCTGGAACGCGCGGCGCCTCGAGGACGTGGTCCAGCGCTCCGGTTTCTTCGTCGAGCGCTCGAAGGCCGAGCTCAACCCGGACTGGAAGCAGGTCATCCCCTACAACGTCGTGGTCTCCGGCTCCGAAGTGCTGCTGCTCAAGCGCACCAAGGCCGGCGGCGAGGCACGCCTGCACCACAAGCTGTCGATCGGCGTGGGCGGGCACCTCAACCCCGAAGACCTCGACGAAACGACGAACTCGCGCAACCCGATCCCGCGTGGAACCGGGCGTGAGCTCGACGAGGAACTCGCCATCGACGGGAGCTACGAGCTCGAGCCCGTCGGCCTGATCAACGACGACTCCAACCCCGTGGGCGCGGTCCACGTCGGGCTGGTGCAGCTCGTGCGCGTGCACGGCACGGTCGAGATCCGCGAGACCCAGGTGCTCGAAGGTCGCCTCACGGGCGCCGACGAGCTCCTCCAGATGCTGCGCGACGGCGCCAACTTCGAGACCTGGTCGGCCCAGCTCGTTGCGGCGTTGCCCGCGCTCTTGCGCCCTTCCATGCGGTCGGTCACGGCCGCAGCCCCTTTCCCTGGCTCCCCAGCGCGGAGCTGACGGCAGGCCCTTCCAAAGCGCGCCCGCCGGCCCATAAGTCCAACTGCCCCAAGGCAAACGAATGAAAACCAAGGTCACCAACGACTCCCAGCGCCTTTACGACCTGCTCCTCGGCGCCCGCACGGCCGACAAGGTCACCCTCTACTTCCGCGATGGTCGCGTGCTCAACGGCTCGCTGATCTTCAACCCGTTCAAGGGCACGGGCCGCCTGATCAACATCGATCAGGAGATGTCGCTCGACTTCGCCGTGGACCAGCTGCGCGAAGTGAAGTTCTAGGGCGCGAGCGCGTTCCGAACGTTCCGGCCCGGCCTGCGTCGCACGACGCGGGCCGGGCCGGTGTGTTTGGGGAACGCTGGAGTCGAGCCCGGTCAGCGCTCGGCGCGCGGATCCGACGGCATCTCGGGCTCGAGGTCGACGTGCAGCGCGTCGGCGATGCGGTTGATGTAGTTGAAGTAGGCGACGACCTGCGTAGCGTCGTGCAGCGCGCGGTCGTCGAGCCCGTGGCCGCGCAGCGCCTCGAGGTCGGCGGCGGTCATCGCGGCCGGGGTGCGCGTGAGCTTCTCGGCGAAGGCCGCCAGCGCCGCCTCGCGCGGGGCCAGCTCGGCCTCGCGCCAGTCCCGAGCGAGCGCGGCGCACAGCGCATCGAGCGCCTGCCCATCGGTGGAGACGATCTCGGCACGGAGATCGGCGAGGTGCGCGTGCAGTCAGTAGTGGCAGTGGTTCTCGAGCGAGACCACGACCGCGAGCAGCTCGCGCTCGCGCCGCGAGAGCGGCGACGGGCCGTGCATCAGCGCCTTGTAGAGCTCGAGCGACGTCTCGAGCGCCCGCGGGTTGGGGCTCTGCACCTGCAGGATCTGGAACACCTTGCCGGCGCGGCGGATCGCCTCGTCGTACAGCTTGCGCAGCGGCCCGGAGGCGTCGCCCGGGCGCACGAGCCGGATCCAGCTCACGCGAGCGCCTCGAGTGCGGCCGTGCCGTCGCGCAGCGTGCCCGTCGCGCCGAAGTTCGACAGCGCGTGCGACTGGACGCGCGCGCGGAAAACGGCTCGGAGAAGGCCCATGGCGCCGACGATGTTACGCGTTGTGCACCCAGGCGCCGAGGGTCTGCGCGTGGTGCTGCTTGAGCAGGCTCATGCGCTGGAAGCTCGCGTCGAAGCGCCGCTCCCCCAGATCCCGCAGGAAGCCGCCGAGGTGGGCGTACCAGCGCGCGCGGGTCTCTTCGGCCTCGCGACAGACGCGCAGCGCGAAACGCGGTCCGACGATGCGCACGCTGAGGGCGAGCGCCTCCGCGAGCAGCCGCCGACGCAGGCTCGCGCGCACGGGAGCGAGCCCCAGAGCCTGGATCGTGGATGTCAACTCCGCGATCTGGCGCAGCTCGTCGTCGACGAAGGTCGCGAGCACGCGCGCGAGGTCCGGATCGCGGACGAGCGTCGCGAGGCGGCGGTAGGCCACGAGCGCGCCGTGCTCCGAACGCAGCGCCTCGTCGAGCTCCGAACCGAGCGTGTTGGCCATCTTCAGCGCGGAATCAGCGAGAAATGCGTCTCGATCGCGCGGCGCTGGCGAGCGTCGATGGCCCGGCCGTGGAATTCGCGCAGCGCAAGGCGCGCCTGCGCGTCGTCGATCGCGACGAGCACGTCGATGAGTGCACTCTGCAGCCGCACGAGGTCGGTCGTCGCGAGCAGCTCGCACAGGTCGCGGCTCACGTCGGAGCGGCCGCGCACGAGCGGCGCGAGCTGGCGTGCGGCGACGGCGCGCGCGTCGACGGACCAGCTCTCGTCGAGCACGGCCTTGCGCAGGCGCTCGACCGATTCCTCGCCGGGAATCAGCGCCAGCGCCGGGAGCACCGCACAGCGCAGCGCGTCGTGCAGTGTGGACTCGTCGAGGCAGTTGACGATCCAATCGAACGCGTCGCGGCCCTTGTGGCGCGCCACGAGCCGCGCCGCGGCCCCCATCGTCGCCCAGCTGAAGCGCGCGTCGTATTGCTGGCGTCCGAGCTTCGCGAGCGCGCCATCGACGTCCTCGAACACCGCCAGTGTCTCGAGCGCCGCCACGCGCACCATCGCGACGTCGTCGCGGCCCGCCACCGAGACGAGTTCCATCGCGATCGGATTCTCCGGGCGCGCGCTCACCTGCCCAAAGGCGCGCGCGGCGGCCACACGCACCGCGGGATTGCGGTCCTGCAGCTCGCCGAGGACCGTCTCGGCGATGCGCCAGCGCAGGTCGGCGTCGGTCTCGCGCGCGAGCAGGAGGCCGAGCTCGCGCAGCGCCTCGCGGCGTTCGTTGACGTCGTCGGACATCGACGCGAGCGCGAGCCACTCGGGCGTCGAGCGCTGGCTCACGAGGCGCTTGGGAATCCAGCCGTGCTTGTCGAACACGACCCACAGCGGCCGCGCCGGGGCGGGCAGCTCGAAGCTCTCGCTGCGCTGATCGACGGTGACGCGCGTCGAGCGCGCGCCGAGCTGGTCGCGCACCTCGATGTCGACGGGAACGGTGAACACCGCGGGAGTGCCGTCCGCCGTGAGCTGCGACTGCTTGACGTCGATGCGCACGACGCCGCGCGCCTCGTTCCACTGCCAGCTCACCTCGAACTCGGGGTAGCCGGGCCGGAAGAACCACTGCTCGAAGAAGAGCCGCAGGTCGAGCCCGCTCTCGCGCTCCAGCGCGCGCCGGAAGTCGTCGGTCACCACGGCGCGGCCACGATGTTCGGCGACGTAGCGGCGCAGGCCGCGGAAGAAGACCTCGTCGCCGAGCTGGAAACGCAGCAAGTGCAGGCGACTCGCCGCGCCCTGGTAGGCCTGACCGCCGCGCGTGAACAGGTCGAAGGGCTCGCGGTACGTGCTCCACACGTGCGGCCGCCGCAGCGCACCGACGTCGGAAGCCGTGTAGAAGTCCTGCACGTCGCGCATGGCGACGCGGAAGTCGTCGAGGCCACGCGCGCTCTCGCGGTAGAGCAGCTCTCCGTACGTCGCGAAACCTTAGTTGAGCCAGACGTGCGACCAGTCGGCGCAGGTGAGCAGGTTCCCGAACCACTGGTGCGCGGCCTCGTGCGCGATCAGGCCCGTCGCGTCGTAGTCGAGCTGGCCGCGCGGGTCGCCGACGCAAGCGTCGGTGAGCGTCGTCGCCGACACGTTCTCCATGCCACCGTGCGGATAGTTGCCGACGCAGGCCTGCGAGTACTTCTCGTAGGGATAGCGCGTGCCCGCGAGGCCGGAGAAGAAGTCGAGGATCTGCGGCGTGTCGGAGAACGTGCTCTCGAGGTAGGGCTCGAGCCGCGCCTGCGCGATGAAGCTGAGCGGAACGCCGTTCCACTGGTCGCGCACTTCCGCGAGCTCGCCGGCGACGAGCGTCGTCAGGTACGCGGGATGCGGCGTCGACATGCGCCACAGCTCGACCGTGCCACCGCTTTCGGTCGGCCGCGACTCGATGCGCTCGCCGGCGGCGACCGAGATCCAGCCCCGCGGCAATTCGACGCGCAATTCGCTGGTCGCACGCTCCGCGGGCTCGTCCCAGCACGGGAACCAGCCGGCGGAATCCTCGCACTGGCCCTGCGTGTACACGTGCGTCGGCCGCTGGCCGCGCTCGCCGACGAAGTACATGCCGCGCCGCGGCCGCGCGGAGTAGGTGACGACGACCTCGTGGCTGGTGCCCGGCGCCAGTGCGGGCGCGAACTCGACGCGCAGCTCGTTGCGCGACGACTCGAAGCCGAGCGCGCGGCCCTCGCCATCGGTCACTCCCGCGATCGTGAGCTCGTGCGCGTCGAGCGCGAGCTCCCGCAGCGCCTCGCCCAGCGGATGGAAGCGGATGCGGCACGTGCCGGACACCGCGCGTGCGTCCGGATCGAGCGCGAGGTCCAGCGCGTAGTGTTCGAAGTCGACCGGCGCGACGCGCGGGACGTGCGCCGCGAGCGGCGGGATGTCGAGCTGCGCGAGCTTGGGCGCCGCGCAAGCCGCGACACCGAGCCACATCGTGGCCGACAGGAAGCTGCGGAGCTTGCCGAGCATGGGGGCCGGAGGTTCCAGAGGAGCGGTGACGAGGCCTTTTCGCCGAGATTCCGGCCCGTTTCAGGGAGCCACCGCGAAACGCAGCTCGGGCTTCGCCGCCGCCTCGACGCCGTGGTGCACGACCACACGCACCCGCGGCGGCGTCGCCGTCGCGACGACCTCCACGCTCGCCGTTCCACCGGCGCCGAGCGCCTTCGCGTTCTCGCGCAGGCCTTCGAGCTGGACAGCGAGCGCCATCAGGAACTCGTCGGCGTCCTCCTGCGTGTCCCACACCGTTTCCCACTGCAGGAAGCGCGCGTCGCCCTTCGCCAGCAGCGCCACACGGTCTCCGCCCCAGCCCTTCGCCGCGTCGTTGGTGAAGCGCAGGCCGAGCACCGCCATCGGGTTCGCCATGTCGACGCCCCCACGCTTTGCCGGCGGCGAGGCGAGGATCGCGGTGTACAGCTCGCCGAACGTGTCCTCGCGCAGGACCTTCCAATCCTTCGGCACGGAGTCCGCCGCCAGCGCGAGCCGCTTGGGCAGGTCGCGCTTCGACTCGTCCCAATACTTCTCGGGGTGCAGCACCATCTCGCACGACGCCGGCGGCTTCAGGAACGCCTGCTCGACGTCCGCGGTCGGTGCACTGCCCATCGCGGCGCTCTTCCAGTCCTCCTTGCGCTGCAGGAAACCCGCGCCGATCAGGTAGTTGCCGACGAGCGGCTTCCACAGCCACTGCGGCGCGTTGTCGAACACGCCCTTCATCAGGTCCTGCGCGCCGGCCGTGTCGAGCTCCTTCATGTGCTCGAGCTGCCAGCGATTGCCCACGATCGTCGCCGAGCCTTCGACGACGCCCCAGTAGGCGAGCTGCGCGTCGGTGTCCTTGCCGAGGCCGGCGAGGATCTTGTCGATGCCCCACAGCTGGTCGTCGAGCGCGTGCGCGAGCTCGTGCGCCATCGTCATGCGCGCCACGCCGAGCGGGCACGTGTCCATCAGGCTGAACGAGTCCGTGTCGGGGTCGTAGAAGCCGACCACCTGGCTCTCGAGGATGCGCATCGTCTCCGCGATCACGTCCATGTCGCGCGGGACGACGCCGAGCAGCTTCGCGATCGTCTCGTCGGCGCTGAGCTTCTCCGGCGTCTCGGTCTTCTCCATGCGCTCGACCGCGTACTTGCGCAGGTCGGCCTTCGAGGCGAGCCGCACCTTGACCGGCGCGGGGAACTTCTGCCCGCGCAGGCGCTCGATGTCGGCCTGGATCTCGAGTGCGGTCGCCTCGAGCTTCTCCTGGGTCCACACGGCCTGGGCCGCGGCCTCCTGCGGAGCGCTGGGAGTGGCGAGGTGCGTGGCGAGGAGCAGCGGAAGGGCGTGCAGCATGCGCGCAGGTTAGCGAATCGCTGCGGGAAACGCCGGGGCGCCGTTTGCGCTGGAAGGCTTCGCTCGTCACGATTTGCGCTTCCAGAACGGAGTCCGGAAACCATGACGAGCACCACCCAAGCCATCAAGCCCATCGCCCCCGTCGACCTCGCCGCCGAACGCGCCGAACTCGGCCCCGCGCTGCAGGAAGCCGTGCTGCGCACGCTCGAATCGGGCAAGTACGTGCTCGGACCCGAGGTCGAGGCGCTCGAGCGCGACTTCGCCAAGCTGCACGGCGTCGCTCACGGCGTCGCGGTCGGCACCGGCACCGACGCACTGTGGCTCGGCCTGCTCGCCATCGGCGTCAAGCCCTGCGACGACGTCGTGACGAGCCCGTTCACGTTCTTCGCCTCGGCCGCTTCAATCGCGCTGATCGGCGCGAAGCCCGTGCTCGCCGACGTCGACTACGACACCGCGCTGCTCGATCCGGCCAAGGCGCGCGCCGCCGTCACGCCGCGCACGACCGCCGTGCTCCCCGTGCACCTCTACGGCCACCTCGCCGACATGAAGGCCTTCCGCGCGCTGTGCGACGAGAAGAAGCTCGCGCTGCTCGAGGACGGCGCGCAGGCGCACGGCTCGCGCCGCGACGGGCACGCCTGCGGTTCGCTCGGCGACGCGGGCACGTTCTCGTTCTACGTCACGAAGAACCTCGGCGCGGCCGGCGAAGGTGGCATGGTGCTCACCCAGCGCGCGGACGTCGCGAAGAACCTGCGCGAGCTGCGCGACCACGGTTCGCCGACGAAGTACGTGCACGCGCGCATCGGCACGAACTCGCGCCTGCAGGCCATCCAGGCCGCGATCCTCAACGTGAAGCTGCCGCACCTCGAGCGCTGGAACGAGCGCCGCCGCCAGCTCGCGGCGCGTTACGGCCGCAACCTCGCCGGTTCGAAGGCGATCGCGCCGCTCACGCTCGCTTCCGGCACGACGCACACCTACCACCAGTACACGGTGCGCATCCGCGGCGAGCGCTCGCGCGATGCGGTCGCGGCGGCGCTGTCGGCGAAGCAGATCTTCGCCGGCGTGCACTACCCGAGCCCCGTGCACCTGCAGGAGGCTGCGAAGCCCTGGGGTTACGGTCCCGGCGACTTCCCCAACGCCGAGCGCCTCGCGCGCGAGGTGCTGTGCCTGCCCGTGCACCCGTTCCTCTCCGACGCGGACGTCGACCGCGTCAGCGAGGCGCTGATCGAGGCCGCCGGCCACTAGGAAGTTCCTTCCGGGCCTGCGCTCGCCCCCACGGCTCCGCGGCACGCGCCGCGGGGCCGATTTTGTGTCTGCAGCGCCATTTCCTGCGCTCCAACGCCCGAAAGAAGCCGTCGCGGGCCCCCCGCCCGTCCACTTGGTCCCCTCCCGCGCTCTAGGCTCGGCTCCCCTGATCGCGCTCGCGGTGCGCAGCACCGTGGTGTTCCCGCGTTCCGTCGCGACCCTCGACGTGCACCGCAAGGAGAACCTGCGCGCGCTCGACGAACATCCCGAAGGCGACGTGCCGATCGTGTCGCTGCCGCTCGACGACCTCGAGGGCGAGACCACGCCGGCGAAGCTCGCGCGCATCGGCACGTTGTGCCGCGTGCTCGACACGACGCGCCTGCCCGACGGTTCGCGGCGAGTGGTGCTGCAGGGCCTGCGGCGCGTCGCGCTCGGTTCGGTCGACGATTCCGCGGGGTTCCTCGCGGTCACGATCACGGAGGTCGAAACGCCGCCGCAGGACGAGGCGCGGCTGCGCGAGCTCGTCGAGCGCGCACGCACGCTCGTGGACGAGCTCGTGCGCGTCGACAGCCGCTATTCACCTGAACTTCCGCGCGTGCTCGCGCTCAACAGCTCCGCCGCGGGACATTTCAGCGACCTCGCGGCCTCGCGCCTGCACCTCGCCTACGCCGATCGGGCGCGGCTGCTGTCGGAGATCGACGTCGGGCGGCGGCTCGAGCTGCTCGCGGAACTCGCGGCGCACGAGATCGCGCGCGCCAACGTCAGCACGTCGCTGCAGGGCAAGGTCGAGGAAGAGCTGCGCCGCCAGCTGCTCAAGGAACAGCTCGGCGTGATCCAGCGCGAGCTCGGTCTCGACGATCCGGTCGAGTCGCTCGCGCGCGAACTCGAGCAACGTGTCGCGAAGGCCGATCTCAGCGAGGCGGCACGCCGCGCCTGCGCACGCGAGCTCGCGCACCTGCGCCGCTCGGGCCCGGGCAGCGAGGAATCCAGCCGCATCCGCAATTGGATCGAGTGGCTGCTCGAACTGCCTTGGGGCGCGAGCACCAAGGACCCCGAAGCCTCGCGCCACGAATTCCAGCGCCTCGTCACTGCGCTCGACCTCACGCACACCGGCCTCGAGGACGTGAAAGAACGCGTCGCCGAGTTCCTCGCCGTGCGCCACCTCTCCGGCAGCTCGCGCGGCACCGTGCTGTGTTTTCTCGGGCCTTCGGGCACGGGCAAGACGAGCATGGCGCGCGCCGTCGCAGAGGCGCTCGGGCGCCAGTTCGTGCACATCCACGTCGGTTCCTCCGACGAGGGCGAGCTGCGCGGCCGCCACCTCGCGCACTCCGGCGCCGTGCCGGGCAAGCTGCTCTCCGGCCTCGCGCGCGCGGGCGTGCGCAACCCCGTCGTGCTGCTCGACGAGCTCGACAAGCTGCACCTGGGCGGCTGGAGCCGCGCCTCGAGCGCGCTGCTCGAGATCCTCGACCCCGAGCAGAACCGCGAGTTCGTCGACCACTACCTCGGCGTGCCCTTCGACCTGTCCGAGTGCCTGTTCCTCGTGACGGCGAACGATCTCGAGCCCGTGCCCGAGCCGCTCGCCGACCGGCTCGAGATCATTCCCTTCGGCAGCTACACCGAGACCGAGAAGCTCGCGATCGCGCGCGAGCACCTGCTGCCGCGCGCGCGTGAAGTCGCGGGCCTCGGACCGCGCGACCTGACGCTCTCGCGCGGCGCACTCGTCGACATCGTGCGCAGCTACACCGCCGAACCTGGCGTGCGCGCGCTGCAGCGCTGCCTCGACTCGCTCTCGCGCAAGGCAGCGGTCTCGCTCGTGCGCGACGGCGCTGGCCTGCACGTCGAGAAGAGCCAGCTGTCCGTGCTGCTCGGCTCGCCCAACCTCGATCCGTTCGTGCACACCTCCGAGTCACGCGTCGGCGTCGTGTGCGGCCTCGCGTGGACCAACCTCGGAGGAGCGCTGCTGCCGATCGAGGCGCTCGCGATGCCCGGCGCCGGCCGCGTGCAGCTCACCGGCTCGATCGGCGAGGTCATGCGCGAATCCGTGCAGACCGCGCTCTCGTGGGTGCGCATGCAGCTCCCGCGCATGGGCCTCGAGCCCGACGCGCTCGAGCGGCTCGACGTCCACCTGCATTTCCCCGCGGGCGCGATCCCCAAGGACGGCCCGTCCGCAGGCATTGCCGTCGCGACGTCGCTCGTCAGCGTTCTGACGCGGACGAGCGTGCGCCACGACGTCGCGATGACGGGCGAGATCTCGCTGCACGGCGCGGTGCTGCCGATCGGCGGCCTGCGCGAGAAGCTGCTCGCGGCCCTGCGCGCGGGCGTGCGCACCGTCGTGGTTCCGGCGCGCAACGCCGACGACGTCTCGCGCCTGCCGCGCGAGGTGCGGCGGCGGCTGGAGATCCGGACGGTCGAGCACGTGAGCGAGGCCCTCGGCTGGGCCCTGACCCTGCGCCGCCCGCTCGACGCGACCGCGCCCCCGGCCCCGGCCGAGACCAAGCCCGCGACGCCCGCACCGGCCCCGAAAGCTGCGACGAGCCACGCCCGGCGCCGCCGCCGTTCCGGCTAGAACTCCGCCCTTGCGGAGTTCCGCGCTCCAACCCACGATGCTTCTCGCTTGAAGTTCTCCCGCCTTTCCCGACTCGCCCTGTTCGCCCTGGCCCTCGCCGTGGTGCTCGTGCCTGACGCCGAGGCCCAGCGTGGCCGTCGCGGCGGCGGTGGCGGCCGTCGCGGAGGCGGAGGCGGAGGCGGAGCACGCGCCGGTGGCCGGGCCGGTGGTGGCGTCTTCGCGGGCAAGAAGAAGAAGGGCGGCAGCATCGGCAACGCTCCGTTGGTGCGCGGCGCCGGAGCCCCGGCTCCGCTGCCCGGCCCCGCGCCGACGCCGTCGAAGCCCTCTCCGCTCGCCGCGGGCGAGAAGAAGTTCCAGGACCTCGTCGCGCAGATCGACAAGGTGCTCGCCGAGGACGACAAGCGCCGTGCGGGCCTCACGGCCGAGACCGAGACGCCGCTCGCCGTTGCGCCGCCGCCGGGGATCGAGCCCGGTTCTCCGCAGTGGCGCGAGCTCGAGCGTCCGATCTTCCTCGGCGTCGACGGCGACCGCTCGGGCTGGCTGAGCTACCGCGAGCTGCAGGACGCCTTCGACTGCGACCGCATGGAGTTCGCGCAGTACGACCGCGACCACGACGGCCGCGTGACGTCGCGCGAGTTCATGGCGCGTTATGACGAGCTCGTGAAGCGCACGGGCACGTTCCTCACGCCGCGCCAGCGCCTGACGACGGAAGCGGCCGCGCCGCGCACGCCCGAGCAGCTGCGCGTCGCCTTCGACACCGATTCGGACGGCACGATCGATGCGAGCGAGCTGCCCGCGCTGCTCTCCGAGTACGGCCGCACGGCGGAAGACTTGGACAGCGTGCTCGAGGCCGTCGATTCCGACGGCGACCGCCGCGTGGGCTCCGACGAGCTGTTCCAGCTCTCGCGCGTGCTGTCCTACTCGCTCGCGCTGCCCAGCGAGACGAAACCGACGTCGCGTCAGGGCGCGAAGAGCGTCGTCGAGCTGTTCGGCCAGGCCGAGCCGCGCCCCTCGAGCGTCTCGTCCGCCGCGGGCCCGCCGCAGATCGCCGGCCCCGTGCCGCACTTCCGCCGCCTCGACCTCGACGGCGACGGCTTCATCAGCACCGAGGACCTGCGCGTGCTGCAGGGCTCGACCTCGATGGGCGCGCGCATCGCGACCGTCATCGCCTCGCTCGACGCCGACGAGGATGGCCGCATCAGCGAGCGCGAGTTCGGCGCCGCGCTGGCCACGCCGCCGCGCGGGCCCGCGCGCGACCGCTGAAAACGCGGGAAAACTCCGCGTTTGCGAGCTCGCCCGTGCGTGGGGCGCCGCTCACCGTTTCCGGCGCGAGCAACGGGCGCCGTGAGAAACTCACGGCACCGCGCGCCCTCGACTAGGTCGCCGAGACCAGCGGCTCGAGCCGCGGGCCACGCTCGCGATCGGCGACGGCGACATGACGACGAGGCCCGTGTAGTCCCCCGGCGCGAGCGCGATCCACACCTCGGGGAAGGCCGCGAGCGCGGCCGCGGCGATGGCGCGCGCGTCGTCGGGCGCCG
>JAPLOE010000161.1 GCA_026692705.1 Planctomycetota bacterium
GCCTTCTCGACCTCGTCGAACAGCACGACGCAGTCGGGATCCTTGCGCAGCGCCTCGGTCAGCACGCCGCCCGACTCGTGGCCGACGTAACCCGGCGGCGCGCCGATCAGCTTGGCGTACTCGTGCGACGCGCCGTATTCGCTGCAGTCGATGCGCACGAGCTTGCCGCGGCGTTCGCCGGGGAAGAGCTCGGCCGCCAGCGCGCGCGCGAGTTCGGTCTTGCCGGTGCCGGTGCGGCCGACGAACAGCAGGCTCGCGATCGGACGGTGCTCGGGCGCGAGCCCGGCCGCCGCGCGCCGCACCGCGCTCACCACCGACGCCACGGCCGCATCCTGCCCGATCACGCGCCGTTTCAGGCGTTCCTCGAGCCCGTGGACACGCTGCCGCAGCCGCTCGAACGCGTGGCCGCCGCCCGCCTGCGCGCTCGCCTGCGGCTCGCCCTGTCCCTGAGGCGCGCCCGGCTCCGCGAGCCGCACCGTGTGGATGTCGAGCTGCGGGTTGACCTCGATGCACAGCTGGTAGAGCAGCTCCGCCGCCGCCAGCGGGTCGTCGGGGCAGTCGATCGCGAGCGCTCCAAAATCCTCGGCGTAGTCGGGGCAGCAGGCCTCGATCACCAGACGCCGGTAGGTCGTGCGGTTGAGCCCCGGCCGCGCGCGCACGGCGACCTCGCGCGGCTCGTGCGCGAGGATGCGCACGAACGTGTCCGCGGGCAGGAAGTAGCGCAGGACGGTGCGTGAGGAGCGGGGATCCATCGGGGGCGTGGCGCCCCCGGGGAGGAGCGCCGGACGGCCACCTGTTTCGGGTCGCGGACCCGCCGCGCTGGATGCGCTGCCGTGATTTGCGTCGCGGGCCGTTCGGAAGGCCGCGCGGAGGGGGCTTGGGGGCGCTACCCTCTGACCCCGATGGGCTCCTCCGAAGACCAGGACTTCCTGCTGCGCCTCGTCCACCGCGGCCTGATCGTGCGCGACGTCGCCGAGCGCGTGTTCCCCGAGCTGAAGAAGGGGGCCGACCTCGATGCGCTGCTCGAGCACCACACCGGGCTCTCGGCCGAGACGATCGCCAAGTGGCGCCGCACGCGCGCGGGCGAGATCCCCGAGATCCCCGGCTACGACATCCTCGGGCACGCGGGCACGGGCGGCACCGCCGACGTGTTCCGGGCGCGCGAGAAGAAGACCGGGCGCGTGCTCGCGCTCAAGGTCCTCAACGTCGACTCCACGCGCAACGCCAAGGTGCGCGACGCCTTCGTCAAGGAAGCGAAGCTGCTCGAGAAGCTGCGCCACAAGGGGCTCGTCGAGGGCTACGGCGTCTTCAAGAGCGGCTCGACCTTCTACTCGAAGATGGAGTTCGTCGAGGGCTCGACGCTGCAGGAGCTGCTCGACCAGGGCCAGCCCTTCGAGGAGACCGTGGCGCTCAAGGCCGTGCTCGGCGCGTCGGAGGTGCTCGAGTACCTGTGCGGCCAAGGCATCGTCCACCGCGACCTGAAGCCGGGCAACATCATGCTCGCCACGTCGGGCACGCTGAAGCTGATCGACCTCGGCTTCGCCGGCGACGTCGGCGGCGGTTCGCAGGCGGCGAGCGAGACGACGGTCGGCACCAAGGAATACCTGTCGCCGGAGAGCGCGCAGGGCCTCAACTCCTGCGACGCGCGCAGCGACATCTACAGCCTCGGCGTCACGCTCTTCCAGCTCGTCGTCGGCCGCCTGCCGTTCCAGTCGACCGACGACCGCGAGCTCTTGCGCATGCACGTCATGCAGAGCCTCAAGAGCCCCGAGCTGAAGACGCGCAACTTCAGCCACCAGCTGCATTACTTCATCGAGAAGATGATGGCCAAGGACATGGCCGCCCGGTACCAGAGCTGGGGCGAGCTGATCGCGGACATCCGCGAGCAGATCGAGGGCCGCGAGCGCTACGACCTCGACAATCCGGTGCGCTCGCCGCGGCGCCGGTGAGCTCGTGAAGAGATGAGGATACGAGCTCTCCGGATGCTCGTTGCGCCGGCGCCTGACAGCGAGAGCGTGCATTGCTTTCACAGTCTCTGAACCACGCCGCGTGAAAAGCGCGTCACGCTCGTGGAGGGCGCGCCTCCCGCGGGCGACGATGGGGAGTGCCGACCGCAGCGCGTGACTTGCGCCCGCTGCGCCGGTTCCACTGGATTCCTCGATGCGTACCCCGACCCTGATCGCGCTGTTCCTCGCCGTCTCCGCCGCTGCCGCGGCCGGGGGCTTCTGGTTCGCGCGCCGCGAGCCGGAAGTGCGCGAGCTGCCGCGCGAGCCCGAGCCGGCGTTGCCGCTCACGTCGCAGCGCCGCGAGGTGCCCGTCGACGATCCGGCCTCCGGCGCCGCGCAGCCGGCGGCCGAGACGCCGCGGCCCGCGCGCGCGGGCTCGGCCATGGCCGAGCGCAACAACGAGGCGATCGCCGCGCTCGAGCGGGGCGAGTTCGACGTCGCGGTGACGTTGTTCGAGGAGTGCCTCGCCGCCGCGCCCGAGGAACAGGTGTTCCGCTCCAACCTCGCGGAGGCGCTCGTGCGCCGCGCGTTCCGCCAGCACGAGGCCGTGCGGCCCTGCGAGCCGTGCGTGAAGGACGTCGAGCGCGCGGTCGAGCTCGCACCAGCGCGCACCGACCTGCTCAAGCTGCTCGAGCGCTGGCGCGCGGAGCTGGAGACCGAGAAGGAGTTCCTGCGCGACCGCTCGGTGCATTTCGAGCTCTCCTACGACGGCTGGCGCCAGCGCCTGCTCGACGCCGCGCCGGACGTGCTGGCCGAGCTCGAGCTGCACTTCGCCGACCTCGCGCTCGTCTTCACGGTGTCTCCGGGCGAGCGCGGTGCGCCGCGCATTCCCGTCGTGCTCTACCGCCGCGAGGAGTTCGCGCGCATCACGGGCCTGTCGGAGTGGGCCGGCGGCTCGTTCGACGGCACGATCCGCGTGCCGATCGCCGAGGAGCGCTCGCTCGATCCGGCGCTCTCGAGCCTGCTGCGGCACGAGCTCGTGCACGCCTTCGTGCGCGCGGTCGCGGGCGAGAAGGTTCCGGCCTGGCTGAACGAAGGTCTGGCCCAGTGGCTCGCGCGCGATCCCGCGGCCGAGCTCGAGCTCGCGCGCCGGCGCATGGCCGGCAAGACACTGCTGCCCTTCGGGCGCATCGAGAAGGCCTTCGCCTCGCTGCCCGAGCCCGAGATTCCGGTCGCCTACGGCCAGTCGACGCTCGCCGTCGCGTACCTCGAGCGCCAGTACGGCAGTGAGGCGCTGATGGCGATGCTGCGCGGCTGCAAGGAAGGCAAGGGCGCCGCGGTGGCCTTCGAGGACTGGACGCGCGTGCCGCTCGAGGTCGCGCTCGGCGACTTCGTGGCCGAGTTCGAGCGGCGCTGAGCCGGCCGACCGGGACGCCGCGCTCGCGCTCCGGGCATGGAGCGGGCGGCGGTGTCAGGATCACCGCCGCCCTTCGGGGTCCGCCGACGGCTCAGGTACCGCGGCGAACCAGAGCTCCCACGTCCCGGAGGACGGGAGCCACGCAAGCCCCACATTTGGCTCCCTGCAGGCAGCCCGCCCGAGCGGGAGTGCCTAGTAAGGAGCTTCCCCGTCCCGTGTCGAGGTGCCTGCACGGCGGAGGGCGAGGTACGACGCCGTGGCGACCACGACTTCGAGCACCCACAACCCACCGAGCGAGGCCACCGCGATCACGAACCAATTCGTCATGCTTTGAACTCCAACGGGCCGGTCCACGGAGACCGGACGCTGCACCTAGACGATCGAATCGCCCCGGTACCGACTTTTCTTGCGGTCTTTTTCCGATTTGTATCGATTCATTGCACGGCTGGTCCCTGGCAGCGGTCTGCGGGAGCAAAATCCGTGTTGGGGTGCGACCGCGGAGGGGGCCCGAGCGTCGTGCTCCTGCGATGGCCGTTCCGAGCGAGCACGCCGCGAGCGTCGAGGTGGGGGAGCGCGAGCTGCCGGTTGCGGTTCCGCTCGACGGCCCGCGGCTCTTGGCGCCGGTCGAGGGCGCGCGTCCGCTGGCCGGCGAGGTTCCGCGCGCCGAGGCCGCGCCGCCGCCGCGCGAGCTCGCGTCACGTCGTCGCGCCCTGCGCCGGCGCATGCGCGGGCTGGGAAGCGACGCGCTCGACACGCGCGAGCTGCTCGAGCTGCTCGGGACACCGGCCGAGGCCTGGGACGGCGATCTGGCGGCGCTCGCCCGCTCGGAACCGCGCGAGCTGGCGGCCCGGCTGGGCGCACGTTCGTCCGTCGGCTGGCGCGTGGCGGCGGCGCTCGCGCTCGCGCGGCGCCTCGCCCAGGACCGCGGGCTCGAACGGCCGGCGATCCGCGGACCGGCCGACGTCCAAGGCGTGCTCGGGCCGCTGCTGCGCGGCGAATTGCGCGAGTCGTTCCATGTGCTGCTGCTCGACGGCAAGCACCGCCTGCGCGGCCACCACGTCGTGAGCATCGGCAGCCTCTCGACCTCGATCGTCCACCCGCGCGAGGTCTTCCGGCCGGCCGTGCGCGCCGGTGCCGCGGCGATCCTCTGCGCCCACAACCACCCCAGCGGCGACCCCGAGCCGAGCCAGGAGGACCTCGCCGTCACGCAGCGCCTCGAGCAGTCGGGCAAGCTGCTCGGCATCCCGCTGCTCGACCACATCGTGCTCGGCGAAGGCCGCTGGATCTCGCTGCGCGAGCGGATGGGCTTCTGAGAATTCGTGAAGAAATGAGGAGACGAACTCTCAGGATGCTTGTTGCGCCGTCGCCTGGCGGCGCCGGACGGCGCCGGACGGCGAGACCGTTGATGTCTTCACGGTCTCTGATGCGCCACCCGCTCCGCGCGTGTCTCAGCCTTCCTGCTCGACGAAGTCCTTCAGCTTCGCGAGCGCGACGTCCCACTGGCGGCCGATGGTCTCGAGCGTGCGAACTGGAGCTCGAAAGCGGGGAAACGCCAGAGGACGGCCATGGAAGCACCCACAGCCGATGAACGCGCGGAGTGTCCCGAACGCGTCGCTCTCGAGCACGCGACCCGACGTTGGGAGGCGGAGACCGGGAATGCCGAGCGACTGGCGAGCCGGGAGAACGGCCTGCTCACGATCCTCAGCGCCCTCGTCGGCTTCGGCTTCTTCAACTACTCCGACTTCGAAGGCATCGAGCCCGCGTGGCTGCCGCAGTTTCTCCGCTTGATCGTCACGGCAGCGCTCGCGCTGATTCTCGGCGCCTTCGTGAGGATCTTCCTGGTTGCACGGCGCAGGCGTGACAGCAAGGGTGCGGCGGGAGTTCACATGTACGCCAGCGGCCATCTCGACTGGCCGACTCAGGCGTCGCTGCAGCCCAACGCCCTCGCCAGCGAGGAGGAAGCGGTCCGCATCGCGTTTGCGCGCACTTCGCTGGCCGCTGCGTCACTTCACCGCCGCAATGTGCGCCGGAAGGAGAACTTGGACAACGGCCAGCGCTGGCTCGTGGGCGCTGTGGTGGTCGCTGCCTCGGGATTCCTGTGCTACACATGGTTTGGTCGCTCTGGCGAGGCCGCGAGCGCTTCCGGCGAGGCCCGGCAAGCACGAAGCGAACTGTCAAAGTAGTGGCGTCGACCTGACGGGGACGTGCGCGATGGAAAACAACACGGTCAAGTTTCAACAGTCGGATAGCGCTCGGGCGCGCGAGCGGAAGAGCACTGCCGAGGAGCGGGCGCGGCTGATCGGGGAGCTGGAGCGCGCTTGGATCGAGGAAGAAGCCGAGGTACGCAAGGCTGACGAGGAAGCGGCCGCGCCGCACGGCCTGTTCGGCCTGCTCGGCTTTCGCACGTCGACCGGCTGAGAGGTCGTGAAGAAATCGATCCTACGACCTCTCAGATGCTTGTTGCGCCGCGCCGCAGGGCGGCGCGGACGGCGAGACCGTTGATGTCTTCACGGTCTCTGATGCGCCACCCGCTCCGCGCGTGTCTCAGCCTTCCTGCTCGACGAAGTCCTTCAGCTTCGCGAGCGCGACGTCCCACTGGCGGCCGATGGTCTCGAGCGTGCGGCGCGCTTCGTCGACCTGGCGCGGGTCGAGCTGCCACAGCCGCTCGCGGCCCGCGCGCGTGTCGTGCACGAGCCCGGCGGCGCTCAGCACCTGCAGGTGCTTGGTGACGGCTTGCCGGCTGATGTCGGTCGATTCGGTGAGCTGCGCGATCGAAAAGGCGCCGCCTGCGCACAGCACCGCGACCAATTTGAGCCGCGTCGGATCGCCGAGCGCCGCGAACACACGCGCGTGGGACTCGCGCGCGCTGACGACGGCCTCGACCTCGGATCCGCTCTCGGGCTTCATCGCGCGCTCCGCTCCGGGCCTGCGCTCGACGCGGGAAGCTCGCAGTGCTTGCCGATGTTGCGGAGCTGGCCCTCCCAGCCGGCCGAGTTCATGCGGAAGGCCTCGAAGCGGCGGTGCGGCGGCACCTGGTCGAAGCCCGACTCGACGACGGTCAGGAGCGTCGCGTGCTCGCCCTCGGCACCGGGGCGGAACGTGACCAGGGTCGGCGTCTCAAGCGAGTAGTCGACGTCCTTCTCGACCGCGTAGGGATGCCAGCGGAACGAGAACAGCGTCTGCGGCTCGAGCCGCTCGACGACGACGTCGAACCAGACGTGCTCGTACTTGCAGATCGTGATCTGGCCGCGCACGCGGGCGCCGGGGCGGAATTCCTGGCCCGCGAGCTTGGCGCCGAACCAGCGGCCGAAGTCCTCGGCCTGGGTGAGCGCGCGCCAGACGCGCGAGCGCGGAGCGGCGATGCGGATCGAGCGCTCGATCCGGTCGCTGGGCAGCGTGGAGTCGTTCGAAGAAGGGGTCGACATCGGAGGTCCTCGCTGGGCTCAGCGCTCGCTCGCCAGACGATAGGGTTCGCCGCGGCCGGTCTCGACGAAGCGCTGCAGGCTCCCGAGGAACTGCTGCCAGCCGGCGCGGCAGAGCTCGAAGCAATCCAGCGTCGGCTCGAGGCCTTCGTGCTCGAAGGCGAGCTCGGTCGAGCCGTTCGCGGCGGGCGCGAGCTCGAAGCGCAGGCGCGTGCCGACCCACTCGCTGCGGCGCTCGAGCTGCGGCAGGTCGATGTACGCGGCGGTGCAGCGCCACTCGACCGCGCGGCCGGGCTCGAGCCGCTCGATGCGGAAGTCCTTCTTGGCGCAGTCGAAGCGCACGCGCACCGTCGCGCCGACGGCGGCCGGGACGTCGCTGTCGTCGCTCCACCAGCCGGCGATCCCGCGTGGGGTCGTCAGGGCGGCGAAGACGGTGTCGGGGCTGGCGCGGAGGGTCAGGTTCTGGCGGAAGTGCGGCACGGGAGACCTCTTTGAGGGGCCAAGGGAGCTGTCCAGCAACCTTTTGGTTGCGTGAAGCCATCCTGGGCGGTCCGCACCGGATATGCAACCGAAAAGTTGCCGTTCTGCGTCAACTCCAGCTCGCGTGGACCACGATCGCGGCCGCGGCCTCGGCGGCGGTCTCGATCCGCAGCACGCTGGGGGCAAGGCCGACGGGGATCGCACCGGCGGCGGAGAGGGCGGCGAGCTCGGCCGGCGTCCAGCCCCCCTCGGGGCCGATCCACAGGCGCAGGGGGCGTTCGCGGGTGCCGCGGGGGGCGTCGGCGACGACTTGGCCGAGCCGGCGTTCGGCGCGCGGGTCGAGGAGCAGGTCGAGCGCCGCCGGGTGGGCGGCGAGGTGGGCCTCCGGGGCGACCGGGCCGGCGAAGCGGGGGAGCCAGAGCCGGTGGCACTGCTTCAACTGCTCGCGCGCGAGGCGCTCCCAGCGCTCGAGCCGCTCCGGAACGGCGTCGCGCGCGAAGCCCTGCGTCCGTTCGGGCGCGAGCACCGTGATGCCGGAGACCCCGAGCTGCACGAGCCGCTCGACCATCTCGTCGGCGCGCGAACCCTTCGGCGGCGCCACCGCAAGCTCGATCCAGGGCAACGCGGCTCCCGGCGCGCCCGGTTCGGGCTCCTCGGCGGCGAGTTCGAGCTCGCGCCAGCGCGCGCCGGAGCGTTCGACCGCGACCAGCTCGAGCCTGCGGGCCGAACCTTCGCCGTCGAGCGCGACCACGACCGCCCCCGGCTCGAGCCGCAACACCTTGAGGGCGTGCCGCTCGTCCTCCTCACCCAGCCGGGGCCCGCGACCCGCCCCCGCCTCGAGGAAGAACCAGCGCTCGCCACCCCGTTCGTCCCGTGCCCGTGCCATCGCCGCCGGATTGTCGAGGTGTTGCAGATCGGGAGCAAGCTCCCGGCGCGCCTTCACTGGATCGCTCGATTCCTGGTGGCTCCCCCCGAACCCGAGGGGCGCGCGAGGGTTCGAGAGGCTCCGGCCGCCAGCCCCAACGGTTCGACGCATCGCGCCCCCCAAGGCGCCGCAGTCCGACCGCTTTCTCTCCCCCCCGGCTCCCAACTCTGGTTCGCGCCTCCATGCAACCTCGCTACTCCCTGCGCTTCGAGAACGGCGAGCGGCGGGGCGAGACGATCCCGATCCCCGGCAGCGGGATCACGGTCGGCCGTCGCCCGGGCAACAGCGTGCAGGTGACCGACGCTTCGGTGTCGGGACGGCACGCGGAATTCGTGGTCGAGCCCGACGGGCTCCTCCTGCGCGACCTCGGTTCGACCAACGGCACGAAGGTCGGCGGCGAGCGCATCTCGCAGTCGCGCCTGCGCCACGGCGACGAAGTTCTGCTCGGCAACGTCAAGCTGATCGTCGTCGATGCGCAGGCTGGCGCCAGCGCGCCGGCGGGCGGTGCGGACGAGCTCGAGCTCGAGTTCGACGCGCCGGCTCCGGCTCCGGCGCGTGCGCCCGAGCCGCCGCCCGCGCGTGTGGCCGTGTCGGAGCGCCTGCAGACGCCGACGCAGTTCATGCCGGCCGCTCCGGCGCCGGAAGTCGCGAACGCCGCGGACGCGGTGCGCACGATCAGCGCCGAGAAGGTCGCGCGTTCCGGCAAGCGCTCGTTCGTCGGTGCGCTCGTGCTGGTCGCGTTGCTCGGAGGCGGTGGCGCCGCGTGGTTCCTGCTCGGTCAGGGCGCGGCCGGTGGCGAAGAAGGCCGCAAGCTGCGTCCGGTCGAGAGCGTCGACGGCAACCTGCTCGCGGCGAGCTACTCCTTCGAAGGCAACGAGGGCAACTGGGCGTCCGAGGACGGCGCGCCGGCGGCCTTCGCGACCGATACGACGTCGCGGCGGTCGGGTGAGCTCGGTCTCGGCGCGTTGGTCGACGCGGGCCAGTGGGCGATCGCGCGTTCCGAGGCCGTGCGCGGCTCGGGCCAGCGCGTGCTGACGCTGCGTGGGCACGTGCGCGTCGGCGATTCGGCGCGCGCGCGGCTGGGCCTCGAGCTCGAGAGCTCGAGCGGCGCCTCGGCGCGCACCGTGGCCTGGGGCCCGGTGATTCCCGTCGGCGGCGACTTCGAGGAGGTCGTGGCGACCCTGACGGTGCCCGCCGCCTTCGACAGCGTCCGCGCGCTCGTGCTCGCGGAAGCCGCGGGCGCCGGGGGCGGCTCGGTCGACGTCGACGACGTCTCGCTCGTGCCCGGAGGCGAAGCCAAGCTCGCCGCGATCGACGAGTTCCAGTTCGTGCCGCACGGCGACCCGGCCTTCGCGGCCTCGCTGTTCAAGATCGACCGCACGCTGCTCTCGGACATGCACGTGCGGCTCGCCGAAGGCGGCGTCGCGGCGCGCGCGCCGATCGCGATCGAGCGCGGCGACATCGCCTTCGCGCTCACCTTCGGCTCCGGCAACGGCCGCACGCTCTCGCTGCGCGTCGACGAGCCGCTCTTCAAGGGTGGCGTCGCCTCGACCGGCAGCGGTGGCTACCGCACGCACTCGACCGAGTTCACGCGCGAGGGCGTCACGAGCGTGATCGCGGGCGCGGGCAAGGACCAGGTGCGGCTCGCGTTCGCGGAGCCGGTCAAGCTGCGCGGCAAGCCCGAAGGCAGCGGATTGCGGCTGGATTTCGAGCTCGGTGCGGTAGCGGGCGCACGCCTGCAGACGAGCTTCCTTGCCGAGCGCGACGAGGCGCAGAAGCTGGCGCGTTCGGCGCGCGAGGCGGAGCAGGCCGGGCAGCTGGGCAACGCGGCGAGCCTGTGGGGCAAGCTGCGCGACGAGTATCCGTTCGACACGCGCTCGCTCGAGGAGGCCGACACGGCCCGCGCGCGCATCGCCGAGGGCGGGCTCGCGGCGCTGCGCAACCTGCGCGGTGAAGTCGAGCGCGCACGCTTCTTCCGGCTGGTCGAGCTCTACCGCAAGTGCCGCCGCGACACGCTCGCGGCCGCCACGCGCTACGAAGGCAGCGAGCTCGCGACCGAAGCGAACGCGCTCGTGGCGGAGATCGACAAGGACCTCGCCGTGCTCGAGGCCGACCTGACCAAGGCCGAGCGCGGGCGGCTCGAGGGCATCGCGGGCGCGCTCGAGCGCGGCGAGAGCCCCAAGCTCGCGGCGCGCGTGCGCGAGGTGCTGTCGCGGATGGCGAGTGCGGCGGCGCCGCGGGGGGACAACTGACATGGGTCGCACCGTCACCGGCATCGACGTCGGCTCGCGCACGAACAAGTTCGTCCGCGGCCACCACAAGGGCAACACGTTCGTCCTGTCGGACTTCGCCGTCGTCTCGCACAACGAAAGTGCGCTCGATGCCGCGTGGTCCACGGGCGCGCCGCCGTTCAAGGTTGGCCTGTCGCGCGTCGGCCTGACCGGCCGCGACGTCAACATCCGCTACACGCGCGTGCCGCGCGTTCCCGACTGGCAGCTTCGCAAGCTGATGCGCTTCGAGGTCGAGGAAGTCGGCGACACGTCCGGCGCCGAGGTCTCGAGCGACTTCAACCTGCTGCCGTCGCTGCCGGAGATCGAGGACGAGGACGTCGTCCTGCTGGCGCTGGCGCGCGAGAACCTGCTCGAGGAGCACCTCGACGGTCTCGGCCGCATCGGCGGCTCGATCGATGCGTTCAGCCCGTGCGCGCTCGCGCTCTACAACGCGTGGACGCACTACGGCGTGATCGAGGAGGAGACGGTGCTCCTCGCCAACATCGGTCACGACAACCTCGACGTGATCTTGGTGCGCGGCCCGGACCTGTTGTTCGCGCGCAACCTGACCGGCGGCTCGAAGCTGTTCGACGCGGCCATCGCGGAGCGCCTCGGCGTCTCGGCGCAGCGCGCGGAGGAGCTCAAGATCGAGCTCGCCAACCTCGAGCCCGGCGCGCGCTTCCGCGACGCGAGCGAGGAGAAGGTCAGCCGCGCGGCCAGCGCCGCCGGGGGCCAGCTGCTGTCGCTGCTGCAGTCGACGGTGATGTTCTGCAAGAGCCAGGTGAAGGTCTCGAACCTGCGCGTCGACAAGGTGCTCCTGTGCGGCGGCGGCGCCGCGCTGCGCGGGTTGCCGCGTTACCTGTCGGCGGGCCTGAGCGTGCCGGTCGAGATCTTCGATCCGTTCCGCGTGGTCGACGCGAGCGCGCTGTCGCCGGATGCGGCGGCGAAGCTCGAGGACTACAAGCTCGAGTCGGTGGTCGCGCTCGGCCTCGCGACGATGGCCAGCGATCCCGCGGGTTATTCGATCGAGATCCTGCCGGCCAAGGTGCGGCGCCGCCGCGAGTTCGTCGGCGGCACGGTGTGGGCGATCGCGGCTGCGGTGCTCGCGGCCGGTTTCCTCGGGTTCCAGGCCTGGACGCTGTCGGGCGAGCTCTCCAAGCAGAAGAGCGAGCTCGCGTCGCTCGACGCGCGCCTGCGCCGCGCCAAGGAGACCGACCGCCGCACGCGCGAGGTGGCGAAGGCCAACTCGGAGCTCGGTGTCGCGGCCGACCAGCTGCAGGCGCTCGCCGGTT
>JAPLOE010000162.1 GCA_026692705.1 Planctomycetota bacterium
CGCCGCACGCGGCTCGCCCGCCGGGCCGGCCATCGCCTGTTCCGCGATCACGACCGCGAGCCGGCGACGCAGGTCGCGGTCCTCGCCGTCGAACGCGAGCGCGGAGCGGTAGTTCGCTTCCGCTTCGGCCCACTGGCCCAAGTACTGGCGAATCGCGCCCGCAAGCAGGTCCGCGCGGAAACGTTCCTGCGCGTTGCCGCGGCGCGCGACGCCTTCGAGCTTGCGCAGGGCCGCCTCGATGTCGGCGCCGGCCGACGCGGGCATCCGCGCACCCTGCGGCGTCGTGTCGAGCGCGCGCCGCGCACGCCGGTAGTCGAGTTCCGCCGCCAGCAGCTGCACACGCGGGCTCGCCGAGTGGCGCGTCGCGAGGAGCTCCACGATCGCGCGCGCGCCGTTCTCGTCGTTCTCCTCGAGCAGGGCGACGGCGAGGTTGTAGTCGCGCTCGTCGAGGTCGCGCTCGAGCTCGCCCGCCGGCAACACGGGCGTCAAAACGAGCCCCGCGCAGGCTGCGAGCGCCGGCAGCGCGATCAGCAGGCGTCTCCGCGCCGTCGCCGCGAGCGGAACGAGGCCCCCGGCGAACACCGCCAGCAACGGCACGAGCGGCATGCGGATGCGCTCGCTCGTCACCGTGAGCACGACCGTTCCGAGGTAGGCGCCGCCGAGCAGCGCGAGCTCCAGTGCAGCTCCCCCATCGGCGACCCCGTCCTCTTCGGCGCGTCGACGCGCGAGCAGCAGCACCACGAGTCCCGCGAGGCCGAGCGTGCCCACTAGCGCGAATCCGGGCAAGGGCGCCTCCAGCATCGGCACGTACAGCGCGTCCCACTCGAGGAAATGGTTGTCGGGAACCTCGTAGCGCCCGAGCGTGAGCCGCAGCTTGCGCAGCAGGATGAGCGCGTGCTCGCCGGGCTGCTCGCGCATCGAGGCGAGCGTCGTCTCCAGCCAGAAATCGCTGGTTTCCTTGGGGTCGAGCTCGCGCCCCGCGCGCCGGCTCGCCTCGCGCCGCCAGTCGCCGGCCTCGTGCTCCGGGATTCCGCGCACCCAGTCGAACTCGGTCGCGACGCCGAACGGGTTGTCGAGGTTGTTGCCGCCGTAGAAGTTCGTTCCGGCGCCGCTCGTGGTGAGCACGAACCGTCCGCCGACCGCGTGGTTGCGCAGCAGCACGGGCAGCAACGCGAGGAACGCACCGGCGACGAACGCGCTCGAATGCAGGAGTGCCCTGCGTTTCCCGTCGCGTCGCGCCAGCGCGCGCCCGAGCGGCCACAGCGCGAGCAACGGCAGCATCACGAGCAGGTTGCCGCGCAGCAGCGCTCCGAGGCCCGCGATCAGGCCCAGTGCGAGCCACGCCGCGCTCTCGCGCCTCGTCCAGCCGCGTGCGGCGAATTCGCGCGTGGCGACGAGGCCCAGCGCCAGCGCCGCGAGCAGCGTCACGAACAGGTTCTCCTTGAGCAGCAGCGCCGGGAACCAGATGGCCGGCCTGTGCAGCGCGACCAGCGCTCCCGCGATCCAGCCGGCGTTGCGCCCGAACAGCCGCGCCGCGAGCGAGCCCGTGAGCGCCGCCGCAAGCGCACCCGCCGCGACCTGCATCCAGCGCGCCGCGTTGCGCTGCGCCGCGGGCTCGTCCCCCGCCAGCGCGTACACGCCGCCGAGCACGTACGGATACAGCGGCTCCTGGAAGAAGATCTCCTTGCCGACGAGCTCGCCACCGGCGATTTCGCGCGCCCACGAGTCGTAGCTCGCCTCGTCGATCGTCGGTCGCTGCGCCTGCGGATGCTCGCGTTCGTACTGCACGAGCGCGACCGCGCGCAGCCCGAAGGCCAGCGCGAACAGCGCCAGCAGCGCCGCCCACGGGAGCCGCCGCTCGTTCATCGCCGCGCCGTCTCCCAGCGTTCGCCCATGCGCGAGCGCGCCTCGAGCGCCTCCGCGACTTCCATGCGCGAGCGCACGATGCGCATCAGGATCCACGGCGGCAGGAACAGCGCCGCGTCGACGCACGTCACCACGATCGCGGCGGTCGGACCGAAGTGCCAACCCGCGAGGAAGATGCTCCCCATCGCGAGGATCGTCCAAGGCCCACGCGCGCGCCCGGCCTGCAGGTACAGCGACGCCTGCCGGCGCGCGAGCCACGAGCCGCGCTCGCGCAGCTCATCGATGCGCGGATGGCGCAGGAACTGGTGGTACGCGCGCGCGCGGCGCACCGCCTGCTGGCGGCGCGCGTCGCCCTTGGGCGCGCGCACCTCGCAGAACACGGCACCGGCGACCTGTTCGATGCGCTGGCCCGCGGAACGGGCCTGCAGCATCAGGTCGAGATCGTCCGCAGCGACTCCCGCGGTCGGCACGAGCGCGAGGCTCGCCCGCCACGCCATCAGCTGGCCGTGCACGCTGAACACGAGGCCGGAACGGCTCTCGAGCCTGCGCACGCGCGCGGCGGCCCAGTCGTAGAAGCTCGGCTCGCCTTGCAGCGC
Organism: Planctomycetota bacterium; assembly: GCA_026692705.1. Lineage (GTDB taxonomy): Bacteria > Planctomycetota > UBA1135 > UBA1135 > F1-120-MAGs118. The sequence goes on from JAPLOE010000162.1 coordinate 2,463, forward strand.
GTTTCCATCCGCCGCGCGCAGCGTTCCGTCGTCGCACAACGAACGCACGAAACGCTGCGTGCCTGTCGCCATGCCGAGCCGCGGGTCGCGCTCGAAGGCACGCGCGAGCTCGAGCAAGGCCGCAGGCGCGAGCACGACGTCCGCATCCGTGAGCACGACGAGGTCGCAACGCCCCGCCACGGCGCGCAGCCCGGCCTCGATCGCGCCCGTCTTGCCCGGGCGCACGTCGTTGGCGATCACGCGCGCCTCGATGCGCGCCGTTGCGCCGCTTTTCGGCCCAAACACGGCCAGTTCCGCTCGCGCGACCGCCGCCGTGGCGTCGCTGCTTCCGTCATCGATCACGACGACGACGTGCGGCTCGCTCGAATCCGGGAACCTGGCCGCCGCGAGGTTGCGCAGCTTGCGCGCGATCACCGCCGCCTCGTTGTGGCACGGGATGAGCACCGCGAGCCGCATCACGCGCCTCCCAGCAGCTCGCGCGCGAGCCGCGGCCACGCGCGCTTTCCGAACAGCACGTTGTCCGCCTGCGCGCACTCCCAGGTGCACGCGCAACGCGTCCGCTCGATCTCCTCGCGCAGCGAGCGCGCCTCGGCGCTCTCCCACAGGCGCTCGAGATCCCAAGCGACGTCGTTCAGGTTGCCGAGCGAGCGTCCGAGGATCTCGCACGGATGCACTTCGCCATTCTCGAAGATCACGGCCGACAGCGTGCCCGCCGTGCACGGCAAGTGCCGGCTGCGGTCGCCGCGCGCGACGCGCTCGACGTGCTCGTACATCACGCGATCGCGCGCCGCCGCGAGCGAAGCGAGCGGAAAGTCGAAGTACGGCAGCTTGTGTTCGGCCTGCAGACGCCGCTTGGTCGCGACGAGCTCGGCGTAACGGTCGAGGTCGACCTTCAAGAGGTGCGGCTCCATCGCCGTGCCACGCGCGAGGTTGAGCGTCGTGTTGTCGGGCTCGAGTTCCGCCACGAGTTCCTCGAGGTGCCGCGAGAGCACGTGCTGGTTCTCGCTCGTGAGCGTGACGAGGATGCCGACGCCGAGACGCTCGGCCTGCTCGCGCGGCAGGCGCGCGCGCTGCTCACGCAACGCCTTCACGCTCGCCTTCGAACGCGCGTGCCCACCCGGCACCTGCCGAATCGAGTCGTGGATCGCCTCGGGGCCGTCGAAGCTCACCGCCACCGACAGGTAGAGCCCGGGATTCTCCGCGAGAATGCGCGCGACCGCCTCGTGCTGGCGCTCCTCGACGAGCCCGTTGGTCGGGATCGCGAGGTGGCGCAACCCGCGCCGCCCGAAGGAGCGCGCGAGCTCCGGCAGATCCTTGCGCAGGAACGGCTCGCCGCCCCCGAAGCTCACCCACACGAGCGGCCCCATGCGCGCGCACGATTCCGCGAGGCGCTCGACGTCCTCCACGCTCGGCCCCGCGACGCCGGCCGCGACCTCGCGCCAGTGGAAGCAGTGCCGGCAACGCGCGTTGCAGCGCCCCGTGACGAACAGCGTCAGGTGCAACGGTGCGCCGCGTCGCACGAAGCCGCGCAGGGCGAAGGAGGCGTATCGAAGGGCGTTCACGGGGCGGCGGAGCAAGAGCCTACCCCGCGCGCCGACCGCGGACACGCCCGAACGTGTCAGGCTTCAGCGCACGTGCCGCGGGAACTCCCAGCGCCCGACGTTTTGCTCGAGCCAGTCGAAGTAGTAGCGCACGCCGCGGTCCGAATCGCCGCTTCCGCCGCCGCCGATCTCGAGGTTGGGGCCGGTGCCCTGCTGGCCGCGGACGTCCTCGAGGTAGGGCGAGCGGAACAGCATCGCCGTGCGCGAGCCGTCGACCAGGTACTCGCGCCAGGTCGCCTCCATGCGCTGGATGTGGAAGCGGTTGACCACGCCCTCGTGGCCGGGGAGATCGGGGTCGGGCGTCTCGGTGTTGAGCACGAAACCGCTCGCGGGAATCGGCATCGCCTCGTGGATCGTCTGCACGTCGCAGCCGGGATAGCCGGGCTTCGAGCCGCTCAGGTGGTTGGGGCAGATGCCGACCTCGATCTGCGGCGCGACGGCCTTGAACCATGCGGTGAGCTGCGCCTTCTTCGCGTCGCCGTCGGGCTCGCGCAGGATGTCGTAGTCGATGCGCGTGGGATGGCTGAACTCCTGGAAGAGGTTCACGACCACGTTGCGCAGCTTGCGTTCCTCGAGCAGCCGCGCGGTCGACTCGATCGCGAGCTTGACCGCGGCCTCGTCGCGCAGGAGCTCGTCCTTGCGCGGCATCATCAGCGTCACGCACACGACCATGCCGCGCCGGTCGGCCTCGCGCACGAGCCACTCGAGCCGGCGCGCATAGGCCCCCGCGATGCGCCCGTCCGGCGTGAAGCAGTTCGGGCCCGCATCGACGTCGGGGAAGCCGCCGTTGGTGCCCTGCAGCGACAGGCTGATCAGGTTGACGCCGTGCGCGGCGTAAATGTCGAGGTTGTTGACGAGCCGCTCCGCGACGGCGGGGCTCATCAGCGAGTTGTTTACCCGCAGGCCCCACAACTTGACCTTCTCGCCGCCCAGCCAGCTCTCGCCGCCGCGCAGCTCGAACTCGCGCGTCGCGACGGGTTCGACCTTCGGCTGCGGCCGGGTCGGCGCCTGCAGCGGATGCTGCGCGAGCGCCGGAAGCGAGAGCAACGCCATCCCCACCAACTTCCGCGTGTCCATCAGCGCACCTCCTGCACGTGACGCGGGAACTCCCAGCGCCCGACATGATCTCGCACCCATTCGTAATAGAACCTCACGCCGCGATCGCTCGGGCTCGTGCCGTAGCCACCCATCTCCGGATGCGGCGCCGTGCCCGAGTAGTTGCCGACGCCCTGGATGTAGGCCGCGTGGAAGAGCATCACCGCGTTGGGCGCGGCGTGGAAGCGCTCCCAGTCGGCGACCATCGCGTCGACGTGGCCCTCGGTGAAGAAGCCGTCGTTCTCGTAGGCGTCCTGCTTCTGCGTCTCGACGTTGACGACGAAGCCGCGCTCGGGGATCGGCATCGACTTCTGGATGATGCGGATGTCCATGCCGGGGAACGAATCGGTCGTCGGCGACTTCTCGTAGGGGCACACGCCGACCTCGATGCCGTTCGAGGCCGCGTGGAACCAGCCGACGAGCCGCTCCTTCTTCGCCGCGCCATCCGGCTCGCGCAGGATGGGCTGGTCCATGCGCTCGGTGTGGTCGAACTCGTGCGCGATGTCGACCAGCACGTTGCGCAGGCCGCGCCGCTGCAGGAATCCCGCGGTTTCCTCGACCGCGCGCTGCACCGACTCCGTGCCCTCGAGCACCTGGTCCTTGCGCGGCGAGATGACGCCGACGAGCACGACCATCCCGCGCGCGTCGCATTCGCGCACGAGCCACTCGAGGCGCTCGCCGAAGTCCTTCTTGAGCTTTCCGCTGCGCGTGAAGCCGTTCGGTCCGGCTTCGGGGTCGGGCCAGCCGCCGTGGCTGCCCTGCAAGTAGACGCCGAGGAAATTGATCCCGTGCGCGACCATGGTGTCGAGCGCGCGCACGTGCCGTTCGGTGATGTTGGGGCTCATCAGCGCGTTGCCGCTGCGGATCCCCCACAGGTCGACCTCGTGGCCACCGAGGAACGCGCGCTCGCCGCGCACCTCGAACTCCTTGGTCGGGACGACGCCGGGGTCGAGCGCCGGTGCGTGCGTCGTCGTCGTCGCGCACGCTCCCAGGGCGAACGCGAGCGAGAGGATTGCCAGGTTCCGTTTCATGGTTCGTGCTCTCAGAAGCTGAAGGTCAGGCCGAGCTCGGCCCCGTAGCTGAAGGGCGCGCCGGCGTACAGTCCACGGCCCGAGCGCACCTCGAAGTACTCCTCGTCGAACAGGTTGCGCGTCAGCACCGTCGCGCGGATCTGGCAGTTCTTCGAGAGCTGCCGCCGCAGGCCGACGCGCGCGTTCCAGATCGAGTAGGCCGGCCGGATGCCGCGCGTTCCGGCGGCGTTGATCGCGACGGTGTTGTCGCGGTCGGAGAACGCGTCGTCGACGTACACGCCGTCGATGCCGGTCCAGAAGCCGCTGCGTGCGTGCTCCCAGCGCACGCCCCACGACAGGAGCCAGTGCGGCGTCCCGGTGAGCTCGTTGCCCTCGTACTGGCCCTTCAGGTACTCGGAGTCGTTGTAGGACGCGCTCGCGAAGGCCGTGAGGCCGTCGAACGTCATGTCGGACAGGTCGCCGTCGAGCGCGAGCTCGACACATTGGTGCCGCGTGCGCCCGATGTTGTCGAAGACGTTGAAGATGTCCGGGTTGGGCTCGATGCGGTCCTCGTACTCGATCTGGTACAGCGTCAGGTCCGCCGCGAGCCGCCGGTCGAAGAACTCGCCGCGCGTGCCGAGCTCGTACACCCACGCGTACTGCGCCGACAGGTCCTGCGGGTTCGCCGTGAGGTCGATGAACTGCGCTTCCGGCGCCTTGAACGACGACTGCACGTTGGCGTACACCGACCACGTGTCGCCGATCAGGTACGAGGCGCTGAGCGACGGCAGGACCTCGCTGAAGTCCTGCTCGCGCTTGGGAGCGTTGGCGGTGATCGTGTCCTGCCCGTCGATGCGCACGTCCTCGACGCGCACGCCCGGCGTGACGCGCCAGTCGCCCTTCACCAGTGTCGTCTCGACGAACACGCTGTTCGCGGAGTAGTCGAAGTCCGCGTTGGAGATGAGCGAGGTGGTGTTGTTGGGGAAGGAGCGCTCGACGCGGCGGCGGATGTTCTCCTCGAGGTGCCGCACGCCCGCGAACAGCTCGGCCTTGGCGCCGAAGAGCTCGTACTCGTGCGCGATCTGCGGCTGGAAGGCCCACACCTCCATCGGGCGCGGCGTCGCCTGGATGTAGGTCGGGTTGTTGATGTAGCCCGTCGGGCTGCCGAGGAAGAACGTGCGCGAGCTGTCGTACCAGTAGCTGATGAACTCCAGCCGCGTGCGGTCGGTGAGCTTCCACTCGACCTTCGTGCTCGCGCGCGTCTGGTCGCCCTCGAAGCGGTTCTGCAGCGCCGTCGACTGGAACCGGTCGGCCTTGTAGTCGGCGAGCGAGAGCCCGTCGCCGAGGTTCGAGCGGTCCTCGAAGCTCTCGAGCTGGAACAGCACGCGCAGGTCCTCGCTGAAGGCGTAGGCCGTCTTCAGCGCGTAGTTCTGGATCACGTACTCGCCGTTCTGGCGGAACGTGTCGCCGTCCTTGTAGACGCCTTCGACGAACACGCCGAGGTTCTCGTAGGTGCCGCCGGCGGAGGCGTACTGCGAGGCGTTGTTGAAACTGTCGAGCCGCGTGCCGAGCTCGAACGTGGTCGCGGTCGGGATGGGCTTGGTGAGGAAGTTGACGACGCCGGCGACGTTGTTCGGGCCGTAGCGCACGCTCGCGCCGCCGCGCTGGATGTCGACGGCGTACACGCGCTCGAGCGTCAGCGGGAACAGCGACGAGCCCGGATGGCCGTAGGGCGCCGACGAGAGCGGGATGCCGTCGACGGTCATCGCGAGGTTGAGCGAGCGCGAGGCGCCGTCGTTCGCGGTCACGCCGCGCATGGCCACGTTGGGCAGAGACTCGCTGCCGGTCTCGTCCCAGGTGTGGACACCGGGGCTGCGGCGCAGGATCTCCTGGATGCTGATCACGCCGCCCGTGCGCAGCTCGTCCGGCCGGATCACGTCGCGGCCAGCGGTGTTGTCGAGCGGAGTGCGCTCGAGCTCACCGGCCGCTTTGGCGTCGCTCGCGCTGACGACGACCTCGGGGATCGGCTGCTGCGGTCCCTGCGGACGAGCATCGGCCTGCGGACGCGGGGCCGGCTCCTGCGACGACTGCGCGAGCAGCGAGCCCGCGAGCAGCACGGGCAACGAGCCGAACAGGCCCGCGCGACCGGGACGAAGCTCGGAAGCAGGCGGCGGAGCGATGTGGGACAAGGGAGAGTCTTGCATCGGCGGTCCTGAAATGCGGCGAACGCGCCAAGTAGCGCAGCCGTGCGTGGCGAGTCACATGCGCAGTTCGACGGCACGGCGGCTACTCCGCACGGACGTTCGAGCGCAGCGCGACGCCCGTTCCGGGCTCCGGCACGGCGATCCGCGAGCCCTGCGGCCCCCAGGCGCCGCGAGCCCGGGCAAAGCAGCGCGGGGCGGCCCCTGAGGACCGCCCCGCGCATGGGAGACCGTGTCCGGCGCTCGCGCGCCGAACCTTCGAAGTCAGCTCACGGGCAGAGCTGCCACTCGAGGCCCTGCGACAGGTTCGTCGTGCCGGGGGCCGACGGGTCGCGGAACCAGCTCTGGGCCTGGAACAGCTGGCCGAAGGTGAGCGGCTGGCCGAGCGCGCTGGGGTGCGTCGCCATCCACGCCTGCCAGTCGATCGAGAAGCTGCCCGTGCACGAGTTGTTCGTGCCACCCGAGGTCAGGGTCGGCAGGCGCTGCGTCGGCGCCTTGACGCACAGGAAGCTCGTGCTGCCGATGGCCCAGACGGCCGCGTTGCGACCGTTGATGCTGTAGAAGATCAGGCCCTGGCGCTGGCCTTCCACGTTGCTGACCGAGAGCGTGAAGCCCGAGGTCGCCGTCGCGCTGGGCGTGCCCGACGAGCTCAGGATCGCGTTGCAGCCGTTCGTGGTCGTGCCCGGCGTGCAGTAGCTGACCGCCGGCGCGCAGCTGCCCGTCGAGACGAAGCTCTTGGTGGCCGAGACGCCGGTGTTGCCGTGGCGGTCGGTGGCGCGGACGCGGTACTCGATCGTGCCGGCGAGGTTGCCGGGGATCTGGCCGCGGAAGATCTGGCCCTGGCTCGACACCATCGCGACCGGCTGGAAGGCCCCCGGAACCACGCGGTACTCGAGCTGGACGTTGTGGTACCAGGCCACGTAGTAGGCCGCGTTGTCGTACACGTGCGCGCGCACCACGGTCGGGGCGGCGCCAGCGTTGCGGTTGGGGGCCTGCTCGAGCTTCGGAACGTACGGAGCGATCGTGTCCGCGTTGTTGAGCGTGTTGATGAAGTAGTACTCGGCCTGGTCGGCGTCGTTGGCCACCATCACGTCCGTGTCGCCGTCCTCGTCGAGGTCCGAGCAGTCGGCGTCGAGCGCCGTGCGGTTGGCCGTCGGCATCAGGGTCGGGACGTTGGTGTGGCTGAAGTTGCCGGTGCCGGTGAAGTCGTTGCGGTACAGCTTGTCCTGACCGGAGAAGTTGGCGACGTAGATGTCGAGGTCGCCGTCGTTGTCGTAGTCGAGGAAGTCACCTTCGTTGTCGTCGGCACCCGAGCCGGCGAGCACCTGCAGGTTCGAGTACGTGCCCGCGCCGTCGTTGCGCAGCGTGATGTCGTTGAAGCCGGCCGTGGCCTGCCAGTTGAGGCCGTAGATGTCGATGTCGCCGTCGTTGTCGCAGTCGCCCATCTCCTGCTCGTAGTGGCCGTTGCCGTTCGAGTAGTTGGCGGGGAACGAGGCGCCGGTCACGTCGCGGAAGGCGAGCGAGCCGGTCTCGAGCAGGTTCTTGAAGAGGCGCGGCTGCTCCTGGCGGGCGCCGTGGAGGATGTCGAGGTCGTAGTCGCCGTCGATGTCACCGACGTCGATGTCGAGGGCCGAGCTGGCGACGTCGCAGTTGGTGCCGGTCGCGTTCGTGGTGTTGGCGGCCTGATTGCCTTGGCACCACAGGCCGGGGTTGCCGTTGTTGATCTGCTGGCCCGCGAGCTGGAAGCCCGACGGGTTGAACTCGCTGAACTGGCCCGTGCCGTTGTTCAGGAACAGGCGCGTCGGGACGTTGCCGCCGAAGGCGCCGCCGTAGCTGCCGTGGACGAGGTCGTTGTCGCCGTCGTTGTCGAGGTCGCCGAAGTCGCAGTCGCAGGAGAAGTCGATGAAGCCCTGGCCCGCGAGCACCTGGCTCGGAGCGATCGACGAGCCCGCACCACCCAGGCCGACCCAGCGCGTCGCGCTCTGGTCGACGTAGAAGCCCTGCGTGCCACCCTGCGCGCCGCCCATGTTCGTCCACCAGTGGTTGGACTGGTTGGAGAGCTGCGAGGTGTTCGACACGTAGATGTCGAGGTCGCCGTCGTGGTCGAAGTCCACGAACTCGATGTCGCGGCTGGCGTCGAGGATCGAGGGGAACTGGGTGCTCGTGCGGTCGACGAAGAAGCCGATCGTGCCGCCCGGCTCGTGGCCGCGGTTGATCCAGATGTTGTTCTGGTCGTTGCCTGCGTCGCCACCCTCCGCGAGGATCGCGTCGAAGTCGCCGTCGCCGTCGACGTCGCCGAAGTCGACGTTCTCGGTGTAGCCCGTGTTGCTCGCAGGGAACTGGGCGGTGGCGTTGGTGAAGATGGCCTGCGCCTGGGCCGAGGCCGAGAGAGCGGCGGCGGCGATCAGGATCGCGGGGAGCTTGGTGTGAGCCATGCGGAAGGAACCGGAACGGGGGGCGACGGGACGGAAAGGAACCAGAAGAGGCGGAGCCGGGCTGGGCCAGAACGCCGCGTGCAGCGCCTGACGGACCGGGCCGGACAAAAGTTCCGCCGGCTACGGAGTATATCCCCCCTTCCGTGGCGTGGTTGTCGAGCTTTCCCGCCGCTCGCAAATCCCCCGGAAAGTTCTGCGCAAGGCCGAACGTGCGTCCCGGGTTCGGACGGAATGCGGGCCGCTTCGGACGATCCCGGGCGATTTTTCGCGACCCGGACACCGTGAGGCAACCCACGGCCTCGCGTTCGGCGCCGCCAGGCGACGGCGCAGCCAGGTCCTGGGAGCTCGGACCCTCAGTCCCTCAGCGCGTGCCGAGCTTGCGCTCGATCAGCACGCCGACGAGGAACAGGCCGCCGCCGACCATCAGGCCCTGGAACTCGTAGGCCATCGACTCGAGCCCGCGCCCCTCGAAGCCCTCGGTCATCGAGACGAACACGCCCACCAGCACGACCACCATGCCGATGCCCTCGAGGGTCTTGGCGACCCACCACATGGCGCGGCCCTGCACCTAGCTCCTCCGCGCGCGCGCCTCATGCAGGATCGCGAGCTGGCGCATCGTGGCCGCGGCGATCCGCTCCGGCGTCAGGCTCGAGGTGTCCGCGTCGGGCTTGTAGGAGCAGTAGTCGGGCGCGGTGCTCTGCACCTTCTCGCCCAGCTGGTACATCTCGATCTCCGCCGCCGAGGTCGGGGCGAAGAACGCGACGGCGCGCACGCCGCGGGCAAGGGCCACGTGCAGCGCGAGGCTGTCCGAGGTGACGAGCACGTCGCACAGGCCGATCAGGGCCGCAAAATCGAGCAGCGAGTTGTCGACGCCGGCGTCGACGAGCCGGATCCGGCCTTGGGCCGCGCGCACGATCTCGGCGTTGCGGTCGCGCTCGTCGGCGCCGCCGAACAGCACGAAGCTCGCCTTCCCCTCCAGCGCGCGCGAGACCAGCTCGGCCGACTGCAGCGTGCGCTCGACCGTCAGCATCTTCGAGCGCCAGCGGCCGCCCGCGCCCGTGTTGAGGCCGACGATGGCACCGTGCCGGCTGAGCGCGTGCCGCTCGGCGAAACGCTGCGCGGAGGCGGTGTGCACGGGCTCGACGTGCAGCTCCGGCTTGCCCATCGGCAGGCCGAGCATCGAGGTCAGGATCTCCGGGTGGCTGCGCGTGTTCGCGACCTTGCGCCGGTCGGCCTCGACCTTGCCGTGCACGGACAGGAGCCCCATGTCGAACCACGGGCCGACGTCCGTCGTGTAGCCACGCTGGCCGAGCGAGTCCAGGCGCGCGCCCGAGAGCCGCTCGCAGGCGAGAGCGCTGGCGAGCGCGCACAGCGGCTCCTCGTCGTCGAGCGAGATGATCCACTCCCAGCGCGTCATCTCCAGCCGCGTGCGGACCGCCGCGCAGCTCGCCGCCGAACGGGCGTCGAGCGCGACGACCTCGGCCACGCCCGGATGCAGGCGCACGAGGTCGACCGCGCCCGGGGCCGTCACCCACGTCACGCGCGCGCCGGGGTGCACGAGGTGCAGGCCGGGCAGGATCGCGGTCGTGCGGACCACGTCGCCGAGAGCGCCGGTCTTGAGGATCAGGATCGGGTGCAAGGTGGAAGGGTTGTAGTGTCCCCCCCGCGCGGCGGCAATGCACCGGGGCGGTCGGACGGCCCGGCCGCGCCGCGGGAGCGAAGAAACTGCCCGGAGCGGGGTGTTTTCGAGGTCGGTTCGACGCCGGAGTCAGCCTCCGGCGATGACCGCGACCAGCTCGAGCACGTCGCCGTCGTGGACGAGCTCGCGCGAGCGCATCCGGAGCCCAGCTCGGAACACCGCGGGCTGCGCGAGGTTCGTTCCGCTGCTCGCGAGCACCTCCGCGACCGTCGCCGGCAGGTCGAGCTCCACCGTGCGCTCCGTTTCGCCCGTGCGACGCAGCAGCACTCGGCCGCGGGTCCGCCTGTCGACCTTCACGGGCTCGAGATCCGGCTGCGCGACGGCTTCGAAGCGCGCTCGCCACGGCTCGAGCCGCTCGAGCGCCTCCCAGCGTCGCGCGCTCACGCGGCCGTCGAGCTCGAGCCCCCGCGACCGCGCGTACTCGTCCCACACGCCCGGCTGCAGGAGGCGTTCGCGCGCCCACAGCGGCACGTCGGCCAGTGGCGCGAGTCCCCACGTCTCGTTGAGCCTGCGCTGCAAGGTCGAGAGCGCGGCGCCAGCGTCGAGCATGTCGATCCCGTCCGCACGTAGCGTTCGCGGCGCGAGCAGCTCCGAAAGGCCCGCCGCGCCGAACGTGCCGTCCGCGAGCAGCGCCGCCGCCGAAAAGGCGCAGAAACCGGCGGTGTCGAGCGCGTTGGCCCAGTCCTCGTGCCAGGCGACGAGGCGTCCCTTGCCCGCCGGAGCGAGCGGGTCGTCGCTTCCCGGAGGCAGCTCGAGCCCGGTGCTCGCCCGGAACGCCGCGCGGTCGGCGCCGTCGACGGCGAGGAACGGGAACGTGCGCATCGGATCGCCGCCGCGCGACGACACGCACTGGCCCAGCAACGACGCGAGGCTCGCATCCGCGCGCACCGCAGAACCCTTTGCGGCCGGCGTTTCGCGCCCGAGCTCGCGCGCGAGCGCGATCGAACCCGCGCGCAGCCGTGCTCCTTCGCCGCGGCCTTCGAGCAGTTCGTCGACCAGCGTGAGCGCGCGTTCGACCGTCACCGGCCCGAGCAGCGCAAGCGTCGCGCCAAGTTCCTTCGCGTCGAGCCCGAGCTCGTCGCAGCGCTGCAGCAGCACGAGCGCGTCGTCGAGCCGCTCGAAACCGAGCGCTCGAGCGAGCGCATGGCTCGCGCCAAAACGCGCGGATTGCGCGGCGCCCCGGCGCGTGTCGAACTCCCAGCCGCACGGGGTCGGGCAGCCCGCGCATCCGTGGCGCCGCACACGCGCCGCGCGCGCTTCCTGCTCGAAACGCTGGAGCGCCGCCGGAGCTTCGGCACCGTCCGGTCCACTCGCGAAGGCGCCGAACAGTTCGAGCGTGCCACCCTCCGAACGGGCGATCAGGCGCGGCGAGCGCGTGAGCGTCGCCACGAGCTCCCGCTGCGGTTCGCCTTCGACTTCCGGAGCGAGCACGACGAGCGCCTTGAGTCCCATGCGCCCGAGCACGGCGCCCAAGCCTCCGCGCCCGACGAAGTGCGGCACGTCGCCACCGGAGGCGAGGCTCGCCAGCGGAAGGCCGCGCTCCCCCGCGAGCCCGATCGACAGGCTGCCGCAAGGTCCGAAACGTTCGACGAGACGCCGGTGAACCTCGCGCGGCGCGAGGCCCGCGAGCTCCGGCCACTCGAAACAACGCGCCGAGCCGTCGGCCGCGAGCGTGAGCACGCCCCCGACGAGGTTCGTGCGCCCGTCGAGCACCAACGCGTCCGTCACCGACGCCAGACGACGCGCGAGCGAGCCTCCGACGAGGCCCTCCGAAAAAAGTCCCGTCAGCGGCGCGCGCGAGGCGACCGACGCGCGCGCGGCCGTCGGGAAGCCACGCCGGACGAGCTCACCCACCGATAGCACGAGCGGCGCCGGTGCCTTGGGGGCCCCAAAGGCCCGTTCCGCGATCGTCGCCAGGCCTAGCGCTCCGCCCGACCAGCAGCCGATGCGGTCGAGCCACGGCTCGCGCGCCCTCCACGACACCGGCCGGGCCGCCTCGAGCCCTCGGGCGTCGCCCAGATCGAGCGCCAGCACCCGCGGACGCGCCTGCGCAGCCCCGTTCATGGACGGAACCTCTCCCGGAAGGCGGATCGCGGGTGCGCGGTCGGTTGCGGCATTGCGGAGTGGAGCCTAGCTTCTTCCGCCCTTCGGTCTGCCCGGGACGCTTTCCGGGCCTCTCTCCACAGGACCTGCACCGCCTTGTTCGGCTCGTTCCCCATCGCCCGCGTCTTCGGCACCACCGTCCGGGTGGACCTGTCGTGGATCTTCCTGATCCTCGCGACGGCGGCGTTCTGGCCCGGCGACCCGCTCGGCGCCGTGCTCAACCTGCTGATGGTGTTCGGCCTCGTCGTGCTGCACGAGTTCGGCCACACCTTCGCGGCCCGCGCCTTCGGGATCGAGGTGATCGACATCACCCTGTGGTTCTTGGGCGGCATGGCGCGCATGCGCGAGATCCCCGAGAAGCCCTTCGTCGAAGGCGCGATCGCGCTCGCCGGCCCGGCGGTCAACTTCCTGCTGGCGGCGCTCGCGGTGCCGGTGGCGATCGGCCTGGGCATCGCCGACATGAACGGCGTCGCGCTCGACTTCACGGCCAGCGCCGGCGGGCTGGTGATCAACTTCATCCTCGTCAACCTGTTCATGGGCGTGTCGAACCTGCTGCCGGCCTTCCCGATGGACGGCGGGCGCGTGTTCCGCGCCGTGTGCGGAGCGTTCACCGACTGGCTGACCGCGACGCGCATCGCCGCGGCCGTCGGCAAGCTGTTCTCGATCGGACTGATCGTCACGGGCTTCGTCTTCTCGAACCTGTCGGTGGTCGCGGTCGGCGTGTTCGTGTGGATGGCGGCCTCGCGCGAGCTCTGGGTCGTGCGCGTGCGCCACGCGCAGCGCAAGATGCAGGAGGCCACGTTTGGCGGCTTCCCGCCGGACGTGGGCCCGCGGCCCGCGGTGTTCACCGAAGTCGCGCGCGAGCCCGCTCCGGCCGCCGCGAGCGTCGCTCCCAAGGTCGAGCGCGTCGACGACGACCCCAGCGGCGCCCGCCGCCCCAGCGACAACCCGCTGGGCAACGACGGACGCCTCGGGGAGAGCGGCCGGCTCGACGACGAGGCCGTGCGCAAGCTCGAGCAGTTCCGCGGGAGCCTGCGCCCCGATCGCCTCGATCGCGAGGAGTGAGCCTCGGCGCGCTGAGAGGCCGCAAGCTCATCTCTCAGCGCAAGCTGCGTTTTTCCGGCGGTGGCAGCCGCGCGCGCGGACGCCAGACGCGGTCGGAATGCAGGGCCTGCGGCTCGAGGTCGACGTCGGCGAGCGTCAGGTCGAGCTCGCGCGACCACACTTGGTGGTCCTCGACGAACGGCCACACCTCGAGCACGTACAAGCCCGGCTCGAGCCCGGTGAACGTCACGTCGCCGGAGCACCACGGCTCCTCGTGGCGCGTGAACGCGAAGCTGCGGGCGACGACCTCCTCGCGGCGGTCGGCGCGGCGCAACAGCACGGTCTGCATGGACCGGTCCATCTCCTCCCACGCTGCGGCGAACTCGAAGGCGGCGCGCAGCGTGCGCTCGCCGCGGTAGGCGAGGTCGACCGTCGCCGTCTCGCCGGAGCGGACTTCGACGCTGGCGAGCTGGGTCCAGCCCGCGCTCTCGAACGCGGCGCGCAACGCGAGCTGGTAGTGGCCGGGCGGGAGCCGCGAGATGCGGTACCAGCCGTCGCGATCGCTCACGCCGTTGCCGGCGTGCGCAGAATCGTCCGCGGGATCGAGGCTCGCGCGCACCTGCACCGCACGCAGCGGCGCGCCCTTGGCATCGAACACGCGCCCCACGATCTCGCCCGGTGGAAGCGCGGGCACACTCTCGGCGTCCGAAGCCGCGCCGGCGTCGTTCGCGTCCGTGCGTGGTCCTTCGAGCGTGTCACCGCGCGACGGATCGAGCGGGGCCGAACGTTCGGAGCTCGGCTCGTCGGAGACTTGCTCGCTCGGCGTGCCGGGCTCGGCGCCTTCGGCCGTGCCGAAGCCCGGCAGCAGCAGGGCGAGCAGCGCGAGCAGCAGCACGAGCGCCAACGCGGCGAGCGCGACGACCCGCGTCGCGCCCGCCGACCGAGCTTGGGAATGGCCCGCGCTCAGCACGGGTACACCTCGGCGCTTCCCGAACGCACCCACTCGACGCGGCGGACGGTGCTGGTCATCGAGAAGCAGGTGGCGCTGCTGCTGCCGATGCCATGGCCCGAGCTCGACAGCGCGGGCGAGGTCAGCGTGCTGGTGTAGGTCGCCGTCCAGCGCACGAAGATCTCCGGGGTGCCGAGCTCGCCCGGGCCGTTGAGCTTCTCGCCCAGCGGGTAGCAGTACAGGTCGCCGGAGTGGTTGCAGACCTCGACGCAGGCCGGATCGCCCGAACCGCTCGTGCGGCCGAGGAAGTCGTCGGAGAAGGCGTCGTCCTCGTAGGCGACCGGGTCGCCGCTGCCGCCGCCGGCCCAGGTGCTGCCCGGGGGCAGCGGCGGACGGCAGAGGAGTAGTAGACGCAGTCGCCGAGCGGGACGCAGGGCGGGAAGTGCGAGCCGCCGGCCTGCGCCGCGGGCCCCAGCCCGAGCGCGGCGGCGAGGGCGAGCGCACCGGCGCCGAGCGTGAGGAACCGCGAGCGCGACGGGCGCCGCGCGGGCTGGACGGACGAGGGAATGGGCTGCTGCGACGAGGAATGCGAGTGCATGGGACTGCTCCTGCCGGACTGCGAGGTCCGGATGCTGTTGTCCTCCGGGGCCGGCGAGCGGTCCCGGGTAGCCGCGGCGGAAGGAAGTTCGCCACGGATCGGCGGCTGGCGGTCGCACCGGCGGTGCGG
>JAPLOE010000163.1 GCA_026692705.1 Planctomycetota bacterium
GGCGCGGCGCGCGCTCGAGCACGCGGCGGCCGTGCATTCGATCGACACCCCGCGACTGCTCGAGGCGCTCTCGCGGCTGTGTGGCGAGCTGGGGCGCGAGATCGACGTGTTCCTCGAGCTGCGCGCCATCGAAACCGGCGAACGCACCGGCTTCGGGCCCGATGAGCTGCCCGCGGCGGTCGAGCTCGCGGCCCGGCTGCCCCATCTGCGCCTGCGTGGCTTGATGGCGATGGCCGCGCCGGATCCGCTCGCGCGCGCCGGCGAACTTTCCTCGCAGTCGAACGCACGCCGCACGTTCGCTTCCGTGCGCGAGCTCGGCTCGCGCCTGCCCGTCGACGCGTTCGTCGGGAAGCGGGTCGAATACTCGATGGGCATGAGCGGCGACCTGGAGGCGGCGATTCAAGAAGGTGCGCACTGGGTGCGCATCGGCACCGCGTTGTTCGAGAACGTCGCGGAGGAGCGCCCGTGAGCGAGGCCAAGGAACGCCAGCTCTCGCTCGAGATCGTCGGCGACTCGCGTGCGCCGATCGAGCTGCCGCGCCAGGGCGCGATGACGATCGGAAGCTCGCGCGAGCGGGCGGACGTGCTGCTCGAAGGGCAGGGCGTCGCCGACGTGCACTGCGCGATCGGGCGCGCCAAGGGCGGTGGCTGGGGCCTCAAGGACCTCGGCAGCGAACACGGCACGATCGTCAACGGCGAGCGTGTGCAGGCGCACAAGCTCGAGGCCGGTGATCTGGTGCTCGTCGGCTCGCGTCGCCTGCGGGTCTTCGATCCGGCGGCGAAGGTTGCCGAGGCGCCGCGTGCGGCTCCGGCTCCAGTTGCCGCGCCTGCGCCGGTTGCGCCGAGCGCACCCGTGCACGTCGCTCCGCACGCGACTGCGACAAGCGAAGGACCGCGCTCGCTCGCGGTGAAGGGCTATCGCGTCGAACGTGCGCTCGGTCGCGGCGGCATGGGCGAGGTCTATCTCGCCGTGCAGGAGAGCCTCGGTCGCCCGGTCGCGCTCAAGGTGCTCGCCGCCAAGCTCGCCGCCGACACCGACTTCGTGAAGCGCTTCCAGGCCGAGGCGCGCGCCGCCGCTGCGCTCAACCACCCCAACGTCGTCACCGTGTACGACGTGTGGGAGGAGAACGGGCGCCACTTCCTTGCCATGGAATACATGGACAAGGGCAACCTCGAGCAGCGCCTGCAGCGCGACGGGCGCCTCAACCCGAAGGAAGCGATCGAGATCCTGTCCGACGCCGCGAAGGCGCTCGTGTACGCGGAACTGCGCGGCATCGTGCACCGCGACATCAAGCCCGCGAACCTGATGCAGAACGCGGTCGGCACGACCAAGCTCGCCGACCTCGGTCTCGCGATGCACCTCGAGGCCGAAGCGACCGAGAGCGACAACAAGAAGATCTTCGGCACGCCGCACTTCATCTCGCCCGAGCAGGCGCGCGGCGAGAAGGTCGACATTCGCTCGGACCTGTACTCGCTCGGCGCGACGATGTACCGCCTGATCAGCGGGCGCACGCCGTTCGAGGGCGCGTCGACGCGCGACATCCTGCGTGGGCATTTCATCGAGACGCCCAAGCCGCTGGCGGAGCTCGCGCCGCAGACGCCGCCCGCGCTGGCGGACATGGTGCACCGCCTGCTCGCGAAGAAGCCGGATGAGCGCTACGCATCGGCGGGTGTGCTTCTGCAGGAAGTCGAGCGCCTGCGCAGCGCGACGCTGCACGGTGCGCCGCTCGCGCCCGCGCCTGCGAGTGGCTCGAAGTTGCCGATGGTGATCGGTGCCGTCGTGGTGGTCGCTGTGCTCGGCGGTGCGGCGATGTTCTTCGCCGGTGGCGATGACCCCAAGCCGCCCGTGGTCAGCAATCCGGGTGGGAGCTCCACTGTCGGGACGAACCGGCCCGTCGAGGACGACGATCCGCTGCTGCCCAGCGGCACGCAGCCCAAGGAGACGCCGCGCGACGACGACACGGCGCTCAAGCTCAAGGAAGTCGAGGCGGAGAACGCCTACCTGCGCATCGCGCGCGACTCGGATCCGAGCGTGATCGCGGCCGACCTCGAGGCGCTCGCGGAGCGTTTTGCCGGCACCACGGCGGCCGCGAAGGCGCTCGAGGAAGCGGGGCAAGTCCGTTCGAACGCCGAGCGCGTCGCCGCGGCCTCGGGCGCACACGCGCAGGCCGTCGCGAGCCTGATCGAGCGTCTGCAGCTCGCCGCCGGCACCGAAACGAACCCGCTGCCGCTCGCCGAAGCGCTGCGCGCGATGCTCGCGATCGAAGTGCCGGAGGCCTTCGCAGCTGACTCCGACTTCACGCTGCGCCGCCGCACCACGTTCACGAACGTGGTCAAGCGCGAGCTCGAGCGTGCGCGTGCCGATGCCGCCCAAGCCGACGCCTTCGAGCGCGAAGGCCACTTCGACGAGCTCGGCAACCTGCTGCGGCCGTGGATCCTCGCGCTCGACCTGCCGCCGATGCCTTCGGAACTCGGTTTCGAGCAGATTCCCGAGCTCGGCGACGTGGTCGGCCTGCGCAACGCGATCCAGAAGCGCCTCGACGGGCTCGTTTCGGCGCGCGAGAAGTTCGCCAAGACCCAGACCGAGGCCGACCTGCGGCAGTTCGCCGCGGGCCTGCGCGGGCCGGGCGGCTTCGAGGGCGCGCTGCGCTCGCTCGACTTCGCCGCCATGCTGGCACGGCTCGACGCACTCGAGGCCGGGCTCGCGACGCCGGAGACGAAGGGCAAGGCCCACGGGCTGCGCGAGGAGCTCGCGCGCTCCAAGGTCGCGCTCGAGACCGTCGCGGCCGAGTTCGACCGCGGTGGTTGGCGCCGCAAGGGATTCAACGATCCGCGCGTCAAGGGACGCGCGCCGCGGGATGCCGCCGGCGTCAACGCGCAAGGGGTGCTCGTCGATGCCGAGGGCACGGCCGAGCTCATCCCGTGGTCGGCCTTCGGTGGCCATCCGCTCGAGTTGCACCAGCTCTTCTTCCGCCGGCTCGCACGCGAGTACAGCGCCGAGGAAGCGCGCGGCATCGACTCGCTGCTGCGCATGACGGCCGTGTTGCACGCGGTCGACGAAACGGCGGAAATGCTGCAGGAAGGCTCGACGTCGGTGCTGGCCGACGACGAGCTGCGCGGCATCGAGGAAGCCTACGAGAACGCGCGCATCTGGGCCGAGGCGGCGGGCACGCTCACGCTGCTCACGCGCGAGCAGGAAGCGATGCGCGTGTGGACCGATGCGCTGCGCGCGGGCACGGCCGGGGCCTGGTCCCGGCAAGTCGCGGGGCTCGAGCGCCTGATGCGCGACTACCGCGACACGCTGCTCGTGCAGTGGCTGTCCGACGGCCGCCCGTGAGCGCCGCGCCGCGCATCTGGAAGGCCAGCGACGGGGCGACGCGCCTGCTCGTGCGCGCCCAGCCGGGTGCGAGCCGCGCCGGGCTCGCGGGCCTGTGGAACGAGCACCTGAAGGTCGCCGTGCGGGCGCCGGCGGACGAGGGCCGCGCCAACGAGGAGCTCGTGCTCACGCTGGCCGGGGCGCTCGGACTGCGGCCCAAGGAAGTGCGCCTCGTGCGCGGCGAGAAGGCGCGCGAGAAGGAGTTCGAGATCGCGCTCGAGCCCGAGGAATTGCGTCGGCGGTTGCTCGAGCGCCTCGCAGAGGCTTAGATCGACGCGATGCAGCCCTCCGTGCTCGACGAGACCATCTCCCAGGCCCTTGCGTCACTCGAGCGTCGGGACGTGCTGCGTCCCTCGGCGCTGTACCTGCTCTCGACCGGCGTCGGCGTGCTCTCCGGCCGCCTGACGCGCGCCGGTCGCCTGCCGTTCTCCAAGCTCGAGGGCGTCCCGCACGCGTGGCAGGACTCGCTGCTGCACTGGGGACTGCTCGAGGGCTTGCCCATCTGGCTCGTCGAGAACTCGCCGCTCGATCGCGAGGCGGGCGAGGCCGAGTGGCAGCGCGCGTGGCCGATGTGGCTCGCCGCGGCCGCGGGTGCGTCGACCTTCGTGCACACGTGCGCGGGAGCGTCGCTCGACGCGAGCTGCCCGCCGGGCACGCTCGCGCTGCTCTCCGACCACGTGAACCTCTCGGGCACGACGCCGCTGCTCGCGCTCGGCTCGAGCCGCCTCGGCGCGCAGTTCCCCGATGTCTCGCGCGTGCACGACGCCTCCTTGCGCAAGGCCGCGGCCGAGCTGTGCCGCTCGCTCGGCCTCGCGGTCGCGGAACCGGTCGGCGCTTGCGCCGTCGGCCCGACGATCGAGACGCCGGCGGAGCGGCGCTGGATGGGACACTGCGGAGCGCAGGTTTCCGCGCAGGAGCTCGCGGCACCGCTGATTGCGGCCGCGCACTCTGGCCTGGGAGGTCTGTCGATCGTCGTGGTCGTGCACGAGGGCGACGACCCGGTCGACATCGCGCTCGTGGCGGCGCGCGCGGAGAAGCTCGCGCCCGCGCTCGACGACTTGCTCTCCAAGCTCGCGCTCGCCGTGCAGGAGCAGGTGCGCGACCGGCTCGCGGAGCTCGAGGGTTGAAGCGACTGGCGGTGCTCGTCTCCGGCGGAGGCCGTTCGCTGGAGAACCTCGCCACGCGCATCGCGGCGAAGGAACTCGAAGCCGAAATCGGGCTCGTGCTCTCCAACACTCCGACCGCGTTCGCGCTCGAGCGCGCGAAGCGGCTGGGGCTGGAGAGCGTCGTCGTCGACCATCGCCAGCACGCCGACGCCGCGAGCTTCAGCCAGTCCGTGTTCCGCGAGATCGACGCGCGTGCGATCGACCTCGTCGTGCTCGCCGGTTTCCTGCGCCTCGTGATCCTGCCCGAGCGTTGGCTGGGCCACGTGCTCAACATCCACCCGTCGCTCCTGCCGCGCCACGGCGGCAAGGGTTTCTACGGAGACCGCGTGCACCGTGCCGTGCTGGCCGCCGGCGACCGCGAGAGCGGCTGCACGGTGCACTACGTGACCAACGAGTACGACCGCGGCGAGATCGTGCTGCAGAGGCGCGTCCCGGTGCTGCCCGGCGACGACGAGCATTCGCTCGGCGCCCGCGTGTTCGAGGAAGAGCGCCTCGCGCTGCCCGAGGCGATCCGCCGCCACTTCACGCGCGCTGCCCACTAGTTCGGGGAGAATTTCCCCCACTTTCCCCCGTGGCCCGCGCGCCAGCCCGGTCCATGGTCCCTAGGCGGAATTCCCGCCGGGAGTACGTCATGGAACGCGCTATCGATGGAGGGTTCTCGCGAATCCTCGCCTGCGTCGCCGAAGGCACCACATCCGACAACGCCGTCCGCGCAGCCTGTTCGATCGCGGAGCGCTTCGGCGCCGAGCTCGACCTGCTGCACGCGGTCGCGCCCATCGTCACGGCCGGTGTGCACCTCGGTGGGCTCACCACCGAGGCCCTGTCCGAGCGCCGGGCCGACGGCGCGCGCTCGGCGCTGCGTGCACATCTGGCGCACCGCCACGCCGGGCTGACGCTGCGCGGCACTCCGCTCGCGGAAAGGCTCGAGGTCGCGGTCGGCACGCCGGCACGCGTGGTGCTCGAGCACGTCCGCCGCCGCGCGAACGACCTGCTGGTGCTCGGCGACAGCGGGCGCCGCAAGCAGCTCGATCTCGGAGGCCTCGCGCGGGCGATGTTCGCGCGTGCGCCCTGCCCCGTGTGGCTGCAGGTCGAGCCTCCGCGCAGGATCGAGCGCATTCTCGTGCCCGTGGACCTGAGCGAGTCGAGCAAGGCCGTGCTCGCGCGCGGCATCGCGCTCGCCAAGCGCCTGGGCGCGCGCGTGCACGCGCTGGAGTGCTTCGTGAATCCCGAGCTGTACTACGGCGCCGGAATGGACGTGCCAGCCGGGCCGCTGCCTTACACGCTCGACCACCTGCGCAACGTCGAGCGCGAGGCCTTCGCGAACTTCGTCGACGATTTCCCGTGGAACGGGGTCGAGCACACGGCCGAGTTCATCGAGGAAGACCCGGCGCGCGCGATCCTCACCGTGCAGGATGGCTTCGACCTGATCGTGATGGGCACGCACGGGCGCAGCGCGCTCGCGGCGGCCCTGCTCGGCAGCGTGACCTACCAGGTGCTGCGCGTCGCGCACACGCCGGTGCTCACGGTGCGCGCCGACGAACACGCGTTCGGGGCCTGAGAACTCCGGCCGCGAGGCGACCGACACGACTCGCGACGGTCCGGGCTCCCGGGCCGTCGCCGAGCCGTCGACACAGATCCACCGCGCGCGCGATCCAGACGGCACGCTCGCTCTCGAGCGCGAGCGCGAGTTCGAGCGCCGCCTTCGCCGCGTCGAGATCGTCCGCCTCGCCCGCGACGCGCCGCAGGCAGGCGAGACGCTCTTCCGCCGAAGCCTCCGCTCGCTCGAGCGCCTTCGCGCGCAGCAGCAGGAACTCGCGCGCCCCGCTGGCGCTGTCGCACAGGCGCTCGGCATGCACGCTCCAGCTCGCGCACTCGCTCCAGCGCCTCAATTTCTCGAAGGAACGGGCGAGTGCCGCCGCCCGACCGGCCTCACGCGCCACGAGTCCCGTGTCGAGTCCCCCACGCGCGAGGCGCGGCGGCACGAGGCTTTCCCCGAGCTCGACACCGAGCGTCACGAGGCTGAGCACGTCGTCGCGGTTGTGGCGAAAGACCTCCTCGAGCAGGTGCGGCCGCCGCGCGAGGAAGTCGTACCACGCGGCCGGAGCGAAGGCGCCGGGCAGGTCGCGGTCGCGCTCGACGCCACACAGCTCGCGCTCCATGGTCGCGAGGCGCGTGTCGACGAAGCGCCCGCCGTACAGGCGCCGGCAGGGATGGTAGAGGTCGAGGTGCGGCAGGTCCTCGAACGGCGGTCGCACGCCGTGCAGGCGCATCTTGTCCTCGAGCCGGTGGCGATCGAAGGACTTGCCGAAGAACGAGACGAGGCCGGAGCCGGCCGCGATGCGATCCGCGCACTCGGCGAGCAGCGCGCGTTCGTCCTCGGGACCGCGCAGGAAGCCTTGCCAGAGCTCGAACTGGCCATCGACGAAGCTTCCGAGCCCGACGAGGAACGCCTTGGTTCCGGCGCCGCCGCTAAGGCCCGTCGTCTCGATGTCGAGGAACACCACGCGCGCCAGTTCGAGCGACGCGAGCCGCTCGTCGCCGGTGAGCACCGTGAAGACATCGCCCAGCGTGCCCGTCGCGCGCGCGAGCGCGATGCGGCCGTGCTCGTGCGCGACGGCGAAGCGCGTCGTGCGCGCGCACACGGGCCCGAGCGCCGTCGTGTGGTCCTCGAGGCCAGTGGGATCGCCGACGGTGGCACGAGGATCGTGGCGCGGGAGCTCGGTCGCCGCACGCGGCTCGCGGCCGAGGAACCACGCCGGAAGGCCGGGGCGCGGGAGAGCGATTTCGTCGGCAATTTCCGGCTCGACGTGCAGCTCCTGCGCCGGCGCCGTCTCCTTGCGCAGCCGCCGCAGCCGCTCGCCGAAGCTCTCGCTCACTCCTCGCCCTCGGGCACCGGCGCGGGCCGGGCCAACGCACCGCTCGACAGGTGCTGCAGCAGCCGCAGCGCCGCCGGCTTGCCGAGCTCGCCGGCTTCCGCGCGCGGGCCGACGCAGCCGGGGCAACCGTACTTGCACTCGCAGCCGCGCACGACGTCGAGCGCCGCGAGCAGCACGTCGCGATGCGCCTCGAACAGGACCTCGGCGAGCCCGACGCCGCCTTGCACGCGGTCGTACAGCACGATCGCGGGGCGGCGGAAGTGCGTGGAGCGCACCTCGGTCGAGAGCCCGAGGTCGTTCGGCTGGCAGCGCAGGAAGAGCGGCGCGACGCGGCGCAGGAGCGAACCCACCGAACGCCACGCGGCGCCGCGCTCGCTTCCGGAAAGGCCCAGTTCCTCGGCGGTTTCGCTCGAGATCGTCAGCACGAAGGCCTGCGTGTCGAGCTCCTCCGGCGGCAGGTGGATCGTCTCCGTGCCGACATTCTCGCGCGTGTAGAAGCGGATCTTCTTGTACTGCGTCGCGACCGTCGTGACGTGCACCTCGCCCGCGTACAGGCCATAGTCCTCGCCGCCCGCCGCGCGCTCGCGGCGCGCATGCCGCTCGAGCCGCAGCACCTTGAGCGTCGTGTCGACCTCGGCCTCGGTGAAGTAGTCGCTCTCCACGGCGCGCACGTAGGCCCGGCGGTTCTCGTAGTCGAAGCGCTCGACCTTCCACGTCTCGCCCTGCACCTGGTAGATCGCGCCCTCGTGCACGGTCGTCAGCGAGCCCTCGCGGTCGATCTCGCCGATCGCCTTCTTCGTGACGACGTCGAGCACGAGCACGTTGTCGGGGCCACCGGACGAGAGCGGAACGTCCTGCGCCGGATAGGCGTCGGCCATCCAGTGCCAGGTGTCGCCGCGCCGCAGGAGCAGGTTCGACTGGCCCGCGAGGTAGTCGAGGATGTCGGCGAGGTGCGGTGCGCCGCCGAAGCCCTTGCGCTCGAGCTCTTCGTCGCGGAAAGGCAGCTCGAAGCTCGCGCACTTCACCTGCTCGGACAGGATCACGAGGTTGTCGGGATCGAGCCCGAGGCGCTCGCGCGGCGCGCGGAACAGATAGTCGGGGTTGGTCGACAGGTACTGGTCGATCGGATCCGACCGCGCGATCAGCACCGTCATGCTCGGTTGGCCGCGGCGCCCCACGCGTCCCGCGCGCTGCCAGAACGAGGCCTGCGAGCCCGGATAGCCGACGAGCACCGCGACGTCGAGCCGCCCGATGTCGATGCCGAGCTCGAGCGCGTTGGTCGACACGACGACCTTCACGCTGCCCGCGCGCAGACCTTCCTCGATCTCGCGCCGGTGCAGCGGCAAGTACCCGCCGCGGTAGCCGCGGATCTCGTCGGGCTCGAGCCCGAGCTCCTGCGCGCTTTCCTTGAGGTAGCGCGTGAGCACCTCGACCGACGTGCGCCTCTGGCAGAAGAAGATCACCTGCCGCGACGGGCCGCACAGGTGCGTCGCCAGCCGTCGCGCTTCCTCGAGCGCGTTCGCGCGCAGGCCCGCGACCGGATCGAGCATCGGCGGGTTGTAGACGCCGAACACGCGCTCGCCCGAGGGCGAACCGTCCTCGTCAACGACCGCGACGTCGCGTCCGGTGAGCCGCTTGGCGTGCGCCGCCGCGTCGCGCAGCGTGGCCGAGCACAGCACGAACTGCGGCCGACTGCCGTAGTGTTCCGCGATGCGCAGCAGGCGCCGCAGCACGTTGGCGACGCTCGACCCGAACACGCCCGACAGCGTGTGCACCTCGTCGATCACGATCGTGCGCAGGTTGGCGAACAGCTCCGACCACTTGGCGTGGTTGGGCAGGATGCCGGCGTGCAGCATCCAGGGATTGGTGAGCACGATGTGGCCGTCGTCGCGCAGCGTGCGGCGCACGCTCGGCGGCGTGTCGCCGTCGTAGGTGAAGCTGTGCCACGGCTCCCCGAGCGCCGCGATCAGCGCGTTGAGCCCCGCGGACTGGTCCTGACTGAGCGCCTTCGTCGGGAAGAGCGCGATCGCGCGCGCATCGCCGCGCGTCTCCAGCAGCCGCTGCAGGATCGGCGCGACGTAACACAGGGTCTTGCCCGAATCCGTCGGCGTCGCGACGAGCACGTCACGCCCCTCGAGCGCGAGCTCGATCGCGCGCGCCTGATGCTCGTACAGGCGCGTCTGGCCGCGCGACTCGAGCAGCGCACGCAGGCGCGGGTCGAGGCTCTCCGGCAACGGGCGGCTGTTCTCCGCACGCGCGGCAACCCGCTCCCAATGCGAAAAACGCGGCGCCAACTCGGGATCGGAGCGCAGCAGCGCCTCCAGTTCGGGCACACTGCGCTGGCTGCGGGTGCGCCGCGGGCCACCGCTCTCCGGCGAAGGACGTTGGGGCTGCGCGGGGCTCTTCATGGCGTGGAACCGGCCTTGGCGGCCCCGTCCGGGCCGATCGTTTGCCGGATCTTAGGGCCCGAGCCTAGGCCAGCGCCGGGGCGGACCGCAAGGGCCCAGCGCAGCGGAATCCGGGATCAGAGACCGTGAAGACAATCACGGTCTCGCCGTCCGGCGCCGCCAGGCGAAGGCGTAACCAGCGTCGTGAGAGCTCGCAAGCTCATTTCTTCACGAGCTCTCACTCGGCGGAGAGCAACGCCGCGAGCGACCCGTGCAGCTCCGGCTTGACGCGCGCGAAGCGCTCGCCGGTGCGGTACACGGGCACGATTTCTCCCTGCGGCGTCTTCCAGCGCCCGAGCTGGTACTCGACCACCGTGCCGCTGTAGCGCACGAGCCGCACCGTGATCGTGTCCGACGGCGTTTCGTCACCGCGGCGGTAGAGCTCGAGCGCACGCGCCGTCACGAGCCCGTCGACGAGCTTGGCGAACTCCTTCGCCTCGAGCGTCGTGCCCATGCGCAGCCAGCGACCCTGGTCGTCGCGCGCGTACATCTTCTGCGCCGGCCCCGACGCGAGCTCGATGCGCGCGAGCTCGATCTCCGGCACCTTGTGCAGGTCGAGGCTGCGCCACGAGTCGGGCGCGCGCTTGCAGAGCTCGAGCAGCTCGGTCGTCACGTAGCTCGTCAGCGCGTCGCCCTTGCGGCGGAAGAGCAACGCCTCGACGCCATCGGCCGTACGCACGATGGGTCCGAGCTCGCCACCTTGTTCGTCGTCGACGGTGCGAACGACAAAGCCCGCTTGCACGTCACCCTGCGCCAGCGCCCGCCCGAAGGCGAAGTCGTCGACGCGTGCGCGGTCGAGGATTCCCAACGCATCCGCGACGAGCTGCGTATCCGCGACGTCGCCGCTGAGCGTCTCCTGCGCACCGTCCCGCGCGCTCACGCGCCAGCCACGATCGACCCGCTCCAGCGTCGTCGTGCGCGATCCGAAGCGCAGGTCGAAGGACTGCACCGCGTCAAGCGGAGCCTTCACCACCTCGCGCTCGATCAGGGTCGCTGTCGGCGGAGCGATCGAGAGCACCGACTCGGGCGCGACGCGGAAAACGTTCGGCGAACCTTCGCGCGCCGCGTACCACAGCTCTCCCAGCGGTTCCTTCGCGAGCAGCAGCACCTCGCGCTTGCCGTCGGCCTGCTGCAGCTCGATGCGGATGCGCGCCGGATCGAGTCCATACCCCGCGAGCGGCCCGGGCGCGTCGACGAAGCCGTGGGCGCGCATCGTCGCGGCCGCGACGAGCAGGCGCTCCATCGCACCATCGGAAAGCTCGGCCTGGAACGGCAGCGTCGCCGACCAGTGCCCGTCGAGCAGCGCCGCGAACGACAGGTCCTCTTCCGGATCCTCCGGCGAATACAGGATCGAACCGGTGCGGTGCACCTCGATCACCTGCCGCGGCGAGAGCGTGAGCACGAAACGCGAGCGCCAGTCGGGCAAGTCGCGCTCCAGCGTCGAGTCGAGGCCGCGCTCGGTGCGGTAGATCTTGCCGTCGACGCGCACGTACACCCACTGGTCGCCGAGATCGACCGCGCCGATCTCGACCTGCCGCGCGAGCACGGATCCGCCGACTTCTTCCTCGACCTTCACGACCACACGCGGCGGGTTGAAGGAGAGCTTGTCGGCGTCGGCCTCCGGCGCGGGGCGTGCGTGCTGCGTCGAGAGCGCGTCGAGCAGCACCTCCATCACCGCCAGTTCCGCCGGGAAATCGACGGGGTCGACAATGCGCCATTCCTTGCCCGGCGCGCGCTCGATGCGCAGCGACAGCGAGCGCTCCACGTTCTCCACGCGCACGGCGCGCACGCGCGAGCGATCGAAGCCGGGCAACAACGCGGCTCCCGCCTCGCTGCGCGACTGCTCGTCGATGCCGCGTTGCCACAGCGCGAGCGCCACGAGGCCACCGACGAGCACGAACAGGATGCCGAGCTTCTTCAGGTGCATGCCTAGCGTCTCCGGACGAAGGCCACGGCGAGGCCGAGCACGACGCAGATCCCCGGCAGGACGCCGAAGGCGAGCGCGTTGAAGACCGTCAGCGCGTTCGTGTTGACGAGGTCGAGCTGGCGGCGTTCGACGGTGCGCGGGCGGATCACGAGCCGGTGATCTCGCTGCGCGAGCCAGTTGAACGAGTTGAGCGCGAAGTCGCGGTTGCGCGCGATCACGTCGTTGGAGAGCGCGTCCGCCGTGCCGAGCGCGACCACGCGCGCCGCCGTGCGCTCCGCCCCGCTCTCGACCGCTCCGTCCGGTGCCCAGGCGAGCGCCATCGCGAGCGCGAACGGCCCCTGTTCCTCGGCCCGCTCGTCGAACTTCCAGTCGCCGCGCCCGCCGGCCTGCGGCAGGTCGCGCCAGGACGCCTCGGGGCTGCGCAGCAGGTCGATCAGCAGCGAATTGGCC
>JAPLOE010000164.1 GCA_026692705.1 Planctomycetota bacterium
GGAAGCGCTCGCCGCCATCAACCGCGAGGCGGTCGTGCAGATCCTCGAGGAACAGCGTGTCGCCGAGCAGAAGAAGCGCGACGACGAGCGCAAGGTGCGCGAGAAGGAAACGATCGACCGCATGGCCGAGCGCGCCGCGAAGGAGCTGGGTCTCGCGCCCGCCGACCAGACGCGCTACGCCGACTTCCTGACCGTCGCCAACGCCAAGCGCGAGGAACTCTTCGGCAACATGCGCGGCGGTGGCCCCGGCGCAGGTGGCCAGGACTTCCGTCAGGTGTTCGAGGACTACCGCGCGTGGTCCGACGGTGAGCTGAAGGGCACCTTCGGCGACAACCTCGGCCAGCAGCTCTCCGACTGGCAGCGCGACCAGATGCGCGGCGGCGGCTTCATGGGTGGCGGCGGCGACTTCGGTCGCGGCGGCACGACGGGCGGCGCCGCCGGCGGCACCCAGCCGGGCGGCCAGACCCGAGGACGCGGCAGGTAGTGACTGCGACGCCGCTGCGGCGCGGGCTCTCGCTCCTCGTGGGCTGGCTCGCCGACCGAGGAATCCCCCGCCCGCTGCGGGCCCCGCTCTACCGCGCCTACTCGCGCGCCTACGGCGTCAATCTCGCCGAGGTGCGCGTGCCGCTCGAGGAGCACCCGAGCTTCTCCGCCTTCTTCGTGCGCCGTCTGATCGACGGCGCGCGTTCGTTTCCGGCCGATCCCGCGCTGTTTCCGTCGCCCTGCGATGGCACGGTGCAGTCGATCGACGCGATCGAGCGCGACACGATCCTGCAGGCCAAGGGCCGACCCTATTCGGTGCGCGAGCTGCTCGGGCCGGTCGGCGCCGACGTCGCGCTCGAGGGCGGCACCGCGTGGACGATCTACCTCTCGCCGCGCGACTACCACCGCGTGCACACGCCCGTCGCGGGGCGGCTGGTCGAGGCCGTGTGGCTGCCGGGAGCGCGCTATTCCGTCGCGCCGAAGGTGCTCGCCGCGCGCGCGAAGGTGTTCTCGATCAACGAACGCTGCGTGATGCGCATCGAGAGCGCGCACGGGCCGCTGTTCTACGTGATGGTCGGTGCGCTCAACGTCGGGCGCATCAAGGTCGTCGGCGTCGAGCAGGCGAGCTCGGGCACGCTGGCGCAGCCGCGTGAGCTCGCGCTCGGCGACGAGCTCGCGCGCTTCGAGATGGGATCGACGGTGATCCTCGTGGCGCCCAAGGGCGGGCCGCGGCCCGAAGGACGGCTCGAACCGGGCACTCCGCTGCGCATGGGCACGCCGATCGGCCGTTTCGCGCGATGAGCTGGGGTCCGAAGGACACGCGGCTCGCGCGCCTGTTCGTCGCGAGCGTGCTGGGGCGCTGGGAGGACGTGCGCGCCATTCGCCGAGCCGCGCCGGAGGGTGAACCCGACCGCGCCTGGCGCGAGGTGGCGCTGCAGGTGCACGTTTTTGCGGGGTTTCCGCGCGGAGTCGAGACCTACGGCGTGCTGGCGGAGGAAGGTGGGCTCGGGCCGAACGAGGAACTCTCGGAGCCCGAGAACCGCACGCGCGGAGACGCGCTCTTCCAGCGCATCTACGCCGACCTTTCGCCGCGAGTGGCGACCACGCTGCGCGACGGGCATCCGGATTTCGCGAGCTGGATCCTCGGCCACGCCTACGGGCGGGTGCTCTCGCGCCCCGGGCTCGCCGCCGATCGACGCGAGCTGCTCGCGGTGACGGCGCTGGCGGCGCTCGGACAGGAGCGGCAGCTCGCGAGCCACGTGCGCGGCGCCGTGCGCTGCGGAGCGGAAGCGGGCGACGTGCGGGCCGCGCTCGAGAGCGTGCGCGAGCTCGTCGGCGACGCACGCTGCGATGCGGCCTTGCGCATCGCCGAGCGTTTCTCAGTGGCGTGACTACCGCACGCGCGCGCTGAGGCTCACCTCGAGCACGCGCACGGGCTCGAGCGAACGCAGCACGAGCGACTTGTCGCTGAAGGTCGAGGGATCCGGCCGCAGCGGCGTGTCGCGGCCGAGCAGCTTGTCGTTGATCCACACGCTGACGTCGCCGCGGCCCTGCTTGAGCTCGACGCGGATCTGGTAGCGCTCGCCCTTCAGCAGCGGCTCGAACTCCGTGCCCTTGCCGCGGTCGAGCAGGTCGGCGAGCAGCTGCGCGTAGGCCTCGGGACTGCCCGAGCCGAGCTTCCAGCGCCCCTTCTGCCCGATGTTCGCGGGCCCGAGCAGCACGACGTGCACTCCTGCGATGCTGATCGAGAAGAGGCGCGGCTGGCCGGAACTCGCGGGCTGCTCGATCGAGACCGTGAGCTCGAGCGCTTCGCCGAGGCGAATCGGCGGCTGCAGGTACAGCGTCGGCCAGTTGCGCTCGTCGGCCACCGCGAGGCGCGTCGCGGGCCGCGGCGCGATCCAGCCATCGGTGTCGCTGCCCCAGTCGCCGCGCTGGAACGGCCCGTTGTAGTCGAGCCCGAGGTCCCAGCGCATGCGCGCGAGCCCGGTCTCGCCGATCTGCAGTTCCGTCGGCCCGAAGGCGCGCTCGAGCAGCGCGCGCTCTCCCAGCTGGATCTCCGCCGAGAGCGTCGCGCGCCGCTGGCGCAGCCACTCCGATTCCGCCGCGACGAAGTCGAGGTCGAGCGAGCTCGCGAGCAACTCGTCGATCCACTGCGCCTGCACCACGAGGTCCGCCGCACCGCCCAGCGCCGCCGTGCGCAGCTTGCCGAGCGTGATGCGCGCGCGCTCGACCCGCGCGCGCTCCTCGCTGCGGCGCGCCTCGTCGGCGCCGCGCAGCCAGCCCTGCAGCTCCGCGAGCACCGGCAGCCACTCCGCACGCGACGGCGTCTGCAGCTCCGACTCCGCCGCTTCCGCGCGATCGCCGAGATGCCAGCGCAGCAGCGCGCATTCCAGCCGCGAATCCGCGCTTCCGCCGGGTGCGACGCCGGCCAGCGCCTCGAGCGCCGCGCGCGGCACGAGCGTGCCCTTGCCGCTGTCGAGCTCGGACAGCGCCAGCAGGCTCGGCACCACGCTCGCCGGCGCGTCGACGGGCCGGAAGCGGAAGCCGCGCTCGAGTGCCGCCGAGGCCTCCTCGACGCGCCCGCGGAACGCGAGCGTGCCGACGCGCAGCTCGATCACCTCGCCCGTGCCCGACAGCCGCTCGAGCGTCGCCGCCGCGCGCCGCAGCACGCCATCGAGGATGCGCGCCTGCGTGGCGACGAGCGTGGCCCGGTCGCGCACGGGCGCGAGCGCGGGGTTCGCCGCGAGGCCTTCGAATTGCTCCGCGATCGCGCGGAAACGCCGCGCCTTCCAGCGCACGTCGAGGTCGCGCAGGCTGTCGGAGAACAGGCTCTCCGCCACCGCGAGCCGCACGCGCGCCTGCACGGGCTCGAGCTCGGCCACCAGCGCATCGCGGCTGCGGCGCGCCTCGTCGGAGACGTCCGTGAGCAGCTCGTCGGCGCGCACGTTGCCGTCGCGCAGGAGCGTCTGGTAGCGCCCGTCGACCACGGCCGCGACGTCGCCGACGCGCCCCAGTTCAACGTCCTCGACCAGCGCCGCGCGCGAGCGCTCGAGCTCCGCCGCGCGCCGCCGGTCCTCCGTGCGCCAGCGATCCTCGAGCGCGCTCACCGCAGGCCGCACGACCTCCGCCTCGAGCGCCGCGAGCACCGCCTCGACGTCGCCGGCGGGAAAACCGCTGGTTCCAGCGGCACTTTCGCGCACGAGCTCCACGCCGGAAATCGCCAGCGCGGTGCGCGCCGCGCTCCAGCGTCCCTCGTCGAGGAGCCGCTTCGCGCGCGCGCCCGCGACCACATCGGCGTAGTGCCGCGCGAGACGCTGCTGCAGCACTCCGAGCGCGAGCTTGCGGTCGTCGTCGACACGCTTGCGCTTTTCCGTCAGCTCGAAACGGCGCGAGAAATCGCTCCACTGCCGCGCGGAGAGTCCCAGACGCTCGCGCTCCTCGGCCTCGAAGCGCCGATCGAGCCAGTCGAGTGCGCCCGCGAAGTCGCGTTGACGGATCCACAGGCGATCGAGCTCGCTCTCCAGCCGCGAACCGGCGGCGACGAGTTCGTCGTCGAGGCGCGCGTGCAGGCTCGACGAGAGCCGCGCGGCGCGTTGCGCGTGTGCCGCCGGCAGCGCGGGCGCGAGCGTGTCGAGCCGCTCGAGCAACGGCGCCGCCTTCGCGCCCTGCAGCGCGGCCGTGCGCTCGAGTTCGTCGAGCGGAACGAACGGCGCGACGACTTCCGGCTGGGCCGGTGCCTGCTCGGGCGTTTCCCAAGGCCGCAGGTAAGCGAGCGCGGCCACCGCGACGACGACGACGCCCGCGCTCGCCCACAGCAGGCGCCTGCGCTTGCGGTCGCGCTCGCCGAGCAGCGGATCGAGCGAACTGCGGCGCACGCTGACGGCGCGGCGCTCGCGGATGCGCTCGAGATCCTCGCGCAGCTCGCGTGGATGCTGGTAGCGCCGCGCGGGATCGCGCGTCAGGCACTTGCGCAGCACGAGCGCGAGATTGCTCGACAGTTCCGGCGCGAACTCCTGCGGGTCGGGCACGGGCGCGTACAGCACGCCCGACAGGATCTCCGCGACGCTCTTGCCCGCGAACGGCGGCCGCCCGCACAGGCAGTGGTAGAGCGTGGCGCCGAGCGACCAGATGTCGCTGCGCACGTCGGCGGCGGT
Source organism: Planctomycetota bacterium (assembly GCA_026692705.1). Lineage (GTDB taxonomy): Bacteria > Planctomycetota > UBA1135 > UBA1135 > F1-120-MAGs118. Next base: position 4,638 of record JAPLOE010000164.1, read on the forward strand.
CGGATTGCGCGCCTGCTCCGGCGAGATGTAGTGCGGCGTGCCGAGCGTGCCACCCTGCGCCGTCAGCGTCGGATCGTCCTCAGCGAGCGCGAGGCCGAGGTCGACGATGCGCGCGCGCTGCCCCGAGTCGACGAGGATGTTGCCGGGTTTGATGTCGCGGTGCACGACGCCGGCATCGACCGCGTGCTCGAGCGCCTCGCACAGCGGGATGAACAGCTTGACCGCGTCGCGTTCCGACAGCGGGCCATCGCGCTTGAGCTTCTCGGCGAGCGACGGCCCGTCGACGAGCTCCATCGCGTACCACCACAGCCCGCCCGACTGCCCCATGTCGATCGCGGTCACGATGCCGGGGTGCGCGAGCCTCGCCGTCGTGCGCGCCTCGCGCTGCAGCCGCCGCACGGACTTGCTGCGCGCCGCCACTTCGGGGTGCAGGATCTTGAGCGCGACCTTGCGCTCGACCGCGAGCTGCACCGCGCGGTACACGACGCCGGCCGAGCCGCGCCCGAGCACCGCCTCGATGCGGTACCCCGGAATCTCCGGGAAAGCGGCGGGTTCGCGGGCGGTCGACATGGGATCGGTGGAGCTAGTCGCGCTGGAGGGGCTCGCCTACCGCGAGAGGAACCACTCGCGCCAGGCCTTGTCCGCCGCGCGCCAGTCGAGGCCAACCGCGGCCTGGAACGCCGTGTCGTACTGCACGAGCCGCTCGCGCGCCTGCGCGACGACACGCGTCGGCGCGACCGGCTGCGTGCGGCGCAGCGACGCGTGGAACTTCGCGAGCGCGTCGGGACTGCGCTCTTCCAGCCACCACACGATGCCCATGCCCGTCGCGATGTCGAGCAGCTCGAGCTGCCCCAGTTCCAGCGACGAAAGCCGCTCGAAACTCGGCACCGCGCCACCTTCGATCGCCTTGCGCAACGTGTCGACCCACTGTCCCTCGCGGAACAGCGCGGTGTCGAACGTGAAGCTCATCGCCGCCTTCTTCGCGCTCGTGCCGGTCGTCGCCGCGATCGTCGTCGCGCTGCGGCAGAACACGGCGTTGCGGCCGAAGGTCTTGTACTCGACGATGCTCGCGAGCCCCTCGTCGTACCACGGAGGCAGCAGGCGCCCGTCGTACTGCAGCCGCCCGAGCAGCATGTGCCCCCAATGGTGGATGCAGTGGCCCACGACATCGTCGTCGGCCCGGTTCCACACGCGCGCGCTCGACAGCGCGTAGGGATCGATCCACACGAAGCCGTGCCGCTCGCGCACGACTTCGGCCCAGCCCGGCGGCACCGTCGACGTCAGCGACGCGAAGTGCTCGACCGTCTTCTTGTAGGGCTCGCTGTCGCGGCCCCACACGTAGAACTGCGCGAGCCTGCCGCCGAGCAGCGCGAGCCCCGGCTCGACCTTGTAGGCCTTGTCGAACCACGCGCGCGCCGTGACCACGTGCGTGCCGGCCGCAGCGAGGAATTTCTCGTCGTAATCCCCCGCCAGCGACGCCTGCTCGTTGCACGCGACCTTCAGCGGCCGCCCGAGCACCGCACCGACCTTCGCGATGTCCGCACGCGCCTGCGCCTCGACGCGCGGATACCACTGGCCGCCGACTTCCTCGAGGCCGTCCATCCGTTTCGCCTCGGCCTCGGTGACCCACTTGCCGTCCTTCAGGATCAGCCCGGCCTCGAGCTTCTGCTTCTCGTCCGGCGTCACCCAGCGCTCGCCGTACCGCACGAAGCCCTTCTCGAGCATCTCCGCGGCCTCGTCCGACTTCGCGCGCTTGTCGCGCTCCTCCGGCGTCATCCACTCGTCGCGGTACTTGACGCGCCCCAGCGCCAGATTCGCACCTTCGTGCTTCGCGTCGAGCTCGACCGCGCGCTTGAAGGCCTTCGTCGCCAGCGACTTCTGCTTCTGCTCGTTGGCGTACTGCCCGGCCTGGAAGAACTCCTCCGCCGACTTCGCCGCCTTGAACTTCTCCTCGAAGATCTCGCGCGACGTCTTGCCGGCCTCGCGCGCCTCGACGTCGGCCTTCTTGAGCTCCATCTCGCCCGCACCGATGTCGACGAAGTAGCTCGAGGCCGTCTCGCGCACGAGCTTGCCCTCGATGCGCCGTCCGTCCTTCAGCTTGAAAACGTCCGCCAGTGCCGCCCCCGCGAGAGCGACGACGAGCGCCATCACCAGCCAAGCCTTGCGCGCCATGCCCGCACTCTAACGGATCGTCCCCGCACCGGTCTGCCGGGGCGAGGGCGCGGGACCGCGGTCCATCCCCGCAGCAACTCCGCTTGCCCTACCCGTACAAAACTGCCGCAGCGGCCCCCGCGGACCCGCCAGCGCGGTTCAGGAGTCGAGCGGCGTCTCGTGCCAGCGGTTCGACGGTGCGCGACCGCACAGCCAGTTGTGCGCCCGCAGCCGTTCGATCGAGAGCGAACGCACCGTCGCGAACTCGGTCTCGTCGAGGTCGCGGTAGGCGCGCCCGAAGAGCGCGAAGTCGCCGTCGACGAGCTCGGTGAGCAGCTTCTGGCGCTGCCCGTTGGCCGCCGCCTTGCGCACGATCTCGTCGAACGAGCGGAAACCGCGCGGTGCCGGCGTGCCGCGCTCGATCAGCTCGCGCGTTCTCGCACGCCACAGCCACAGCTCGGCGTGCGAACGCTCGCGGTCGCGCTCCGCGTCGCTGCGCGGCTTCGCACGCGCCACGAGCTCCGCCACCGACGTGTCCGGGAACCCCGCGACGAATTCCGCATCGACCACGACCTCGTAGGGCGGCAACTCCGGCACCAGCCCGAGCGCCCACGCCAGCGGGGCCAGCGCCTCGAGCGCCCACGACGCGTCGACGCGCGCGCGCTCGTCCGCCTCGAGCGGGCTCTTCGTCAGGAAGCGCTGCTCCGCCGGCGTCGCAACCTCCCACAACCCGCGCTCGCGCAGCTCCGCCTCGGCCCGCTGCGCCCCCGCCGCCAGCGCCGCCGCATCCGCCCCACTCTCCGGCGCACTCGCCTCCCACTGGACGACGCGGACGAGGACGAGCAGCCGGGCAGAAATTTCGGTCGGATTCGGTCGTGCCATCCACGCAGCTTAGCGTGCGCGCGCCCGTCACTCCTCGAGGTCGAGGTCGTCGGCGCCGCCGAGCTCGTACTTGTCGAGCTTGCGTTGCAGGGCGAAGCGCGAGATGCCGAGCAGCTTGGAGGCGCGGCTCTTGTTGCCGCCGCAGGAGTTGAGGGCGGCCTCGATCGAGCGTTTCTCGAGGTCGGCGACGGCGTCGCGGATCGAGTTGTTCTCGGAGCCGGGGGCGGGCGCGCCGGCGGGGCGGCGTTCGAGGACGTTGGCGCTCAAGTGCTCGAGGCGCACTTCCTCGCCGGCGAGCACGGCGATGCGGCGCATCTCGTTCTCGAGCTCGCGCACGTTGCCCGGCCAGTCGCAGGCGGCGAGCGCGGCCATCACCTCGCGCGGCAGGACCGGCACCGCGCGGTTGGCCTCGCGCGAGGCGCGCGCGAGCAGGGCCTCGGCGAGCAGCGGGATATCCTCGCGGCGTTCGCGCAGCGGCGGCAATTCGACCTTGAGCACGTTGACGCGGTAGTACAGGTCCTCGCGGAACGTGCCTTCCTTCACCATCTGCTCGAGGTTGCGATGGCTGGCCGCGATGATGCGCACGTCGACCTTGACGCGCTCCTCGGAGCCGATGGCGCGGAACTCGCCCTCCTGAATCACACGCAGCAGTTTCTTCTGCATCTCCGGCGACATGTCGCCGATCTCGTCGAGGAACAGCGTGCCGCCGTCGGCCTGCTCGAGCAGGCCCTTCTTGGCCTTGTGCGCGCCCGTGAAGGCGCCGCGCGTGTGGCCGAAGAGTTCGCTCTCGAGCAGCGTGTCCGGCAGGGCCGCGCAGTTCTCGCTGACGAAGGCCTTGTCCTTGCGGTGCCCGTTGAAGTGGATCGCGCGCGCGATCAGCTCCTTCCCGGTGCCGCTCTCGCCGTGGATCATCACCGGCAGTTCGCTCTCGATGATGCGGTCGAGTTGCTGGAAGATGCGCCGCAGGCCGTTGCTCGCGCCGACGATCGCGGTGTAGTCGTAGCGGCCGCGCTCGCGACCGAGTTCCGCGCGCACGACGGCCAGTTCGGTGTCGCGGTCGCGCACCTTGCGGCCGAGCTGCTCGTTCAGGAGCTCGATCTTGCGCGCGCTCGCCGCCAGCCGCTCATGGCGCTCGCGCAGTTCCGCGAGCTGGCGCGCGTTGCGGATCGCGAGCGAGGCCTGGTCGGCGACGAGGCGCACGAGCTCGAGGTCCTCGGCCGCAAAAGCCGCCTGCTGCAGTCGGTTGTCGACGTAGAGCACTCCCTCGACGCGCGGCCCCTTCTCGCTGCTCGCCGCGACCGGCACGCAGATCACTGAGCGCAGGCGCAGGTCCTCGACGCTCGCCATGCCGGAAAAGCGCGGGTCGCGCTCGGCGTCGACCGACAGCAGCGGCTGGCGCGTCTCGAGCACCTTGTGCGCGATTCCGCTCGAGAGCCGCGACGACGGGATCGGGATGTCCTCGCGGTCGTAGCTGCGCGCGATGCGCACCTTGAGCGGCGTGCGCTCGTCCCCGTTCGAACCGGCGTCCGGCAGGCTTTCCTCGAGCAGGAGGAAGCCACGCTCGGCCTTTGCGAGCGCAACCGCACCATCGACGATCGAGCGCAGCAGCTTGTTGAGGTCAGTTTCGCGCACCAGCTCGCGCACGAGCCGAGCGAAGACGCGCAGGTTCTCGCGCTCGCGGTGCGCCTCGCCGGTCAGGGTCTGCGTGCCGATCTCGCCGAGCACGGCCTCGGCCGCGAGGCCCGGGTCAATGCGCTGGGTGTCCCAGGCGCGCGGCGTCTCGAGCTCGACCTGAATCGTCGCCTTGCCGATGCGCAGCGTGTCGCCGGGCTCGACCCGCGCGCGCTGCACGCGGGCGCCGTTGAGCAGCGTGCCGTTCGACGAGCAGAGGTCGACGGCCCACACGGCCTCTTCCTCCAGCTCGAGCCGGCAGTGGTGTCGCGACACCAGCGCACTCGCGATGCGGATGTCGTTGTCGATGGCGCGCCCGATCGACACGGGGGCGCGCTCCAGTTCCAGGTCCGTGCGGACCCCGTCCTCGACGACGATGATCTTCATGCGCTAGCGTGGTGGGAACGTGCGGCAGGCGCTCAGGTCCAACCGGGACCAGAGTGATTCCGCACACATGGGGCTCCTACGAGCCGAGACCTGCAAGGTAACCGCACACACCTTCCCGCCGCCGGCCGTGCGGCACCGCACATGGACTCCAAACCCTGGTACGACAAGGGCTTACGCTTCAAGTGCACCCAGTGCGGCAACTGCTGCCGCAACCACGGCGAGTACACCTACGTGTCCCTCTCCGCCGTCGAGCTGCGCGACATCCCGCCCTACCTCGGCATCTCCCGCCAGGACTTCCTCGCCCGCTACTGCGTCACCGAGCCCGGCTACCACCCGACGCTCCGCATGGACGCCCCCGCCTGCCCCTTCCTCAACGCCGAAGGCCGCTGCGACATCTACCCCGTGCGCCCCAAGCAGTGCCGCACCTGGCCCTTCTGGACCGAAAACCTCGTCGAGGAGACCTGGAACGGCCCCGTCAAGGACTGCTGCCCCGGCATCGACCAAGGCGACCTCCACTCGCGCGAGGACATCGAACGCACCGCCAAAGAGACCGACGAGTGGTACTGAGCTGCTGAGCGGCTCCGCGCACACCTGTGGCCGCACGCCACGGGCGAGCTAGAGCGCACGAGCAATCCTCGATGATCGCGCTGCTGATGCTCGTTGCCCTGCAGGGCCCGATGAAGCCGGTGGCGTTCGGGCGGTTCGAGGGAGGGGTGTCGGGGACGGTGCTCGACGAGCGCGGTGCCCCGCTCGAGGGGGCGCGGGTCGAGTGGCGCGTGCAGGGCGAGGAGCGCTCGATTCTGCTCGCCGGGGGTCGGTCGGGGGCTGACGGGAGGTTTGATTTCGACGTGGAGCGCACCGGCGAGGAGGCGAGCTTCCGCGACGCGTTCCTGGTGGTCGAGTTTCCGGGCCTCGCGCCGACGCGCGTCGAGCAGTTGCTCGCACCCGATGAGGACTTCGAGCTCGGTCCGGTGCACGTCTATCCGTTCGCGGAGCTCCACGGCCGAGTGACGACGATTGGCGGCGAGCCCGTGCAGGGCGCGCGGATCCACGCGGCGCAGGGGCGCGTCACGGCGCCGAGCCCCGACACCTGGTCGCTTGCTCCGATCGCGACGACCGACGCGAATGGCGCATTCGCGTGCCGCAACGTGCCGTCCGGCGTCGTCACGCTCGGGGTGAGCGCCGAGGGCTTCGCCGATCTCGTGTTCGAGCCGCGCTCGCTCGCGCTGCGCTCGCCGAACGAGCTCGTCGCTGCGCTGGAGCCGGGACGTTCGGTGACTCTGACGGTCTGCGCACGCTCGAACCGCGTCCCCACCGCGGCGACCTGCACGCCGCTCGGAGATGCGTGGGGACTTTCCGAGTACGGCGCGCTCGCGGGAGAGAGGCACCTCGCGTTCTGGCACGGTCCGATCGTGAGCGACAGCTCCGGTCGGCTGAGGATCGACGGCCTGCCGAAGGTCTTCGGCGGCAGCGTCCTCCTCGAAGCCGATGGGTGCGCGGCGCAAGTTGTGCCGCTCGCCGCGTGCGGGCCGGTGGTCACGCTGTCGGACAGGCATTGGATCGAAGTCACGGCGCGACGCGGTGGCTCGACGGAGAACGTGGAGCTCGTCGCGCTCTCGGTCCGCGGCGATGCGCCGGAGGACCCGTTCTGCGGCAACGACCTGTTCACGAACTGGGCCCATGTCACGGCAGAGTCCACGAACCTCGAACGCCTCGCTCCGCATCGCTGGCGTGTCGACTGGAACTCGATCGGCACCCCGCGCTTTCACTGCCTGCCCACGCGCGTGGCTGCCTCCTGTGTGGACGGAGGCTTCGGGCTCGCCGAGGTCAGCTTCGACACCACGACCGGCTCCATGCGCGCGGAGATCGAGTTCGAGCCTCTCGCGCGACTCACAGGCCGCGTGGTGGCACCTTCGGGCGGACCACTGGAACTCGATGTGTGCTTCAGGCGCACGCTCGCGGGCCCCGACTTCCAGTTCAGCACCGACGCGGAGGGTCGTTTCGACGTGGCGATCGGCCCGGGTTTCGTGGGCTTCGATGCGCTGCGCCGGGGTTGGGCCCTCACGCCGATGTCGCTCGACGAGCTATTGGCACCCGGTGCGACGCAGGAGGTCCTGCTCACGGCCACGCGCTCGTCGTCAGGCCGGCGACTGCGGGGCGTCGTCACGATCGGTGGAGCGCCGCCGGGACATCCGCTGCTGCTCGTGCTCGGCGATGAGCGCGACCTCGACCCCGTCGTCACCCACAGCGACGCGACCGGCCGCTTCGAGTTCGACCTCGCCGTGCCGAACACGTTCCGCGTGACGCCGCTGCTGCCCGCCCCGCCCGACACGAGCTTTCGCGAATTCCGCCGCGAAATCGCGCTGCGCACGCTCGGGAGCATCCGCTCGGTGCCGCGCACGAGCGACGAGTTCGACGACGTGCTGCTCGAACTGCCGCCGCTCGCCGAATGGCCGAGTGCGCCGCGCAGCGAGCGCTAGAGGACGGTCACGCGGGCGTGGCGCTGGTCGAGTCGGCGGGCTTGTCGAGCCAGGTGCTCGGGTCGCCGGGGCGCACGAGGCGCAGGTAGCTCTCGAAGGTCGCGGTCTCGATCCAGGCGGTCGAGAGGAAGCCCGTGAGCCCGCAGCAGCAGCAGCAGAGCAGCGAACCGACGAGCAGGCGCAGCAGCACCGTGACGAGGAAGTAGAGGAACAGCGTCCAGCGGTGGCCGCGCACGAGCGACCAGGAGCGCGAGAAGGACTCGATCACGCCCATGCCCTCGACCGCGACGGCGCAGGGAGCGAGCGACCAGCCGAGCGTGACCCACAGCACGAGCGGCAGGACGACGAGGAACGAGACGATGCCGATGCCGGCGGCGCGCGCGCCGTCGTCGGTCGCGGCGAGAGTGCCGAACACGGCGATCGCGACGAGTGCCACCGCGGGGAGGAACACGAGGCCGGTGAGCAGCGCCTGCAGGAACCGCACCGCGACCATGGTCGTCCAGCGGCCGCGCGACTGGAACAGGTCCTCGAGATCGGCTTGGCCCTCGGTCATCACGCGCTCGGTCGCGCGCGCCATGCCGATGCGCAGCAGGGCCGCGAGCAGGAACGCGGCGAGCAGGAGCCCGAGCCCAAACAGGATCGCCGCCGCCGTCACCGCCATCACGGCCTCGCGACCAACCTCGGTCATCACTTCGCCGAACTGCTCGGCGTTGAGGCCGTCGAGCTCGACCTTGTGGTTGCCGTCGCCGCTGAACCCGATCACCGGCAGGATCTCGTCGCAGATCCACAGCAGGAAGCCGCCGACGAGCAGCGCCAGCGGAGCCTTGCGCAGCAGCGCGAAGGCGCTCTGGAGCGCACGGAAGGGGTCGAAGGCCTCGCGGAAGTGCATCGGGGGTCGGAGAGGTTCGCGCGCCGGGGGGCAGGTTTGCAACAACCAAGCCCGGGGTCGGAGCGGGGGAACCTCAAGCGCCTAGCAAGGACGGTGCCGCGGCGGAGCAGCCGTGAAAGCGGCCTCCGGGGCTCGCACGACGGGCGAAAGCGGCACAGAGCGGCCGCTCGCGCCCGCCGTGACGCGGCTCAGGCGCCGGTGAAGCGCGGCGCACGCTTCTCGGCGAAGGCCGCGAGCGCTTCCTTGCGGTCCTGCGTGGGCAGCACGAGTTCGTAGCAGCGCGCCTCGACCTCGAGGCCCTGCAGCTGCGGCAGCTCGCACCCCTCGTCGATCGCACGCTTGGCGGCGCGCACGGCGACCGGGCCGTTGGTGGCGATCGCGCGCGCGACCTCGAAGCCCTTCTCGCGCAGCTTGCCCGCCTCGGCGACGAAGTTGACGAGCCCGATGCGCTCCGCTTCCGCGGCCGTGAGCTTGCGCGCATGAGGATGAGCTCCTTCGCGCGCGCCTTGCCGATCAGGCGCGGCAGGCGCTGCGTGCCGCCGGCGCCCGGAATGATCGCGAGCGAAGTCTCGGTGAGGCCGAGCTGCGCGTGCGGTGCGGCGATGCGCAGGTCGCAGGCGAGCAGCAGTTCCGTGCCGCCGCCGAACGCGAAGCCGTTGACGAGGCCGATCGTCGGCTGCGGCAGCGCCTCGACGTCGTCCATCACGCGCCGGATGTTCTTCACGAACAGCGGCACGCGCTCCATCGGCATCGTCTTGCGCTCCTTCAGGTCCGCGCCCGCGCAAAAGGCCTTGTCGCCGGCGCCCGTGATCAGGATCGCGCGCACGCTCGTGTCGCCCTTGAGTTCGTGGCACAGCTTGCGCAGCCGCCGCAGCGTCGGGAACGACAGGCAATTCATCACGTCGGGCCGCTGGATCGTCAGCGTGACGATGTCGCCGTCGCGCTCACACGTGACGAGTTCAGGCTGGTCGGGGACGTCCGTCGGAAAGTCGTCGAGGTAGCTCATGAGGGCGAGCAGGATACGCGACGCGGGGCCTCACTTGGGCGGGCGCGGCGCGAGCGTGATGTCGCCGGAACAGCCGAAGGCGCCCTCGGCGGCCTGCGGGACCGGGCCGAAGCGCACGCCGGGCTGCGGGGTCGCGAACAGGTCGCGCGGTCGGCTCCAGGGACCGAGATCGGCGAGCGCGACGAGCACGGCGACGGCGAGCAGGGCGCGCCAGAGCCAGCGCTCGACGTTTCCGACGCGTGTGAGAACGAATTCGAGCGCGCAGGCGACGCCGAGATAAAGCGCGGGCTGCGCCGTCGCACCTTGGCGCGCGTAGCCGTAGAAAGCGACGGTGACGAGCAGCTTGAACGCGAGCCACAGGCCCCATTCCGCGCCGATTCCGCGCCGCAGCGCGACGAGCAGGCCAAACGCGCCGAGGCCGAGCAACGGCAAGCGCCACAGCAGCGAACGCTGCACGGGCGCGGCGATGTCGACGGCCGCGCGGCGCAATTCGAGGCCGTGCGGGAGGTTCGTGGCGCCGAAACCGAGCGCGAGGCCGCTTTCGAAACGCGCGAGCTTCGCTCCCACGAGCGTGAACCACTCCGAGGGATGCTCACGCACGGTCGCGAGCACGACTTCGTCGCCGCGGTTGTAGAGCTTCAGGTGGCTCGGGCGACCGAAGGCGAACGGCGGATCGCGGTCGAACTTGTCCGAGAGCGCGGCGCGCGAAAAACCGCCACCACACGTGAGGTCGTTCGCGAGCGCGAGGTCGAGCTTGCCCTTGGTCGAACCGAGCGTCCACGTGTCGAGCGGCTCGGGGCGATAGCCGAACTCGGTGTCGAGCACACGCTCGAGGTCCGCGCGCTCGACGCTCGAGCGGCCCGCGCGACCGACGCGGTCGGTCACCATCAGGAACAGGCCCTCGCGTGCGAAGGCCGGCAGTTCGCGCAGCGCGACCTGCGCGTCGGGATTCCACGCGGGGCGCGTGCCCGTGAACGGAATCGGGCGCGGCTCGACGTCGTTGAAGCGCACGACGGCGTCGTGGGCTCGCAACGTCCAAGGCAGGGAGATGAGCACGAGCGCGCCGAGCGAAGCGAGCGCGCGCGGAGCGGCGGCACGCAGCTCGCGGCGGCTGCGGAAGAGCTCGAAAACGAGCAGAATCCCGACGAATCCGAGGTGTTCGGTGCGCAGCAGGTTCGCGAGGCCGTGCAGCGCGCCGAGCGCGACCGCGCTCGCCCACCCGCGCTTCGGTCCGGTCCACAGGTGCAGCGCGAGGGCACCGGTCACGAGCGCGAGGTACGGCGCCTCGTTGTTGAGCGAGGTCGCGAGCTCGTACTGCGCGAAGGAGAGCGCGAGCAGCGCGGAAGCCGTCGTCGCGACGCAGAACGACGCGTGAGCGCGCAAGCCGGCGAAGAAGAACCCGACCGTGCACGCGCTCAGGCCGCAGAAGAGCAGCTTGAGGCCCGTGAACGGCGCGACCAGCTCGCCCCCGAGCCAGCTCAAGAGAAACGCGAGCCCCGGTGCGCGCACCGGAAGGTCGAACTCGAACGGCTGGCCCGCGCGCAGCGCTCGCGCCCAGTCGAGCCACACGATCGCGTCGCCCTCGTAGAGCGTCGAGTGCGGCCAGGCCGCGTCGTTGGCGCCGAACAGGAACAGCGTGCGCAGCGCGAAACTCGCGGCGACGAGCGCGAGCGCTGTGAGCGTGTCGCGCAGATTCCAGCGGGATTCTTGGCTCATTTCGCGCTTCCGACTTCCTGCGGATCGATGCGGCGCATGCAGGCAAGCTCGTCAGGCCCCGAGAGCGGACAACGTTCCTTGTGGCAAGGCCCGCAGGGCACCGGCGTGCGCAGGATGCGCGTGGAGGACGTGTGGTCGGCGGTGTGGCGCGGATCCGTCGGTCCGCAAATCACGACGAGCCGCGCACCGACCGCCGCCGCGACGTGCCGCGGACCGGAATCGGCGGTGAGCACGAGCGGCGCGCGCTCGCACAACGCGACGAGCTCCGGGAGGCTCGCGACCGGCTCGACGAGCGCGAATGCGCGCGGAACCGCCTTCACGATCTCGCGCAGCGCATCTTCCTCGCCCGGACCACACACGAGGACGAGCCGCTCGTCGCGCAGCTCGAGCGCCCGCGCCCAGAGCTCCGCGGGATAACTCTTCGCCGAACCCGGCCGTCCACCGGCGTTGACGAGCGTGAAGCGCTCCTGCGGCGCGATACCAGCACTCGCGAGCCGTGCGTTCACGCTTTCGCGCGCCGCGTTCGTCGCCGCCAGTCGCGGACGCGGGTCGTGGACCGCAACCCCAAGCCAGTGCACGAGCTCGACGCACGTGCTGCCGAACGGGCGTGGCAAGTAGCGCGAGCCTCGCCCACGAATTCCCAGCCGCACCGGCGTTCCACCGCGTTCGAAGGCCGGCGTCCAGCTCTCGCTGAGCAACAACGCGCGAAAATCGCGTTCCCAGCCGAAACTACGCGGAATTCCGGCCAGTTTCGCCGTCCACGCGCTGCGGAAGGAGTTGGTGAAGAGCACCGCGACGTCGTGGCCGCGCCACGCGCTCGTCTCGCGCGCGTCGCGCCGCTCGCATCCGCCGAACGCGTCCCCGAAGACCGTCATCAGGTGCGGCTTGCCGACGAGCGTGAGCGTTCCCCCGAGCTCGCGCGTGCGCTCGTGCAGCGCGCGCAACGCCGGCTCCGCCATCACGAGGTCGCCGAGCCAGTCGGGCACCCTTGCGAGCACCCGCTCGCCGCGCTCGAGCCGCGTGCTCACGCCGGGACTCCCACGCTCTTCCTCGCGAGCACACGCCGCGCCGCGGCGACCACGGCCTCGGGCGCGATGCCCGTCATGCAGCGGTGGTGGCCGAGCGGACACGTGCGCTGCATGCACGGCCCACACTCGACGTCGATGCGCACGATCTCCGCGAATTCGAGCGAAGTCGCCGTCAATTCCGGCAGGTTCGGGCCCATCACCGACACGCACGGCACGTCGAAGGCCGCCGCGACCCAACGCGGGCCGGAGTCGCCGACGAGCAGGAGCTCCGCACCTTCGACGAGCGCCTTGAGCGTCTCGAGGTTGCGCTCGGACTTGCCCATCGAGATCGCGCCGCGGCGCGAGGCCGCGCACACGGCGCCGATCAGCGCTTCTTCGCCGGGACCGCCGCTCACCGCCGCGCGCAGGCCGAACTCGTCGTGCAGCCGGTCGAGCGCGGCCGCGAAACGATCCGGGGGCCACAACTTGGCAGCACCGAAGGCGGCGCCAGGGCAACACACGACGTAACGCTCGTTCTCCGCGAGCCCTAGCTCGCGCAGCGTCGCACGATTGCGCTCGCGCAGCTCGTCGCGCACGTACAGGCGCGGATGCAGCGAATCCAGCGTGATTCCGGCCAGTCCCGCGACGTCGCGCAAGAGGTGCGCGGTCGGGATCGGCGCGCGGCGACCGTCGCGCGTCGGCGGCAGGACCGAGTGCGTCAGCAGGAAACGCCGCTGCGAGAGCGCGCTGCCCATGCGGATCGGCACGCGGGCCCGAAACGCGCGCCACGCGGAACCGAACGAGTTCGAGAGCAGCAGCACCGCATCCGGCCGAAGCTCGCGCAGCAGCGGGAGTTCCTCGCCACTCTTGTGCGCGCGCACGTGTGGCTCGACCGGGCCGTCCTTGAGCAACGGCGCGAGGTGCTGGCGCACGAGCACCGTCGTGCGGCCGACGTGCGCGCTCCGCAGCGCCGCCTCGAGCACCGGCGTCGCCATCGCCAGATCCCCCACCCAGTTGGGCGCGCAGATCGCGAGGTGTTCGAGGCGCTCGATCATGCTCTGGAGGTCCGGTCGACGTGGCGGGGCTCGTGCGAGGCGATGCGCCGCGCCTTCGCGACCACCGCCCGCGCGAAGGCCTGCCGGGCCCTTCGATCCTGCACGCCTCGGGCGTCGAGGTACAGCACGAGGAACCTGAGGCGCGCAAAAACGCCGATTCCCGCGGGACAGGAGTGCAGGAGCGCCGCGATGTCCTTGACGAGCCAGCGCTCGCGCGGCGGATCCTCGCGGCGCGCGCGGCCGACGTCGAGCAGCACGAGCCGACCCGCGGCGACGATCCAGTGCTCGAGGTACAGGTCGCGGTGGTACCAGCCGGCGACGTGCAGGCGCGCGACGAGCCGCGCGAGTTCGCTGCGCCGCGCGAGCGCCGCCGTCGGATCGCGCTCGGCGAGCTGCCGCAGCGTGCTCGTGTGCTCGACGCTCTGCATCCACATCGCGCTGCGCCCGCCCCAGCCGCCGCGCTCTTCGCACCAGCCGAGCGCGCGCGGCACCGGCATCCCCAGTTCCGCCAGCTCACGCAGGTTCTCCGCCTCGCGCCTCGCGCACGAGCGCGCGCCGCGGCCGTGCACGAGGTCGTGGACGAGATCGCGCGCGACGCCCGAGCCGAAGCGCTTGACGATCACCGCCGGTTCCGCGGGCCACGCGAACGTCGTGCGCCCGGGGAGCGCGCGCAGCGTGCTCGCGGGTCGCGCGGCGAAGATGTCACGCAACAGTTGGCCGGAATCCGCCGAACTTCCCGCGAGCGCGCGCTCGACCCAGCCGGAGCGGCTCGCGGACGCCGGGAGCGGCTTCTCGGGGCTGCCCGCGGGCCCGCCCTGCGGCCCGGAAGGTCCCGGAAGCGGGCCGGAACCCCGCTGGCTGTGCTCGTTCGGCCCCATCGAGGCCCCATGGCACCCAAGTCGCGCCCCGGACGCAACCGGCAAGAACTGCCGCAATCCGCAAAGCTGCGGACCGGGGACAGCACGCGAAAGCTCCTGTGGGGATTCTCAAACCCACCGCGGGACGCTCCAATCTTTGGCCTGAAACCTTCGCGAGCGCGCGCCTGGTGGCGAGCGCCCGCCCAAGAGCCCCTCCAGACCTTCACGCACCCCCAAGGACCGACGCTGGCGCGCCCCGCGACGGAACCCGACATGTCGACCGCTCCCGTGACTCAGGCGAAAGCCCCGATGGACGAGTTCAATCCTTTCCAGGCCATGGCCCAGCGCTTCGATGTCGCGGCCGACAAGCTCGGACTCGACGAGGGCCTGCGCGACGTGCTCCGCACGCCGGACAAGGAACTGACGGTCTCGATCCCGGTCTCGATGGACAACGGCAAGCTGCGCGTGTTCACCGGCTACCGCGTCCAGCACAACTTCTCGCGCGGTCCGTGCAAGGGCGGCATCCGCTACGCGCCCGACGTCAACCTCGACGAGGTGCGCGCTCTCGCCGCGTGGATGACGTGGAAGTGCTCGGTCGTCGACGTCCCGTTCGGCGGCGGCAAGGGCGGCGTGATCTGCGATCCGCGCCAGCTGTCGAAGGGTGAGCTCGAGCGCATCACGCGCCGCTACACCTCGGGGATCATGGACATCCTCGGCCCCGACCGCGACGTGCCGGCGCCGGACGTCAACACCAACGAGCAGACGATGGCGTGGCTGATGGACACGTACTCGATGCACGTGCGCCGCACCGAGACGGCCATCGTCACGGGCAAGCCGCTCGCGCTCGGCGGCTCGAAGGGCCGCACCGAAGCCACCGGCCGCGGCGTGATGATCGCGACGCGCGAGGCGATGAAGAAGATCGGGCTCAAGCCGGAGCAGACGCGCGTCGTCGTGCAGGGCTCGGGCAACGTCGGTGGCATCGGAGCGATGATGCTCGCCCGCCAGGGCATGAAGATCGTGTCGATCTCCGACATCTACGGCGCGATCCACAACGACAAGGGCCTCGACGTCGCCGACGTGCTCGCGCACCTGCGCGAGCACAAGAAGCTCGAGGGCTACTCGAAGGCCGAGCACATCCCGTCGGCCTCGCAGCTCGAGCTCGACTGCGAAGTGCTCGTTCCGGCCGCCACCGAGAACCAGATCACGTCGAAGAACGCCGAACGCATCAAGGCCAAGCTGATCGTCGAGGGCGCCAACGGCCCGACGACGGTGCTCGCTGACCAGATCCTCGAGAAGCGCGGCGTCACGGTCGTGCCGGACATCCTCGCCAACGCGGGCGGCGTCACGGTCTCCTACTTCGAGTGGGTGCAGGACCGCGCCGGCTACTTCTGGACCGAGGAAGTGGTCAACTCGCGCCTCGAGCAGGTCATGACGACGTCCTTCGCCGCCGTCGAGGAGACCGCGCGCAAGTACAACACGTCGCTGCGCATCGGCGCCTACATCCTCGCGGTCGGTCGCGTCGCGACCGTGTACCAGCTCCGCGGCACCTACGCCTGATCCGAAAGCACTGCATGGAACTCCCGCAGGTCTCCTCGTCGACTCCGCCGCTCGATGCGGAACATCCGTTCCAGACCATGATGGCGCTGTTCGACGAGGCGGCCTCGCTGGCCTCGATCGACCCGGCGGAGTTCCGCATCCTGCGCCAGCCCGACCGCGAGATCTCGGTCTCCGTGCCCGTGCTGGGTGACAACGGGGCGGTCGAGGTGCTCGAGGGCCTGCGCGTCCAGCACAACGCCGGCCTCGGCCCCTACTGCGGCCCGCTGCGCCTCGATCCGGACCTCAAGCCGGACGACGTGCGGGCGCTGGCGGGCTGGATGACGTGGAAGTGCGCGCTGCTCGGCGTGCCCTTCGGCGGTGCGGCCGGTGGCCTGCGCATCGACCGCGACAAGGTCAGCCCCGGGTTCCTCGAGCGCGCGGTGCGCCGCTACATCGCGAACCTGCACGACGTGATCGGTCCCGATCGCGACGTGTTCACGCCGGAGAAGGCGCGCGACGAGCACGTCATGGCGTGGATCATGGACACGGTCTCGATGCACCAGCGCCACACGACCAACGCGGTCGTCACCGGCAAGCCGGCGGTGCTCGGCGGCACGCACCACCACGGCGACGCGACGGCGCAGGGCCTGCGCATCGTGCTTCAGCGCGCCGCGAAGCGCTTCGGCCTCGGTCACGAGCGCGGCGGCCCGTCGGTGATCATCCAGGGCGCCGGCATGGTCGGCGGCAACCTCGCGCGCATCCTGCAGGACTGCGACTGGCGCGTGGTCGGCATCGCGGACGTGTCGGGCGGCATCTACCACCCGCACGGCCTCGACGTGAAGAAGCTGCTCGCCTCGCGCCGCCACGGCGGCTCGCTCTCCGAGCTCAAGGGCGACTTCGAGCATGTCAGCGATTCCGAGCTGCTGCTGCGCCCCTGCGACGTGCTCGTGCCCTGCGCGGTGCCCAACGCGATCTCCAGCCGCAACGTCGACAAGGTCACGACGCGGCTCGTGGTCGAGGGCGCGCACAGCGCGGTCTCGGCCGTCGCCGACCGCAAGCTGCGCGAGCGCGGCGTCCCGGTCGTGCCCGACATCCTCGCGCGCGGCGGCGACACGGTCGTCGGCTACTTCGAGTGGGTCCAGAACCGCATGGGCTACGGGTGGCAGCAGGGCGACGTGCAGCGCCGCCTGGAGCGCTTCGTCGGCGACGCGTGGGATCGCGTGGTCGAGGAGCACGAGCGCCGCTCGGTGCCGCTGCGCACGGCCGCGCACATCGTGGCCGTGACGCGCGTCGCGGGCGCCGACCGCCTGCGCGGCCTGTACGCCTGAGAGCGGACGTTTTTTCCGTGAGCCCTCCGGGCCGTCCCGCCTTCGGGCAGGGCGGCCCGCTGCATTCCATGGGAGCGCGCTCTTCGGGCCGATAGATTGGGCCCTGCCCCATGGGAATCGAGAGCTGGTTCACGCTCGCCGTGTTGGCCGTCATGGTCATCGCGCTCGCGCGCAACGTCGCCACCGACCTCGCCATGGTCGCGGTGCTGACGGTCTTCATGACCGCCGGGATCTTCTCGGACAAGTTCCCCAGCCCCAACAAGCTCGTCGCGGGACTCGGCAACGAGGCGCTCGTCACGGTGCTCGTGCTGTACGTGGTCGTCGCCGGCCTGTCGCGCACGGGAGCGATGAACCTCGTCACGCGGCCGCTGCTCGGGCGCCCGCGCAGCGTGAGCTCGGCCCAGCTGCGCCTGATGATCCCGTGCGCGAGCCTGTCGGCCTTCCTGAACAACACGCCGATCGTGGCGATGTTCCTGCCGGTCGTGAGCGACCTCTCCAAGCGCACGGGGATCGCGCCTTCGAAGCTCTTCATCCCGCTCTCCTACGCGACGATCCTCGGCGGCGTCTGCACGCTGATCGGCACGAGCACGAACATGGTCGTGTACGGCCTCGCGGTCGGCGAGCTCGGTCGCCGCGACGTGTTCAACATGTTCGACCTCGCGTGGGTCGGCGTGCCGTGCGCGATCGCGGGCATCACGTTCCTCGTGGTCACCGGCCGCTGGCTCCTGCCCGAGCGCAAGCCGTCGATCTCGGTCACCGGCGACCCGCGCGAGTACACCGTCGAGATGGAAGTCGAGGCGGGCAGCGCCTACGTCGGCCAGACGATCGAGGCCGCGGGCCTGCGTGGCCTGCCGGGCATGTACCTCGCGGAGATCGAGCGCGAGGGGCGCGTGCTGCCGGCCGTCGGTTCGAGCGAGGTGCTGCGCGGCGGCGACCGGCTCGTGTTCGTCGGCATCGTCGACTCGGTGCTCGACCTGCAGAAGCTGCGTGGCCTGCGCCCGGCGACCAACCAGGTGTTCAAGCTCGACGCGCCGCGCTCGGAGCGCTGCATGATCGAGGCGGTCGTGTCGCCCAACAATCCGCTGGTGGGCCAGACGATCCGCGACGGCCGCTTCCGCGCGGTCTACAACGCAGCGGTGATCGCCGTCGCGCGCCAGGGCGAGCGCCTGCGCCAGAAGATCGGCGACATCGTGCTGCAGCCGGGCGACACGCTGCTGCTCGAGGCGCATCCGTCGTTTGCCGACCAGCAGCGCAACTCGCGCGACTTCTTCCTCGTGTCGCGCCTCGAGGACTCGACGCCGCCCGGCCACGAGAAGGCCTGGCTCGCGATCGCGATCCTCGTCGCGATGGTGGTCGTCGCGGGCTTCGAGTGGCTCTCGATGGTGCACGCCGGCCTGCTCGCGGCGGCGGCGATGCTCGTGAGCGGCTGCTGCAACGGCAACGCGGCGCGGCGCAGCATCGACTGGGAGGTGCTGATCACGATCGCGGCGGCGCTGGGCATCGGCGAGACGATGCGCTCGACCGGCCTCGCCGAGGCGATCGCCGTCGGAGCCACGAGCGCGATCGGCAACCATCCGATGGCGGCGCTCGCGGCGGTGTACGGCGTGACGATGCTGCTCACCGAGCTGCTCAGCAACAACGCGACCGCCGCGCTGATGTACCCGATCGCGATGGCGACCGCGAAGCAGCTCGGGCTCGACTACCACCCGTTCCTGATCGCGATCATGTTCGCCGCGTCCTGCGGCTTCGCGACGCCGTTCGGCTACCAGACCAACCTGATGGTCTACGGCCCCGGCGGCTACCGCTTCTCCGACTTCCTGCGCGTCGGCATCGCGCTCGACCTGCTCGTGATGGCGGTCGCGCTCGCGACGATCCCGCTCGCGTTCCCGCTCGTGCCTACGACGGCTTCCTGACGTCGAGCGCAAAACGCGCGGCCACGAACAAGAGGATCACGGTCAGCGCGATGCGCGCGACCTCGCCCCAGCCCGGCAGGTGCACGAGCCACGCACCGAACAGCGCTCCGACGACCGCGAGCGCCGCCATCGGCGCCGTGCGTTCGAGCTGGATGCGGCCGTCACGCACGCTGAGCCACACGCTCTGGCCGGAGTTGACGATGCTCATCGCGAGGCTCGCGGCGCGCGCCTCGAGGTAGCTCATGTCGGGCAGCATCAGGAAAAGCAGCGGAATCACGAGGATTCCGCCACCGATGCCGAGCAACGGCGCGATGAAGCCGCCGCCGAAGCCGATCAGGACCGTGAGCGCGGTGCCCCAGCTCCCGAGCTCCACGTCGCCGGGATTCTCGAGCGGCCCGCCCTGCCCACGCAGCGTCGCCGTGCGCACGGCCGCGATGAGCAGCAGCACGACGAACATCAGCTTGAGCGTGCGCACCTCAACGCGCTTGCCCCACGCGTAGCCCAGTTGCGTGCCGGGGATGCTGCCCACGAGCAGCAGTCCGACGACCGTCCAGTCGATCGCGCCGTCGCCGCGAGCGGCCTCGACCAGCGTCGCGACCAGCGTCATCGCGAACACGAGCACGAGCGAGTTGCTCACCGACTGCCGCAGCGGAATGCGCAGCAGGTAGTGCTGGATCGGCGTGGCGAACGTGCCGCCGCCGATGCCGCACACCGTGCCGAGGCACGAACCGAGCAGCCACAGGAGCCACGCGAGCGCCAGCCGCGCGCGGGTCGGCGGAGCGACTTCGCTCACGCGTTCCCGCTCCCCAGCCGCTGCGCGAACCCCGTCGACGAGCGGTCCTTGGGATCGCCGCAGATCGCGACCTCGATGCCGAGCTCGCGGTCTACGCCGCGCTCGGGCACCGTGTCGACCGTGTAGTCCGTGCCCTTGGCGTGCACGTCCGGCCGCAGCGCGCGCAGCGTCGCCTCCATGTCGCGCTCGGCGAACGCGAGCACGTAGTCGACGCAACGCAACGCCCCCACGACTTCCGCACGCTCCTCGAGCGGCATCAGCGGCCGCGTCGGCCCCTTCAGCGCGCGCACGGACTCGTCGGAGTTGAGCGCGACCACGAGCACGTCGCCGCGCGAGCGCGCATCGTCGAGATACCGCACGTGGCCGACGTGCAGCAGGTCGAAGCAGCCGTTGGCGAGCACCACGCGCGCGCCGGGCCGCGCCGCACGGATCCGCTCGAGCTCACCCGCCAGTTCCGCGCGCTCCCACAGCCGCTTCGTCGCGCTCATGGTTGCCGCACGGGCACCGGCGCGAGGGGGAATGCGGAGCGCAGTTGCTCGGGCGAGCACGTCGCCGTGCCCTGCTCCATCACGACGACGCCCGAGGCCGCGTTGGCGAGCGCCATCGCCTGCGGAGCCTCCGCTCCCGCCGCGAGCGACAGCGCGAACACCGCCGCCGCCGTGTCGCCTGCTCCGGTCACGTCGGTCACGTTGCCCGTGCCCGAAGCCTCGACGACGATGCCGTGCGCGGGGCAGCCCTCGCCGAACAGCGCCATGCCCTTGTTGCCGCGCGTGACGAGCAGCCAGCGCATCGCGACGCGCTCGAGCAGCTCCGCCGCCGCCTGCGCGACGTCGCGCAGGTCCTCGAGCTGGTCCACGCGGCGCCCGGTGAAGCTCGCGAGCTCGCCGAGGTTCGGCGTCATCGCCGTCACGCCCGACCAGCCCTGGATCGTCGAGCGCGGGTCGAGCACGACCACGTGCCCACTCGCCGCCAGCCGCGCGCACACGGCGCCCAGTTCCGCATCGACCATCCCGTAGTCGTAATCCGACACGATCAGCGCGTCGGTCGAGGCCGCCATCGACACGAGCCGCTCGCGCACGCGCGCGCGCACCTCCGCCGGCGCCGCGCCCGCGGGCTCGCGATCGACGCGCAGCACCTGCTGCAGGCTGCGCCGCGGCTCCGCCGCCACGATGCGCATCTTCGTCGGCGTCGCCCAGCCCGGCACGCTCTCCAGCCCGAGGCAGTCGATGCGGTA